>CAIKUF010000166.1 GCA_903830565.1 uncultured bacterium | reverse complement strand
GTCGCGCTGCAGGCGGCATGGGATTGCCAGCAGAGCGACGACGACGTGCCGACGGTGTTCGCGTCGCGCTATGGCGACGTCCGCCGCTCCCTCGGCCTGCTGGAGGAACTGGCGCGCAACGCCACCGTGTCGCCGACCGGGTTCAGCCTCTCGGTTCACAACGCGATCGCTGCGATGTACTCCATCGCGCGCGGCGACCGCAGCAACGCCATCTGCGTGGCGGCCGGCCGCGCCAGCGCGGCGGCCGGTCTCATCGAGGCCGCGGGCTTGCTGGCCGACGGCGCGTCCGAGGTGCTCGTGGTCTGCTACGACGAAGCCCTGCCCGCCAACTACGCTGTGTTTCGCGACGAGCCGCCCTGCATCTGGGCCTGGGCTTGGCGCGTGTCGCGCCCTGGTGCGGGCGAGGGCCCCACCCTGAGCCTGCGCTCGGGCCCGCTCGTTGCGGGCGAAGCGCAGTCCTGCGCGCTACCGGCATCGCTCGAAGTCTTGCGCCTGTTCCTCGCAGGCGGCGAGCCGCTGGTGCAGAACATCGACGGCCGGCGCTGGGAGTGGAGCCGCCGTGATTGAACGGCTCGATCGCTACTGGCGCGTCTGCGCGACCGGGCTGTGCTTTTCGAGCTTCGGCATCGGCGGCCTGTGCCTGCGCCTGATCGCCTTTCCTCTGCTGAACGTCGCCGTGTGGCCGCGCCCGCGCCGCACGCTGGTCGCGCGTTCGCTCGTCGGTGCGGCGATGCGCAGCTTCGTCTGGATGATGCACACCGTCGGCGTGCTGAGCTACGAAGTGCGCGGCGCCGAGAAGCTGGATCGCACGGGGCTGCTGATCCTGGCCAACCACCCTTCGCTGATCGATGTCGTGTTCCTGATCTCGCTGGTGGAACGCCCCGACTGCGTTGTCAAGGCGGCGCTGCTGGGCAACGCCTTCACCCGCGGGCCGGTGCGGATGGCGGGCTTCATCTGCAACGAGTCGGGTGTCGATCTGGTCAGTGATGCGATCGCCTCGGTTCGCTCCGGCAACAACCTCATCATCTTTCCCGAGGGCACGCGCACACCACGCTCGGGCGCATTGCAGTTCCAGCGCGGCGCGGCCCACATCGCGGTGCGCGGTGGCCTCAACATCACGCCGGTCGTGATCCGCTGCCGTCCGCCAACGCTGGCCAAGGGCGACAAGTGGTATCAGGTACCCTCGCGGCGCGCTCGATTCGAAATCGCAGTGGGCGACGACATCGCAGTCGCCACGTTTTGCAACGACCCGGCTGGCGACGCGATGGCCGCGCGGCGCCTGACCGAACATCTGTCCGATTACTTTGCCCTGGAGCTTGCCCGTGCCGACGCTTGAACTGGAAATCAAGGAACTCATCATCTCGTCGCTGGCGCTGGAAGACCTGGCGCCGGGCGACATCGATGCCGCCCAGCCGCTGTTCGTCGAGGGACTGGGCCTCGACTCGATCGACGCCCTGGAACTCGGGATGGCGCTGCAAAAGCGCTACGGCGTGACAATGAGCGCCGACTCGGAGGTGACGCGCAAGCATTTCGCCAGCGTCAACGCTCTGGTGGCGTTTGTAGAGAGCCAGAGGGTTCGCTAGACCGAACTGCCCCTTCGCGGAATATCGCCATGACCAAAGACGAAATCTTCGCCAAGACTGTCGACATCCTCCGCGAGGCCTTCGAGATCGACCCCGAGCGTGTGCGGCCCGAGTCGCGGCTCTACGACGACCTCGACATCGACAGCATCGACGCGGTGGACCTGATCGTCCGCCTGCGCCCGTGGGTCGGACGCCGCCTTCAGCCCGAGGCCTTCAAGACCGTTCGCACCGTGCAGGACGTGGTCGACGCGCTGCACCGACTGTTGAACGACACGGCGGCAGTCTGAGGTCCTGCGGCGGTGCGCCACGTCGCTGTCGCTGCGCTGACCGTGCTGTATCCGCTGGTCGTGTACTTCGGGCTCGGCCACTTCGAGCCCCGCTGGCTGGCGCTGCTGCTGCTCGTGCTGGCACTGGTGCGCCTGGGAGCGTCCGGCCAGCGCCTCTGGTGGGCCGCTGCCGCGGGTACGGCGTTGCTGGCGCTGCTGACCTTGCTGGCCAATACGGCGCTGCCCCTGAAGCTCTACCCGGTGTTCGTCAACGGCGCGATGCTGGCGCTGTTCGGCGCCAGCCTTGTGCGCCCGCCGAGCGCGGTCGAACGCATGGCGCGCCTGACGCGGCCCGACCTGCCCGCGCAGGCGGTCGCCTACACGCGCAAGGTGACCTGGGTCTGGTGCGCGTTCTTCGTCTTCAACGGCACGATTGCCGCGGCGACCGCGCTGTGGGGCAGCGATGCCGCCTGGGCCCTGTACAACGGACTCGTGGCCTACCTTTTGATGGGCGCGCTCTTCACAGGCGAGTGGATCGTTCGTCAGCGCGTGATGCAACGCAGCGCCAATGTCTGACTGGCTCGCGCTGACCGAAGTCGCGTCGGGCCCTGGCCAGGCCGGGCGCCCCATCGCGTGGCGCAACGGCGTGCGACTCGACCGCGCGGCGTTCATGCACCGGATCGGGCTCTGGCAGACCGCGTTCGCGGCCCAGGCCGGCACGCGCTGGGCCCTCTACATCGAAGACCCCTTCGAGTTTGCCGCCGCGCTGTACGGCGCCTGGCACAGCGGAAAGACGCCCTATCTCCCGGGCGACGCACTGCCCGCGACCGTCGACCGCCTGCGCGGCCTGGTCGACGGCATGGCCGGCGACCTGCATGGCGCGATCACGCCGGCGGATGGGGCTGCCGCACCGCCGACGCAGGCGCTCGATCGCGACTCGACACGCCTCGTGATGTTCACCTCCGGTTCGAGCGGCGAGCCCGCGGCGCTCGACAAGACGCTGCGTCAACTCGACGCCGAGATCCACACCCAGCACGCTTTGCTCGGAACGCAATGGGCGCGCGACGCCGACCTCTGCGTGCATGCGACGGTGTCGCACCAGCACATTTACGGCCTGCTCTTCTTCGTCCTCTGGCCGCTCGCCGCGGGGCGGGCCTTCGCGACGCATCGGCTGGTCTACACCGAAGAGCTCGCGAACCGGCTCGGCCCGGCGCCAACGCTGCTGATCACCAGCCCGGCCCACCTGGCCCGACTGCCCGAGGGCATTGACTGGTCGCTTGCGCGGCGCAGTCTGCGGGCGGTGGTCTCCGCAGGCGGGCCGCTGCCGCCTGCGGCGTCCGTGCACGCCGCGCAATGCCTTGGCCTGACGCCGATCGAGCTCTTCGGCAGCTCGGAGACTGGCGGCATCGCCTGGCGCCAGTACGGCATCCACGGCGACCACTGGCAACCGATGCCGGGCGTCGAGTGGCGCATCGAGGACGGCCTGCTCGCCGTGCGCTCGCCCCACTTACCCGACTCGGGGTGGCACGTGACGAGCGATCGCGTGCGCGCCGAGGACGGCAACGGTTTCGTGCTCCTCGGCCGCGCCGACCGCATCGTCAAGATCGAGGAGAAGCGCGTCTCGCTCAGCGCGATCGAGCGCCGCCTGGCCGAATCGCCGTTGATCGCCGATGCGCGCGTGCTGGCCGTTGCCATTGGCGACGGGCTGCGCTTGGCGGCGGTAGTGGTGCCCAGCGAGAGCGGCCGCGCACTGCTGGCCGCGCAAGGGCGGCGCGCGTTCAACGAGACGCTGCGTGCGTGGCTGTCGGGCACGGTTGAGCGCGTCGCCCTGCCGCGCCGATGGCGTCACGTCGAGGCCTTGCCGCTGAACCTGCTCGGCAAGACCACCGAGGCCGCGCTCGCGGCCTTGTTCGACGACGGCATGCCCGCCATCCGCTGGCTCGAACGCGGCGAGCACGAGGCCCGCGCCGAGTTTCAGATCGACGCCGGCGACGCCGCCTTCGAAGGGCACTTTCCCGGCGCCGCGATCCTGCCCGGCGTGACCCTGCTCGACTGGGCCATACGCTGCACGCGCGAAGGCTTCGCGCTGGCCGCGCCCGTCACCGGCATCGAAGCCCTCAAGTTCCAGCGCCCGGTGCTGCCCGGCACGCGCGTGGGCATCGCGCTGCAATGGCGACCGGCGACGCTGACGCTGACGTTTCGCTGCACCTCGGCCGCCGGCGTGCATGCCAGCGACCGCGTGCTGTTCGCGCCGCCCGATGCTTGATGCAGCGGTCGTGATCCCGGTCTACAACCACGGCGCAACGGCGGTGCGCATGGTGCAGTCGGTGCGCGCGCTTGGGCTGCCGTGCATCGTTGTCGACGACGGCAGCGACGCGCAGTGCGCCGCGCTGCTCGATGCGGTGGCCGCGCCGCCGCAGGTGGAACTGGTGCGCCTGCCGGTCAACCAGGGCAAGGGCGGCGCGGTCATGGCCGGCCTGCGCGCGGCGCTTCGCCAGGGGCGCACGCATGCGCTGCAGATCGACGCCGACGGCCAGCACGACGTGCGCGACATCCCGCTCTTTCTCGACCTGGCGCGCCGCCACCCGGCGGCCGTGATCTGCGGCCAGCCGGTGTACGACGCGCAGGTGCCGCGCTCGCGGCTGATCGCGCGCTACGCGACGCATGTGTGGGTCTGGATCAACACGCTCTCGCTCGACATCCGCGACTCGATGTGCGGCTTTCGCGTCTATCCGCTGCCGGCAGTCGTCGCGCTCATCGACGGCGCGCGCCTGGGCCAGCGCATGAACTTCGACCCCGAGGTGCTGGTGCGCCTGCACTGGCGCGGCGTGGCCATCGTCAACCAGCCGACGCGCGTGACTTACCCTCAAGACGGCGTCTCGCATTTCCGGCTCTGGCACGACAACCTCCTCATCTCATGGATGCACACGCGGCTGTTCTGCGGAATGCTGCTGCGCCTGCCGCTCTTGCTGTGGCGCAAGCTGGGGCCAGCATGACGCACCTTCGGTCAACTTGGCGACAGTCGGCCCGGCAACGATGACTGCGCCCACGCGCCATTGGGCCAGCCTGGGCGAGACGACCTTTGTCGCCGGCATCTGGCTTTTGTGGGCCGTGTACCGCGTGTTCGGCCGCACGCTGTTCCGGCTTTGTCTGCTTCCCGTCGTCGCCTGGTACTGGGCCGTGAACCCGAACGCGCGCGCGGCATCGCTGCAGTATTTGCAACGCATGCAGGCGGCCTACGGCGCGATCGGGCACGCGCCGGGCTGGCGCGACACTTTGCGCCACTTCTTCTCGTTCGCCGAGACGCTGCTCGACAAGCTGCTCGCGATCAGCGGGCGATACGCGTTCGATAGCGTGCGCTGGGAGGGCCGCGAGGCCGTGCTGCGCGCGATGGCCAATGGCCGCGGGGTGATGGTCGTCACCGCGCACGTGGGCTGCCTCGAGCTGTGTCGCGCGCTGGCCGATCACCACGCCCACTTCACGCTCACGATCGTGGTGCACACCGCGCACGCCGAGCGCTTCAACCGCATCCTGCACCGCCTGGACCCGCGCAGCCGCGTGCGCCTGGTGCAGGCCGGCGAAGTCGGCGCCGCGACCGCGGTGCTGCTTAGCGAGTGCATCGCGCGCGGCGAGGTGGTCGCCATCGTCGGCGACCGCGTTCCCGTGCGCGCGAGCAAGCAGACGACGCTGCCGTTTCTCGGCGTCGACGCGCCGCTGCCGGTCGGCGCCTACGTGCTAGCCGCGCTGCTGCGCTGCCCGTTATTCTTCATGGCCTGCATACGCGAGGGCGGCGGCCACGTCGCGGTCTGCGAGGAGCTCGCCGAAAGCGTCGAGTTGCCGCGCGGCCGGCGTGACGATGCCCTGCGGCAGGTTGCGGGGCGCTACGTCGCCAGCCTGGAGGCGATTCTCAGGCGCGCGCCCTACGAATGGTTCAACTTCTTCCCCTTCTGGGACCAAGGCAGGACGAAACAATGACCGCTCCCGATCTCAGCATCGAAATCGAAGTCGTGCCGGCGTTCTTCGACCTCGACCCGATGGACATCGTTTGGCACGGCCACTACGTCAAGTACATGGAGCTGGCGCGCTGCGCGCTGCTCGAGCGCGTCAACTACAGCTATCCGCAAATGCGCGAATCCGGCTACGCGTGGCCGGTGGTCGACATGCGCCTGAAGTACGTCCGCACCGCGAGCTACGGGCAGAAGCTGCTCGTGCGCGCCGAGATCGTCGAGTGGGAGAACCGGCTGCGCATCGAATACCTGATGCGCGACGCCGTCACCGGCGCCCGGGTCAACCGCGCCAGCTCGATCCAGGTCGCGCTCGACATGAAGACGCGCGAGATGTGCTACGTGTGCCCGCCGGTGCTGTGGCAGCGGCTCGGGGTGGAGCCGTGCTGACGCGCCGCAGCGGCTTGGCGCTGCTGGCCCTGCTGCTGCTGCCGCTGCCGGCACGCGCAGCGGACCTCGCGTCCGAGGTGCGCGCGCGCCTAGCCGACGCGCCGGTGCTGCGTGGTGACTTCGAGCAGACGCGCACGCTCAAGGGCTTCAAGAACCCGCTGCTCTCGCGCGGCGATTTCCTCATGCTGCGCTCGCGCGGCGTGGTCTGGCACACGCGCGCACCGTTCGCATCGACCCTGGTCGTGACGCCGGGCCGCCTGCTCGCGCGCGGTGCCGACGGCGTGGCCACGATGCAGCTCGACGCGCGCACCGAGCCCGGCCTGCGCGCCGTCAACGAGGCGATGTTCGCGCTCGTGGCCGGCGACCTGGCGACGCTCGCGCGGCACTTTCGCATCGACGGCGAACTGCTCGAAGGGCAGGGCTGGCGACTCGTGCTGACGCCCATCGACACCGTCCTCGCCGGGCAGTTCGCGAGCATGGGTCTGCAAGGCGACCGCTACGTGCGCCAGGTCCGGCTGGAGGAGCGCGGCGGCGACCTGACGCTGATCCGCTTTACCGCGCTGAGCGCGGCCAAGGAGCCGACGCGCGACGACGAGGCACGGTTTGACGCAGCCGGTTCCTGATCCGACGCCGGCGACGGCGCGCGCGCCCGCCGCGGCCCGTCTGCCACCGGCGCTCGGCCTGGTCTGGCTGCTGGTGGTGCTGGTCGTCCTCGCGCACCAATGGACGTTCTGGCACGCCGATCGGCTGGACAGTGACGTGCTTGCGCTGCTGCCGCAGGACGAGCAGTCGCCCAACCTCAGCCGGGCGACGCGCCAGATCGCCGACAGCGCATCGCGCTCTATCGTCGTGCTGGTGGGCGCGAAGGACGCGTCCGCCGCGATGGCGGCAGCCCGACGCTTCGACGATGTCTGGCGCGCGCGCGACGGCGCGCTCGCCAGCGGCGCCGCACCCTCGCTCGGCACGGCGCGCGAGGCCGTCGACGCGCTGCTGCCGTGGCGCGACCGCTTGCTGACAAGTGCGCAGCGTGAACGCCTGCAGCGCGCCGCACCGGCCGCGCTGGCCGAGACTGCGCTGGCCAGCCTGCACCAGCCCGGCGCGGGCATGCGCTTGACCGAGTGGCGTGCCGATCCGCTGGGCCTGTGGCCGCAGTGGTGGTCGCAGCGGCTGGCCGGCACACCGGCGCGGCTGCGCGATGACCTGCCGGCCTTTCGCGCCGACGACATGGAGTGGGTGCTGCTCTCGCACGACGTCGCCGGCTCGGCGTTCGCGCTCGACGGCAACGCCGTGCATGCCACCGCTTTGCGGGCCGCCGAGGCGGCAGCCCTGGCGCTGGCGCCGCAGGCCCGGGTGCTCGCCGCGGGCGTGCCGCTGCACGCCGAAGCGGCGGCTGCGCGCGCCAGCGACGAGATCAACCTGATCGGCTGGGGCTCGCTTGCCGCCATCGTCGCCCTTATGTGGCTAGCCTTCCGCTCGCTGTGGCCGATCGTGCTCGTCGTGCTGACGCTCGCCGTGGGCACGCTGGCGGCGCTGTCGGCAACCGCTGCGGTGTTCGGCAAGGTCCACCTGATCACGCTCGTGTTCGGTGCCAGCCTCGTTGGCGTGGCGGAGGACTTTGGCATCCACTACTTCGCGAGTCGCGTCGGCTATCCTGAGATTGCGCCGCAAAGGCTCTTACGCGTGCTGCTGCCTGGCCTGCTGCTCGCGCTGGCGACCAGCGTTATCGCCTACCTGATGCTCGGCCTCGCGCCCTTTCCGGGCCTGCGCCAGATGGCGTTGTTCTCAGCCGTCGGCCTCGTCGCCGCGTTCATGACGATGGCTTGTTGGTTCACGCTGCTCGACCGCGGGCAGCCACGCGCGAGCGCGTTCGCGAGCGCCATCGGCGCGAGCCTCGCGCGCTGGCCGCGCGCCCGCGCCTCACGAAGCGGCATCGCGCTGGCCGGCGCGTTGGCGCTGCTGGCTGCGGCGGGAATCGCCAGGCTGCAGACGAACGACGACATCCGCAGCTTGCAATCATCGCCGCCGGCATTGCTGAAGGCGCAGCGCGAGGTGCAGGCGCTGCTCCGTCTGTCCAGCCCGGCGCAGTTCATCTGGGTCGCCGGGGCCACGCCCGAGGAAGTGCTGCAGCGGGAGGAGAGCCTGAAGCCCCTGCTCGATGCCAACGTGGTCGCGGGCGCGCTCAAGGGCTATCTGGCATTTTCGGACTGGGTGCCTTCGATCGCCCGCCAACAGGCCGACGCCGCGCTGACGGCGCACGTCGAGACGCAGGTGCTGGAGCAGGTGAGCGCGGCGCTCGGAGAAGACCTGCGACGGCCGGCTTTCGACGCCGCGCCGCTCACGCCGCAAGACGTGCTGGCGCGGCCACAGTCGGTGGCGCTGCGCGCCCTTTGGCTGGCGGACGCCGGCCGCGGGCCCGGCAGCGTGATCCTGCTGCAGGATCCTGGCAATGCGGCGCAGACGGCGGGCTTGCGCGCTTCGATGCAAGGCCTCGTCGGCGTGCGCTGGGTCGACAAGCCAGCCGAGATCTCCGATCTGATGACGCGCTATCGCGGCTGGATGTCGCTGCTGCTCGTGCTCGGTCACGCGGCAGTGCTGCTGGCGCTGTGGTGGCGCTACGGCCACGCCGCATGGCGGGCCTGGGTTCCGACCGTGCTCGCGTCGGTGCTGAGCCTGGCCGTGCTCGGCTGGATGGGCGAGAGCCTGCAGATCTTCAACGTGCTGGCGCTGATCCTGCTGCTCGGCATCGGCGTCGACTACGGCATCTTCCTGCTCGAACACGACGGTGACGGCTCGGCATGGCTGGCGGTGGTGCTCGGCGCGGCCAGCACCTTGCTGTCATTCGGGCTGCTCGGTCTGTCGGGCACGCCGGCATTGCGCGCCTTTGGCCTCACGATGGCACTGGGCACGGCCAGCGTGTGGCTGCTGGCACCGATGTTTCGCCCCGGTCGTTCGCCGCCATCCAGGCCGTGACGCCACGCATACTCTCTGACCTGGAAGAGGACACACAAGTGCAAGACAAGACCTTCTCGCCCGCACGCCAGACCGCATTCGCCGCGCGCTACGAGGCGCAGAAGATCGCCTTCGGGCCGGTCGTCTTCCAGTGCGTGCGCTACGCCTGGAAGCGCGGCATGCTCGAAGCGCTGGGCACGGCCGGCGACTCCGGCCTGACCATCGACGAACTGACGGCGACCGGCGCGTGGACGGCCTACGCGCTCAAGGTGGCCCTTGAAGGCTGCCTCTCGGCCGGCGTGGTCCACATCGCCGACGGCCGCTACGTGCTGGGCAAGACCGGCTACTGCGTGCTGACCGATGCGGTCACGCAGATCAACCTCAACTTCGTGCACGACGTCTGCTACCAGGGGCTGTTCGACCTCGATCGTTCGCTTGACGCGCAGCGGCCGCTGGGGCTCGAGGCCCTGGGCGATTGGCCGACTCTCTACGAGGGCCTTGACGAGCTGGCGGAGCCGGCGAAGTCGAGCTGGTACGCCTTCGATCAGTTCTATTCCGACGCCTCCTTCGCGGCGGTGCTGCCCGACGTGTTCGCGACCGCGCCGCGGCGCCTGATGGACGTCGGCGCGAACACTGGCAAGTTCGCCAGCGCGGCGCTGGCGCACGACGCCGCAGTCGAGTTGCACCTGGTGGACCTGCCGCGCCAGTTCGCCGCCGCAGACGCGACGCTGCGCGCGGCCGGCGTGCGGGGTCGCGCCCATTTGCACGCGGTCGACGTGCTCGACGCGCTGGCGCCGTTCCCGGCCGGCATGGATGTGATCTGGATGAGCCAGTTCCTGAGCTGTTTCAGCGAGCCGGCGATCGCGACCATCGTGCAACGCGCCGCCGCGGCGCTGGCGCCTCACGGGCAGTTGCTGATCATGGACACCTTCTGGGACCGCCAACGCTACGACATCGCCGCCTATTGCCTGATCAACACCTCGCCCTACTTCACGGCCATCGCGAGCGGGAACAGCAAGGTCTACGAAAGCGGCGACTACATCCGCCTGTGCGAGGCCGCCGGCCTGAAGC
>CAIKUF010000165.1 GCA_903830565.1 uncultured bacterium | reverse complement strand
CGCACATGAACAGCCGGATCGACGAGTTGCTGCCGCATCGCTGGCAACCTATGGGTTGACAGCGTCGCGAATGACCCAAGCACTCGCTGCGGTCAACTCGTCAAGGTGGGGCGGCTAGCCGCTTACCGTGCACGCACGCAAGTGTGTCGAAGATATCGGCCATGCCGCACGAGGCTTGAGTCGCCGGCCGCCGACGAACCGTGGCCGCGTGAGGCGACAATAGAAGGTTCGCTGCCCAGCGCAGACGCCACCGCTCACCCAGGATACGCCCCATGGCCCAGTACGTTTACACGATGAATCGCGTCGGCAAGATTGTTCCGCCGAAGCGCCAGATCCTGAAGGACATCTCGCTCAGCTTCTTTCCTGGCGCCAAGATCGGCGTGCTTGGCCTGAATGGCTCGGGCAAGTCGACGCTGCTGAGAATCATGGCTGGCCTCGACAACGAGATCGAAGGCGAGGCGACACCGATGCCGGGCCTGAAGATCGGCTACCTGCCGCAGGAGCCCAAGCTCGACCCCGACCAGACCGTGCGCCACGCCGTCGAGGAGGGCATCGGCGGGGTGCTGGCGGCGAAGAAGCGCCTCGACGAGGTCTACGCCGCCTACGCCGAGGAGGGCGCCGATTTCGATGCCCTGGCCGCCGAGCAGGCCGACCTCGAAGCGCAGATCGCCGCCGCGGGCAGCGAGAACACCGACCTGCAACTCGAACTCGCCGCCGACGCGCTGCGCCTGCCGCCGTGGGACGCGACGGTGGACAAGCTCTCCGGCGGCGAGAAGCGCCGCGTGGCGCTGTGCCGGCTGCTGCTCTCCAAGCCCGACATGCTGCTGCTGGACGAGCCGACCAACCACCTGGACGCCGAAAGCGTCGAGTGGCTGGAGGTGTTCTTGAAGCGCTTCCCCGGCACCGTGGTCGCGATCACCCACGATCGCTACTTCCTCGACAACGCGGCCGAGTGGATCCTCGAACTCGACCGCGGGCGCGGCATCCCCTACAAGGGCAACTACAGCACCTGGCTCGACCAGAAGGAGCAGCGCCTGGAACAGGAGCAGAAGACCGAGGACGCGCGCACGCGGGCGATGAAGAAGGAGCTCGAATGGGTGCGCTCCAACCCCAAGGGCCGCCAGGCCAAGAGCAAGGCGCGCCTGGCGCGCTTCGAGGAACTGTCGGACGTCGACTACCAGAAGCGCAACGAGACGAACGAGATCTTCATCCCGGTCGGCGAGCGCCTGGGCCACGAGGTGATCGAGTTCAGCCACGTCAGCAAGAGCTTCGGCGACCGGCTGCTGATCGACGACCTGAGCTTTCGCGTTCCGGCGGGCGCGATCGTCGGCATCATCGGGCCTAACGGCGCAGGTAAGTCGACGCTGTTCAAGATGATCAACGGCAAGGAACAGCCCGACTCGGGCGAGGTGAAAGTCGGGCCGACCTGCCGCATGGCCTTCGTCGACCAGAGCCGCGACGAGCTGCAGAGCGACAAGACGGTGTGGCAGGACGTCTCCGGCGGCATGGACAACATCACCGTCGGCAAGTTCGTGATGCCCAGCCGGGCCTACATCGGGCGCTTCAACTTCAAGGGCAACGACCAGCAAAAGCTCGTCGGCAGTCTCTCCGGCGGCGAGCGCGGCCGGCTGCACCTGGCGAAAACGCTGGCCCAGGGCGGCAACGTGCTGATGCTCGACGAGCCGAGCAACGACCTGGACGTCGAGACGCTGCGTGCGCTCGAAGACGCGCTGCTCGAATTCGCCGGCAGCATCATGGTCATCAGCCACGACCGCTGGTTCCTCGACCGCATCGCGACCCACATCCTGGCCGCCGAAGGCGATTCGAAGTGGGTCTTCTTCGACGGCAATTACCAAGAGTACGAAGCCGACAAGAAGAAGCGTCTGGGCGAAGAGGGCGCCAAGCCGCACCGGCTAAGGTTCAAGCCGATCCGCTGAAGGGTGGCGGCCCGCGCAGGCGGGTCTTTGCTTGCCTCACGGCCTCGTTCACCCGCACACTGCCGACCATGCCCGCCCCGTTCGCCCGCCACCGCAGCATTGCAGCACTTCTGGCGTTAGGTTGCCTGACCGCCTGCACGACCCCGGCGATGGCGCCGAGCGCGTCCTTGCCCGCGGCCAGCGCGGCATCGGCCGCCGCGCCGGCCTCGGCGCCGCAGGCGGCGGCCGCATCGGCGTCGGCACCGCGCGCCGGGCCGACGCCGGTGACGGTGGTCCCTCCCAGCGCCGCGTTGCGCCCGTTCGCCGAGGTCGTCAAGGACGCCAGGCGCAGCGACGGCCTGTTCACCGTCTGGCAGAAGGACGACAAGGTCTGGATCGAGCTTCGGCCGGAAGACTTGAACCGGCCCTTCTTCCTCTCGCCGATGGTCAAGACCGGCATCGGCGAGAACCTGTTCTTCGGTGGCCTGCTCGGCTTCGACGACGGCATCGTCGAGTTCCGCCGCATCCACAACCAGATCCAGCTCGTGTGGGTCAACACCGAGTACGTCGCCAACCCCGGCACGCCCGAGGCGCGCGCGGTCGCAGTGGCGTTCTCGCCCAGCCTGCTCGCCAGCACCGCGGTGCTGAGCCAGCCGCATCCCGAGCGCAAGTCGGTGCTGATCGAGGCCAACGCGATCTTCGTCGCCGACCTGCTCGCCACTGCATCGCAACTGCAGCGCAGCTTCCGCCAGGGCTACTCCTTCGACGCCCGCAATTCGGCGATCACCGCCGTGCGCGACACCGAGGGTGCGCTGGCGTTCGAGGTGCTGAATCACTTCGCGGCCGGCTCGATCGCACTCGCGCAGCCGGGCTCGGTCGGCCCCGCGCCGACCGTGCCGAGTGCGCTGCCCGACCCGCGCAGCCTGTTCATGACGATGCAGTATTCGCTCGCCAGGCTGCCGGAGCAGCCGCTGCGCCCGCGCCGCGCGGACGCGCGCATCGGCCACTTCACGACCAGCGTCGTCGACTTCAGCGACGACATCGCGCGCAACCCGCGCCAGCGCTACGTCAACCGCTGGCGGCTGGAGAAGAAGGACGCGTCGGCCGAGCTTTCAGAGCCGGTCAAGCCGATCACCTTCTGGCTCGATCGCACGATCCCGCTCAAGTACCGCGCCGCCGTCACGGCCGGCGTGCTGGAGTGGAACAAGGCCTTCGAGGCGATCGGCTTCAAGGACGCGATCCGCGCCCTACAGCAGAGCGACGACGCCGAGTTCGACACCCTCGATTTCGGCCGCGCCTCGATCCGCTGGATGACGAATGCGCGGCCGTCGTTCGGCGGCATCGGTCACAGCCAGGTCGACCCGCGCACGGGCGAGATCCTGCACGCAGGCATCGCCATCGAAAGCCTGGACTCGCGCAATGTGCGCTCGATCCGCGCGCAGATCCTCGCCCCTGGGCTGGAACGCGCGGCGCCCGAGGCGGCGCCGTTCTCGGCGCGGCGCGGCGCCGACGCCGACTGCAGCTTCGCCGACGCCGCCGCCGAGCAGCTCGCCTATGCGCTGGAGCTGATGGCCGCGCGCGGCGAGATCGACCCTGCGAGCCCCGAGGCGCAGAAGTTCGTCGAGGACTACGTGCGCCAGGTGACGCTGCACGAGGTCGGCCACACGCTGGGCCTGCGGCACAACTTCCGCGCCTCGCGCGCCTACACCGAAGCGCAGCTCGCCGACCCGGAGTTCACCGCCGCGCACGGCACAACGGCGTCGGCGATGGAGTACATGCCGATCAACCTCGCCCCGCCCGGTGCGCAGCGCGCGCTCTACGGAACGCCGTTCAACACCGTCCTCGGCCCCTACGACTACTGGGCCGTCGAGTACGCGTATCGGCCTTTCGAGGCCGCCGACGAGTCGGCCGCGCTGGCGCGCATCGCGGCGCGCAGCGCCGAGCCGCTGCTCGCCTTCGGCACTGACGAAGACGCGCAGCTCGGCATCGACCCCGAGACCTTGCAGCTCGACCTCGGCGACGACGTCGTCGCCTTCGCGCGCAAGCGCATCGCGATCGCGCAGGACATGCTGCGCCGGCAGGAAGTGCGCGCGCCGCGGGCTGACCAGGGCTACCTCGTGCTGCGGCGCTCGGTGCTCTACGCGGTGAACGACGTCGGCCGCGCGGCCGGCATGCTGACGCGCCAGATCGGCGGCGTGCGCACGCTGCGTGACGCACCCGGCAGCGGGCGCGACCCGCTGCAGCCGGTGCCGGCGGCCAGGCAGCGCGAGGTGCTGGACCTCATCACCGGCAGCCTTCTCGCGGCCGACAGCCTGCGCATCTCGCCCGCGCTGCAGCGCCGGCTGGGGCCCGACTTCATGGCCCGGCGCGACGCGTTGCGCGCCGGCGATGCACCCGCGAGCACGGATTTTTCTCTCGCGACGCAGGTGTTCGAAATGCAGCGCGCCGTGCTCTCCGCACTGATGAGCGACATCGTCGCCGTGCGCCTGCTCGACAGCGCGCAGAAGGCCGGCCCCGGCGCCGACGCGGCTTTGCCGCTGCCCGAGCTCTACGCGCGCCTGACGCAGGCAGTGTGGGGCGAGCTCGCGACGGGCGAGGACATCGTGCCGCTACGGCGCGAACTGCAACGCGACCACGTCAACCGCATGGCCAACCTGCTGCTGCACCCGCAGTCGCTCAGCCGTGCCGACGCACGCGGCCAACTGCGCGTGCAGGCCAAGGCGCTCGCGCTGCGTCTGGACGCCGCATCGCGCCGCCACGACGCGAGCGCGGACGTGCGGGCGCACCTGAAGGACAGCGCCGACACTCTGCACGAGGCGCTTTCCGCGCGCCTGCTGCGCAGCGGCGGCTGAGCCGCTCGTCCGCGCGCAATTGGCGAAACTTCGCCATCCCCTACAGTGGCGTCCTTCGGGCTGCCGCCGTGCGCCTGGCCGACCCGGGGGCACGCTTTGTCAAGACCTCTTTTCGTTTCCTCGCCCCTGCTGTTCTGGGGCCCGACGCTGATCTGGGCCTCGACCTGGCACGTGATCCTGTACCAGTTGGCCGAGGTCCCGGCGATCAGCGCAGTGGCCTGGCGCTTCGCGCTGGCGTCGATGCTGCTGTTCGCCATCGCCGCCTGGCGCGGCGAGGCCTGGCGCCTGCCGCCGCGGCTTCAGCCCTGGTTGATGCTGATGGGCGGCGTGCAGTTCGGGCTGAACTACTGGAGCGTCTACGAAGCCGAGCGCTATGTTCCGTCCGGCCTGGTGGCGGTCGTGTTCTCGCTGATGGTCTTCGGCAATGCGGCCAGCGGGGCCTGGTTTTTCGGCCAGCCGATCACGCGCCGCTTCGCGCTCTCGGCGGCGGTCGGCGTGACCGGCGTCGCGTTGATCTTCTGGCCCGAGGTGCTGGCCGCCGGCGCGCGGCCGCAGGCTCTGCTCGGACTGGCGTTTGGCCTGGGCGCGATGGCCTGCGCCTGCGCCGGCAACGCACTCACGCTGATGCTGTCGCGTCGCGGCGTGCCGCTGGTGCCCATGCTTGCCTGGGGCATGGCCTACGGCGCGCTGAGCCTGCTGCTGGCCGCCGGCGTGTCGGGGTCGGGCTGGCGGGTCGGCCATACGGCCGCATGGTGGGGCTCGTTGGTCTACCTGGCGGCGGTGGGCTCGGTGCTGGCCTTCCTGCTCTATTTCAAGCTGGTGCAGCGCGAAGGGCCGGCCCATGCGGCCCTCACCAGCATCGTGGTGCCGGTGATCGCGCTCGCGGTGTCGGCGGCGCTCGAAGGCTGGCGACCCGGCCTTGCGTCGTGGGTCGGCATCGCGCTGTGCCTGGGCAGCGTTTACGCGGCCACGCGGCCGATTCGCCCAGCGGATGAAACGTTGACCTGAACAGTCCCGTTCAATCCGGAGTGTTCCAGGCCGCGTGCGCGCTCATTCCTTGAGCGTGATCACGCTGTAGCCCGGGTCGGCTGTGATCTGCGCTTCGGTGTAAGGCAGCTTGACCCACTGGCGCGCCGAATACTTGAGCGTGAGATCGTTGAAGTGCTCGCTGGACGCGTGCGACGACTGGCCGTACGTCAGGATGCCCTCGGCTTGCGGACCACTGCTGTCCCAGGTAACGAACTGGATGTAGCTGTTGCCGTAGGCACCTTGATTGGTCGCCGGATCGGCGGTGTAAATGGTGGCCCCCGATCCCAACGGATCGAGCATCTTCTGGCCGCTCCAGTTGTTGAAGGTGTAGCGGCCACCCGGGATCGGCAACGGCGTGCCGCTACGCAGCAGCACCTGAACGTCCATCGGCCGCGCCCGGCGCTTCTGCGGCGCATTGAACTGTGGCCGCGCCACAAGCGTCTCCAGCAGTGCCAGGGCGGCGACGCTGTCGGCCGTGCCACGCGGTGTCTCCAGCGGATCGGCGGCGCTGAAGGGCACGCTCCACCAGGTGGCGGCTTTAAGTTCCCCCAGAGCTTGGTAGAACTCGCTGAACAGTACCGCGCCCGAACTGTCGAAGCCGTGCTTGAGGTTCCAGTCCTTCAACACGGTGCAGGCGTCCAGCGCCGCCGCCGATGCGCTGGCGGACAACAGGCAGGCGGTGGCGAAGCCGGGCAGCCATTTTTCGGCGCGTAGGAAGCGGCCTTGCAGGTACAGCGCCTGCAGATTGGCCACGCTGAAGCGCTTGCCCGCCTGGCCGTCAGTGCCGGCCAGCCGATCGCGAACGATGGCGTGGCCGGTGCGTGTGCGCTCGCCCTGCACGACCCCCTCCGCGTCGGGCCCGGTGGCGATGATCTTGGGGTAGCCGGTGAGGAAGGTGTTCAGGCTCGGCCACCAGTGGCTGTCGTTGGCGTTGACGATGTAGTCCGAACGCACAGTCCAGGGTCGCTGGGCCGCCGCCACCGAACCGCTCCAGTCGCAGGCGGCGGTGCTGCCGGTCATGACCACCACGCCGATGCTGTTCATCAGGTCCTGGAACGGGTAAGGCGCGCCCGGCACGCAGCCGGCCAATTGCGCGTCGGCGACGTTGGCGGCGACCGAGAAGTTGCCGTAGAGCACATTGCCGGCCTTGTCGGCGGCCATGGTGTTGACCCAGGGCATGGCCGTGTAGGTGGTGGCCGCCACACGTAGCGCATTGACATCGCTGGCCTTGCCGTTGAGGATGACCTGGTCGATCAACTTGTAGTTGACGTAGTTGGCGTCCTGGATCGCAAAGGCGCTGCTACCTGTCCATTGGAAGCTGCTGTCCATCAGCATCGGGCCGAACTCGCTGAGGTACAGCGTGCGGCTGAGGTCATGCAGCGTGCCATCGGCCTGCATGGCTTTGATCGTGATGGGTACCGCGGTCAGGGCCCTGGAAGCACCGTCCTTCAGGTAGCGCGTTGGGTCCGCCGGGTCGAGCGTCAGCACGCGCAGCGTGAACCGGTTGTCGGTGGAGAAGGTGTGGGTCCAGGCCAGCTTGTCATTGAAGCCGATCAGAGGCAGTGGCACGCCGAGCAGGGTCGCACCGTAGACGTCATAGCCCGCGCTGGCTACCGTCACGTGCACCTGGTTCAGCCGCAACGCGCCCCACCACGGGAAGTGCGGGTTGCCCAGCACAATGCCGGTACCCGTTTCGGTGACGTCCTTGCCCAGGGCAAGACCGTTGGAGCCGATCTGGTGCTCCTGCAACACCTTCAGCGATTGCGCGATGCTCGAGCGTTGCAGCGTGGCCAGCGTGGGGATCACCGCGGAGCTCGCCACAGCGCCATTCGCGGGCGCTCCGGCGGGCGTGTGCGCTTTCGGCGGCTGCGCGCTGCCGATGGCGTTGATGAAGGCCATCGAGCTGCCGGCCATCCCCGCTTCCATGTAGTGCAGATAGGCGTCGGTCTCGGTCATTGGCGAGACCCAGGCCTTGTCCCTGCATTCCACCGGTAGGCCAGCGCCGCCGGCCTCACGAAGGTAGCGGTTGTAGCCGGCCACGAAGCCGGCCGTCATGTCCTGCGCCTCAGTCCCTGACGCGGCCTTAACACGCTCAGCCAGCGCGGGCGTGAACAGCAGGCGGTAGAAGAAGTCTGAATCGAGGTTGCTCCACTGGTCGCCCAACTGCCCGAGGTAGCCACCGGCCTCGCCGAAATGCTGGGCGCGTTCGCCGCGCAGCGTCACCAGTACTTCGGCGAATGTGCACACATTGTCTTTGGCAAAGGCGTAGCCGTAGCCATATCCGGCGCCCTTGAAGTTGTCGGCCTTGACATGCGGCACGCCGTAGGAGGTGTAGCGCACCGTGGCGGCATAGGTCTTGGGGTCGTCGTCGCTGGAGCTGAAACAACCCGCCAGCACCAGGCTCACGCAGGTCAAGGAGAGTAACGCGGTTCGGCGAACTGGGGCGTGAAGAGTCATGGTGAACCACCTGATCGGCGTATGGAGTGGATGGGTGTTAGGCGTCGGCAACTCAAGCACACGGCTCGCGCGCATCGGCCGCGGGGCACGCAATGCTACTGCGCCGCGTTTGGGGTCGCGCTTCGGGTAAGCCCGGTCGGAATCGCGCTAGCGCAGCCTCAGGTCAGGCGATACTGCTCGGCGGCCCGTGCAGCGCCTGCGCCAACCGAGCGTCGCCCGGTCGAGCACGGTCTGGATCGAGCGTACAAAGTTTGTGCGACATCCGGGCGAAAAACCCTCACACTGCAACCGGTCCGACTCGCCTACAGTCCACCAGCGGTCGGACCTCACCCGTCCTCCCGCCTGACGCGCCGACAGCGAAGACTGCCGGTTGATACAACCCACCACATCGGAGACAAGCGATGGCCTGGCAACAAATCTACGACCCGTTCGGCAACATGATCGTGTCCACCGTGTTTGCCGCGGTGCCGGTGGTCGTGATGCTGGTGTGCCTCGGGTTTCTTCACATCAAGGCGCACATCGCGGCCGGCCTCGGGCTGCTGAGCGCGATCGCGATCGCGGTGTTCGCCTACGGCATGCCGGCCGGCATGGCAGGCAATGCGGCCTTCTTCGGCGGGCTGACCGGGCTGCTGCCGATCGGCTGGATCGTGCTCAACATCATCTTCCTGCAGCAACTCGCCGAGCAGAACGGCAGCTTCAAGATCCTGCAGGACTCGCTCTCGGGCATCACCGAAGACCGCAGGTTGCAGTTGCTGTTGATCGCGTTCTGCTTCGGCGCATTCTTCGAGGGCGCGGCGGGGTTCGGCACGCCGGTGGCGGTGACGGCGGGCATCTTGATCGGGCTCGGCTTCTCGCCGCTCGCGGCGTCGGGCCTGTCGCTGATCGCGAATACGGCACCGGTGGCCTTCGGAGCGTTGGGCACGCCGGTGATCACACTGGCCAAGGTGCACGGCTACGACCTGATGGAGGTCACCGCGATGATCGGCCGCCAGTTGCCCTTCTTCTCGCTGCTGGTGCCGTTCTGGCTGATCTGGGCCTTCGCGGGACGCAAGGCGATGATGGAGATCTGGCCCGCGATCCTGGTCACGGGCCTCTCGTTCGCGATCCCGCAGTACCTGGTCTCGAACTTCATCGGCCCCGAACTCGTCGACATCATCGCGGCGATCGTCTCCATGGTCTCGCTGATCCTCTTCCTGCGCGTCTGGCAGCCGAAGAAGATCTGGACCTCGCCGTCGCTCAAGGGCCACGAGACCGACAGCGGCGAAGCCAAACCGCCGATGCCGGTGACGCGCCACTCGAGCGCCGACCTCGTCCGTGCGTAGACGCCATGGGCGATCCTGACCGTCTTCGTGTTCGTCTGGGGTCTGCCTTCGGTGAAGACGGCCTTGAACGGCATCTTCGCGCCGAGCTTCCCGATCTCGGGCCTCCACAACCTGGTCGAAAAGGTGCCGCCGGTGGTGACCAAGCCGACCAAGGAAGGCGCGGTCTACGTGCTGGGCCTGCTCTCGGCCACCGGCACCGGCATCCTGTTCTCGGCCATCGTCGGTGCGCTGGTCATGAAGTACAACCCGATCGAGATCGTCCGCACTTGGTTGCGTACGCTGTGGCTGGTGCGCTACTCGCTGCTGACCATCGTTCTGATGCTTGCGCTGGGCACGCTGACGCGCTTCTCGGGCACCGACACCACCCTCGGGCTGGCGTTTGCCAACTCGGGCGTGCTCTATCCGTTCTTCGGCACCTTGATGGGCTGGATCGGTGTTGCGATGACGGGGTCGGACACCGCGTCCAATGTGCTCTTCGGCGGCATGCAGAGGGTGGCGGCCGAGCAGCTCGGCCTCTCGGCGAACCTGATGGGCGCGGCGAACAGCTCCGGCGGCGTGATGGGCAAGATGATCGACGCGCAGTCGATCGTCGTCGCCTCGACCGCCACGCGCTGGTTCAATCACGAGGGCGACATCCTGCGCTACGTCTTCTTCCACTCCATCGCGCTGGCTTGTCTGGTCGGCCTGCTGGTGACGCTGCAAGCCTATGTGTTCCCGTTCACCTTGATGGTCGTGCACTGAACCGACATCGACCCGGTTTGCGCGAATCCGCCAGCCCGACGGTTGCCTGCCGACGTGAGAGGAGACGCCTTGCTGCCCACGCCCTATGAAGAGCTGCGTCGCCGGCTCGGCGCCTTCATGCCCCCCGCGCGCCTGATCACCGACCCGCTGCGCCGGCTCGCCTGGGGTAGCGACGCGAGCTTTTATCGCCTGCTGCCCGAGCTGGTGGTGGCGGTCGAGAACGAAAGCGAAGTCCGGCGTGTGCTCGAATGCTGCGCGCTCCTCGAGACCCCGGTCACGTTTCGGGCCGCCGGCACCAGCCTCTCCGGTCAGGCCCTGAGCGACTCGGTGCTGGTGTTGCTCGGCGACGGCTGGCGCGGGGTGACGATTGCCGGCGACGCGCGCACGGTCACGCTGCAGCCCGGCGTGATCGGCGGCGCGGCGAACCGCAGGCTGGCGCCGCTGGGCCGCAAGATCGGCCCCGACCCGGCGTCCATCGACGCCGCGATGATCGGCGGTATCGCCGCCAACAACGCCAGCGGTATGTGCTGCGGCACGGCGCAGAACAGCTACCACACGCTGGCAGGAATGCGCGTCGTGCTTGCCGACGGCAGCGTCCTCGACACGCGCGACCCGGCGAGCCGCGCTGCCTTCGCCGCGCGGCGCCCCGACCTCGTTCAGGGCCTCGCCGACCTCGGGCGCGCGACGCGCGAAGATGAGGCGCTGGCCGGCCGCATCCGCCACAAGTTCCGCCTCAAGAACACCACCGGCTACAGCCTCAACGCGCTGGTCGAGTTCAGCGACCCGGTCGACATCCTGTCCCACCTGATGATCGG
>CAIKUF010000164.1 GCA_903830565.1 uncultured bacterium | reverse complement strand
GTCGATCGCCGCGCTCTCCGGCGGCAGCAACCGCGCCACCGCTCTGTCTTTGAATGTCTGTCCGTATCGAGCCACGTCCGTCCTTCATCGCCGCCCCCGGGGTTGATCTATGGAGGCGACAACTATTCTGACGCGGGGGGGACTTCCTGCAACGCCCCATGTGCGTCGGCGGGTGGCAATGTGTCCATGATCTTTGCTCCTCGTTATGGTTCAGAGGTGGCGCAACAGCGCCGGTGGGCTCAATCGTAAATATAGCGTCCGACGTAGACGTACTCGGCGTTGTATTCGTGCAGATACTCGTTCAGATAGTGGCGCTGCCGCGGCGACAGGCGGCCGTGCGCGATGTCGGCCAGCGTCTCGCTGCCGTCCGAGCCGTCCATGCGCTGCAGGTGGAACAGCGTCATGTCCTTGCCGCCGAAGTAGCCCCGCAGGAAAGCGTGCTGCGGGCGCGCGCCCGACATGTCGAACACCGCGCCGGCGAGCGCGGTGTACAGCGGTTGGCCTAGCAAGGCCTCGGCGGTGTACTCGGGGTAGGCACCGGGCGGGGCGACGAAGGGCGGCACGGGCTGCTTCTCGTGCAGCGGGTACTCGCGCAGCGCATCGACGTACGCGGTGTCGAGATCGGCGGTCTCGGCGCCTTGCAGCACGATGTTCATGTAGCGCTGCGTCGGCCGGCAGGCGTCGTCGAGGAACGAGGGCATGCCGACGTAGGTGATCGCGCACTGCTCTTCGCTGGCAGCCGCCACCGTCACCTCGATGCGGTCGTAGCCCTGGCCGTAAGCCTCTGCGGCGTCGAGCAACGCCAGGTGCTCGTCCTCGCACTCGTGCAGCACGCCCCAGACCGCGTCCCCCGGTTCGCCGCTGGGCTCGATGTTGCCGACCCCGCCTTCGTGGCGGAAGAAGTGGCGCACGTTGAAGCGAAGGCGCCACCCGCGCAGCACCGCCCGCTCGGAAGCCAGCGGGCGCACGCCCTTGGCGCGCAGCGACCGCATGTCCATGTTCGAGCCATAGCCGAAGTAGCGGAAGACCACGCTCGTCACTCCCTGTGGTTCTCTTGCGGCGATCGTCTCCGCCCGCCGTGGCGCGAACGGTAGCGAAGCGCATTGTCCCTGCATCCGACGAGGGAATGATCCGTGTAAGGTCGCGACCTTCCGAATCAGGAGGAACGCGATGACGCAGACCACCCGCAGCGGGAACGCGCGCTACGACTTCATCCTCAGCCGCAGCACCGGCCATGACGGCTACGGCCTGTGGCGCTTCGATCCCGACGCCGCCGAGTTGCTGCAACCGGTGCTGCTCGATCCTGGCGTTAGCTTCGACCGCACGCACCAGCTCGTTTCCATCGGCCGCTACCTGCTCGAATGGGGGCCGCTAGCTGCACAGGCCTATCACCCTTTCTACCCGTACCGCCTGTTCGAATTCGACCCCACGAGCAAGACCCCGCTGGCCGGCAAGGTCGTGCAGCAGGGCATCTGGACGAAGAAGAAGTTCTGGCAGTACCGGCCCGACTTCGGCAACCCGAACGGCGCCAAGGAAGGTTTCGATTCGGGCGAGCAACTGCTGCTGGTGCCATTGGGTAACTTCGCACTCAACCTGATCCCGACCGTGGGCCGCGGCACCTTCCAGCTCTGGAACTTCGACCCCAGCCCCTTCGTTCCGGCCGACCCACTGCCGGCGCCCTACACGCCGCAGGGTTCGTTCGACAGCATCCAGATCGGCCACGAGCTGACACCGCTCGGCAACTACGTCCTCGACCGTGATGTCCAGACGAGCGACTACTGGCTGTGGAGCTTCGACCCGCAAAGCCCGGTGCCGCTTGCGCTGCCGGCCGTGCAGCACGGTCACTGGACCGGCATCACCGCCCGCCACCAGCTCACGGCGATCGGCGAGCATGTGCTGAGCTGGATCCCCGGCGAACCGGGCTACGACCTTTGGCGTGTCGACCCGAGAAGCGCCGACCCGCTCGTCGGGCCGGTTCGCAGCGGCACGCTGCCCGCGGGCTTCGACGCCGACACGCGCCTGACCGGCGTGCAGCCGCCGCTGCCGATCGCGGCTGAGCGCCGCGATGTGCCCGGCACGATCGACTTCATGCGCGCGAAGATCAAGCACGTCGTCTACTACATGGTCGAGAACCGCTCGTTCGACCATGTCTGCGGCTGGCTCTACGAGAAGGGCGAGCAGGGCGTGCGCTTCATCGGCAACGACGCGCCCTTCGACGGCGTGCGCCCGGGCATGTCGAACGCCAACCCGGGTGCCAAGCCTAACGACCCGACCAATCCGGACCCGGTGCCCGTGAGCAAGGTCGGCGGCGGCAAGGTCGATGAAGACCAGGTGCTGGATTTGCTGACCACCGACCCCTACCACGACAAGTCCGACGTCCTGCGCCAGCTCTTCTACGCCAACCGCAACGGCTACGCCGAGCGCGCAATGCCCGACATGGGCGGCTTCGTGTGGAACAACGATTCGCCGCTCGTGATGCAAACCTACACGCCGGAGCAGCTCCCGGTCATCAACGGCTTGGCGCGCGGCTTCGCGGTCTCCGACGCGTGGTTCAGCTCGATGCCTGGCGCGACCGACCCCAACCGCGCCTTCGCCTTCACCGGCTCGACGCTGGGCCAGCTCAACAATTTCCAGAACGGCCTGCAATACACCAACTGGCCGGCCGCGCCGCACCGGCCGTCGATGTGGAAGGTGCTGTGGAGTAACGGCATCACCGACTGGAAGCTCTACTACTCGGTCGAGTGGATGAACTTCGTCCACACCTACCACCTGTTCCTGCAAGGCCAGATCCCGTCGGTGGACGCCTACAGCACGAACTACATCGCCAGCATCGACCAGTTCAAACAGGACGCGAAGGCCGGCAAGCTGCCGGCGTTCAGCTTCCTCGAGCCGGTGTGGATCGCCTCCGGCGCGACGACCTCGTACCACCCTGGGCCCGATCTGGTGCCGGGCGAGCGTGCACTCAACGAGATCTACGAGGCGCTCAAGGCCGGGCCGGCGTGGAACGAGACGCTGCTCGTCATCACCTTCGATGAGCACGGCGGCATCTTCGACCACGCCCCGCCACCCTACGCGGTGAACCCGTGGCCGAACGACAGCATCGACGGCTTTGCCTTCGATCTGATGGGCGTTCGCGTGCCGACGATCGTCGTCTCGCCCTGGATCGCCGAGCAGACGGTGTTCCGCTCGCCAAGCGAGGTCGCCTACGACTCGACCTCGTTCATGTCCACGCTGTTGCAATGGTGCGGCATCCCCAAGTCGCGCTGGGGTCTGGGCGACCGCACGCACCATGCGCCGAGCTTCGAAGGCCTGCTGACGCAGAGCGCGCCGCGCAGTGAGGTGCCGAAGCTCGACCCGCCCTACGACAAGGCTTTCCCGCGCGAGGGCGAGCAGGGTGTCGACGCCCGCGTGCACGACCTGCATCGGCTGATGACGCCGCGCCTGGTGTGGGCGATCGCCGGTGCCAAGCTGGGCGCGCAAGAGTGCCTGAGGCTCGCCGACGACATGTTGGCGCAGGCGACGGACCTGAAGTCGCTGCACGCGATGATCGACGCGCTGGCCAAGCGCGTCGCTTGAGAGCCGCTGAGGAATCACCTTTGGAGCGAGAGCCATGAACATTCGCCGTATCACGATGGCCCTGGTGGCCGCAACGGCGCTGTGCGCCACCGCCATTCCGGTCAGCGCCGACTCTGCCTCTGCATCGGTCGACTATTCGCTCGGGCCGAAGGCGACCGTGCAAAGCCTCTACCCCGACGCCTCGTGGCTGCCCGCCCAGTACGCCGCAGCCTACCCGGACCTCGCGACGACGATCGAGAATTACACGCTGCAGTCGCTGACGCGCGACGGCGTGAAGGATGCGACGGTGAAGGTCACGTTCGTGCCGGGCGCGGGCGGCGATCAGGTGCAGCTCAGCATTCGCCCGGCGAATGCCGTCACGCGCCAATACGCCAAGCTGCATCCCGCGTTTCTCGACGCCGCGCACGCGCAGGCCGCGCTGCGCGCGGCGACTGCCTGCCAGGCGTCGTCGTCGCCGGCCTGCTGGGCCCCGCCCCCGCTGACCGAGAAGGAGAAGACCCAACCCTGGGCCTTCTACCTCCCGTTCGGCATGCCGATGGCAACCCAAAAGACCGTGCTCTTCCTCGACTACCCGCCGAGTTCGGCGTTGCTGGCGCGGGACTACCTGAAGAACTTCACCATGTGCCGCTGGGGCCGCGTGTTGGGCGCGGCCGGCGCGGCCAACCCCTATGCCTACGAGACCATCGTCGACTCGCGGCCGATCGCCGCCCCCGGCAGCGGCGAAGACGCGCGCCTGCCCGTTCCGCAGACCTGGTTCAACAGCGACCAGGGCGCGGTCTACCTGACGCCGATGCTGCAATTGCTCACCGCCAGCAGCAGCAGCACGACGCGGCCGATCGCCATCTTCGGCGGCACGCCGCGCCAGACCTGGGCGGCGATGGTCGGTGCAGGTTCGGTGAAGGTGCTCGACGTTGGCACGACCCAGCTCGGTGGGCAGACGAAAAAGACGTCTTGGATCGCGACCAACCACCCGGACGTGACGACCTACAACTGCTGCCCCGGCGACCCTTCGCAGAGCTGCATCGACAAGCGCACGAACACGCCCAGCGACCAACTGATCGCCGACGAGCAGAAGGACTTCGTTGCCGCCTGCTGGATGCAGACGATGGCGGGCGCGAAGCCGCCGTCGGCAGCCGTCGCCAAGCAACGCTGCCAGACGGCGTGGGTCAAGTCGCCTAACGCGGCAAATAAGCAGACCTTGTGCGTGCAGGCCAAGCTCGACAACCAAAACCCGGACGCGCGCAGCAAGTCCTACGAGGAGGCCTGGAACTACTGCGCCGCCCATCAGGCCAACGCCTGCGCGACCTTCGACAACAGCTACGACCCGGCGCAGGTCAAGCCGGAGCTGCCGCCGGTGGCGCGGCGGCCGAGTGGCTGGGAAGAGACCTGCTCGACGCACTGAGCCGGCCATCCTGATCGGAGCCTGACCGGCGGTCATATCCCGTCGGCCTAGCGGCACACGGCTGGGCGCATGTCCACGCGCCGGCCGCGGCGAACACAGGCTCACGACCATGAACGACGTGATCCCTGACGGCTACCGCGTGCTGTGCGCGCAGGACATCGGCCCCTTGCTCGCGCGCGAGGCCGCCATCGCCGCGCTGCTCGGCGGCGAGGCCACGGGCTGGCACGTGCGCGATGTCGCCGACGGCAACATCAACGCCGTCTACCTCGTCGAAGGCCCTGCCGGCGGCGTTTGCGTGAAACAGGCGTTGCCGTGGCTGCGCGTGGCCGGCGACAGTTGGCCCTTGCCGCTGGAACGCGCGGTGTTCGAGAGCGCCTACATGCGCCGCATCGAGCCCATCGTCGGCGCGCTGATGCCGCGCTGGCTGCATTTCGACCCCGTGCTGCATGTGATCGTCATGGAGCGCCTGCAGCCGCACATCATCCTGCGCCAGGGGCTGATCCAGGGCCGCACCTACCCCAACGCCGCGCGCGCGGTGGCCGACTACGTGGCCGCCGCAGGTTTCTTCACGTCCGACCTCGCCAGCCCGTTCGAGCGCAAGTGCGAAGACCTGGCGCTGTTCTCGCGCAACGTGGCGCTGCAGCGCATCACGGTCGACCTCGTGTTCACCGACCCGTACGCCGTGGCGCCCCGCAATCACTGGACCCTACCGTGGCTGAACGCCTGGGCGGCTGCGCTGCGCGACGACCTCGCGCTCAAGGCCGCGGTCGCACGCCATCGCCTGAACTACCTCACCCATACGCAGGCGCTCATTCACGGAGATCTGCACACGGGCTCGGTCATGGTGACCGAGACCGACACGCGCGTGATCGACCGCGAATTCGCGTGGCTGGGGCCGATCGGGTTCGATCTTGGCGCCTTCATCGCCAACCTGCTGATGGCCTGGTTCGCGAAGCCCGCCGATACGGGCGCGGCGCCGGTGCAGGCCGCTTACCGCCAGTGGATCCTCGATCAGGCGGTCGTCTTCTGGCGGCGCTTCGACACGCAGTTTCGCGGTTATTGGTCCGGCCACACGGCGGCCAACGATGCCTATCCGGGGCAACACTTTGCCGGCGCAGAAGGGCAGGCCCGGTTGGGGCAAATGCAGCGCCACTACGTCGGGCGGATCTTCGACGACACGCTCGCCTACGCCGCGATCAAGATCATCCGCCGCATCGTCGGCTTCGCGCAGGTCGCCGACTTCCTCGCGATCGAAGACCCGCACCGGCGCGCTCAGGCGCAGGCCGGCGCACTCACGCTGGCGCGCGACCTGCTCTTGCACCCGCAGCGTTTCCCGGACATTGCCGCACTCGTTGAAGCGGTCCCGCGCTACGAAAACGCTGGCCTTAACCCGGAGGCTTCGCTCCGCGCTTGAACTCAGCGCCGCGCCGTCTTGCCATAGTCCCGAAACTTGGCGATCACCTCTGCCATCTGGCCTTCGGTCAGTACTGCCGGCTCGCCGACAGCCAAAGCCTTGAGGTAGGTCTCGCACAACGCTTCGATCTCGATCGCGATCTTCATCGCCTGAGCAAGGGTTGCGCCCGCGGCGACCAGCCCGTGCTGGGCCAGCAGGCAGGCCTGGCGTTCGCGCATGGCGTCGGCCACGGCGTTCGAGAGGGCTTGCGTGCCGAAGGTGTGATACGCGGTGCAAGGAACGTCGCTGCCTCCGGCGACGGCGACCATGTAGTGAAAGGCAGGCAGCGCGCGCTCCAGGCAGGCCAGCGCCGTCGCGTTCACGGAGTGCGTGTGCACGACGGCGTTCAAGTCCGGCCGCGCCCGGTAGATGGCCTGGTGGAAATGCCACTCCGAAGAGGGCTGCCAGTCGCCGCGCAGGCTGCCGTCGTCGCCGAGCCACACGAGGTCGCGCGCCTGCAGTTCGCCTGCGCCCATGCCGGTCGGCGTGATGAGCATGCCGGCGCCCAGGCGGTGGCTCAGATTGCCGGTGCTGCCCCGGTTCAGGCCGAGCGCGTCCAGGCGCTGCATCGCGGCCACGAGTTGATCGCGAAGCTCGCTCTCGCCAGGCAGCGCGTTCGTCACGACGACCCCATCAGGCGACGCAGGGCGCCGGCCGTGGCCGGCATCACGCCGTGCTCGGTGATCAGTGCGGTGACGAGCCTTGCCGGGGTCACGTCGAAGGCGGGGTTGGCGGCCGGCGACCCGTCTGGCGTGAGTTGCACCTCGATCAGTTCTCCGCTCGCTGCGCGGCCGGTGATGTGCGTCACTTCGCGCCCGGTGCGTTCCTCGATGTGGACTTCGGCCACGCCGTCGCCGAGCGCGAGGTCCAGCGTCGAGGTCGGCATCGCGACGTAGAAGGGCACGCCGTTGTCGCGTGCGGCCAGCGCCTTGAGGTAGGTGCCGATCTTGTTGCAGACGTCGCCTTGCGAGGTGACGCGGTCGCAGCCGACGACCACGAGGTCGACCTCGCCGTGCTGCATCAGATGCCCGCCGGCGTTGTCGGCGATGACGGTGTGCGGAACGCCTTCGTGACCCAGTTCCCATGCGGTCAGGCTTGCGCCCTGATTGCGCGGCCGCGTCTCGTCGACCCAGACGTGCACGGGAATCCCGGCCGCGTGGGCCTGGTAGATCGGTGCCGTCGCCGTGCCCCAGTCGACGGTCGCCAGCCAGCCCGCGTTGCAGTGCGTCAGCACGCGCACCGGCCCCGGCTTGCGCGCGGCGATCTCGCGAATCAGTGCAAGGCCGTGACGGCCGATCGCGGCGTTCACGAGCACGTCGGCATCGGCGATGGCCTGCGCCTCGTCCCACGCTGCCGCGGCGCGCAGAGGCACGGCCACAGCGAGCAGGTGTTTGAGCATGCGCCGCACCGCCCAGGCGAGGTTTACTGCGGTCGGCCGCGCCGCTTCGAGGAAGGCCGCGCTGCCCGCGAGCGCTTCGTCGCTGGCGTCGGCGATGGCCTGCAGCGCGATCCCGTGGGCGGCGGTTGCGCCGATCAGTGGGGCGCCGCGCACCCACATGTCGCGGATGGCCTGCTGGACGCTCGCGACGTCGGCAAGCCGTTCGATGACGAAGCGGTGCGGCAGCCAGCGCTGGTCGATGATCTCGACCGCGTCGCGGCCCGGGGCCGCTCGTATCGTGCGCGTGGGCTGACCGTCGACGCGCATGGTCTACTTGCCGAAGGGTCCGCCTTGCAGCCTGGAACCGGCGTTGATGGCGCGCTTGGCGAACCAGCCCTGGTGCATCTCGAGCACGTAGCGCACGGGCTTGGTCGAGCAATGAGAGTCCGTCGTCTGCGGCTTCATGTCGACGATGTTGACGACGCTGCCATCGTCGGCGATGAACGCGGCCGACAGCGGCAACAGCGTGTTCTTCATCCAGAAGCACTGCACGCCGGGCTGCTCGAAGACGAACAGCATACCGGCGTTGGGCGGCATCTCCTGGCGAAACATCATTCCGGTGGCGCGCTCGTCGGGCGCCGAGGCGACCTCGGCCTGGATGACGTGAATGCCGGCGTTCAGGCGCACCGTCGGAAGCGGCGGCTGCGGGCCGGTCTGGGCGCGGGCCGGCGCGGCGACGATCAGGAACCCGAGTGCAAAGGTCGCGAGTGCGGCGCGGATTGGCTTGAGATTCATCATGCTAGGCAGGGAGCGAATCGCTTAGAGTAACGCATGAATGTCAATCTTTGCGACGCACGGCCGAGCTTCGGCCTTCGCGCCGCTTGTCGGCATGGCCGCTGTGTGGAACGCCTCCGGAGCGCTTGAGCCGGCGCCGCCGCTCGCGCCCAGCGTTGCTGCCGCACTCGACGACGACGCCTCTCTGGCCGATTGCACGCGTTGGCACGACCGCGACGGTGGCGAGCGCCAGGCGGTCACCTTGTTCGCGGTGCAAGGGATCTATTGCGCCGCCTGTGCCGGCGTGATTGAAGCCGCGGTGATGGCGGTGCCCGGCGTCGAGCGCGCCGAGGTCAACTCCGCCAGCCGGCGCCTGCAGGTGAGCTGGGACCCGCAGCGCGGGCGTGCATCGGCGATCGTCGACGCCGTCCGCCGCGCAGGCTATCGCGCCCTGCCGGCCGAGCGTGAAGACGCGCTGGCGGCGCTGCGCAAGGAGTCTCGCAGTGCGCTGTGGAGGCTCTTCGTCGCCGGCTTTTGCATGATGCAGGTGATGATGCTCACGACGCCGGTCTATCTGGCGCGGCCGGGCGAGATCGCGCCCGACCTGCTGGCCTTGCTGCGCTGGGCGACCTGGGTGCTGAGCCTGCCGGTGCTGTTCTTCTCCGCCGGGCCGTTCTTCGCCGGCGCATGGCGCGCGTTGCGTCAGCGACGCATCGGCATGGACGTGCCGGTGGCATTGGGCATCGCGATCACCTTCATCGCCGGCACCGGCGCCACTTTCGAGCCGGGCGGTGTGTTCGGCCACGAACCCTACCTCGACTCGATGGCGATGTTCATCACCTTCTTGCTCGCAGGACGCTGGCTCGAATTGCGCGCCCGCACGCGCAGCACGGAGGCGCTGGACGCTTTGCTACAGCGCCTTCCCGACAGCGTCGAGCGCCTGAACGCCGACGGCACATCGCGGCCCGTGCCGTTGGCGCGGCTGCGGGTTGGCGACCGCGTGCGTGTCGCCGCGGGGCAGGCTTTCCCCGGCGACGGCGTGGTGCTCGAAGGCCACACGCAGGTCGACGAGGCCTTGCTGAGCGGGGAGTCGCGCCCGGTCGAGCGCGGCACCGGCGACACCGTGGTCGGCGCCAGCCTGAACCTGGCCGCGCCGGTGGTCGTGCGGCTCGATCGCGTGGGCGAGGGCACGCGCTACCGCGAGATCGTCGACCTGGTGCAGCGCGCGCTCACCGAGCGGCCGGCGCTGGTGCGCGCCGCCGATCGCCTGGCGGGTCCCTTCCTCTGGGCCGTGCTCGCGACGGCGGCCCTGGCGTACGCAGTCTGGAGCGCGATCGACCCTTCGCGCGCGCTCGGAGTCGCGGTGTCGGTGCTGATCGTCACCTGCCCGTGCGCGCTGTCGCTCGCTGCACCGGCGGCGCTGCTGAGCGCGGCCGGTGCGCTGGCGCGCCGCGGTGTGCTGGTGCAGCGGCTGGCGGCCTTCGAAGTCCTTGCCCGCACCGACATCGCCTGCTTCGACAAGACCGGCACGCTGACGCAGGACCGCCTGCTGCTCGCGGCCACGCTCCTCGATGACGGCGCCGATGGCGACGACCTGCGAGCGTGCGCGGCGTCACTCGCTGCACAGTCGCGCCATACGCTTTCGGTGGCACTGGCCGGCGCGCTGCCGGCGGCGCGCCGTGAGTGGACGGCGCTGCGCGAGGCCCCGGGGCAGGGCGTCGAGGCACTGGATGCGCAAGGGCGCCTGTGGCGTCTGGGCTCCCCGAGCTGGGTTGGCGTGGCGGCGGGCGACCGTCGCCGTCCGGCCGTCGCCTGCGGGCCTGCCGATGCCGACAGCCGCGAGCAAGTGGTCTTCGAATTCGACGAGGTGTTGCGCCCGGAGGCAGCAAAGGCCGTCGCGGCATTGCGCGCGCAGGGACTGGACGTGCGGCTGCTCTCGGGCGATGTTCCGGCCAGTGTCGAGGTCGTCGCCGCCAGTCTTGGAATCTCCAAAGCTCGCGGTGGCGCGACTCCAGAGGACAAGCTCGCCGCGCTCGGCGCCTGGCAGCGCGAGGGACATCGGGTGCTGATGGTCGGCGACGGCCTCAACGACGGACCCGTGCTGGCGCAGGCCGATGTGTCCTTCGCCCTCAGCCACGGCAGTGCACTCGCCCAACAGCGCTCGGACTTTATCGTGCTCGGTAGCCGGCTCGGCGAGGTGCCTGCGGCGCGCGCCCTGGCCCAGCGCACCTTGGCTATCGTGCGGCAGAATTTCGTCTGGGCGGCGCTCTACAACGCCGCCTGCGTGCCGCTGGCGCTGCTCGGGTGGCTGCCGGCCTGGCTGGCGGGCGCGGGGATGGCGCTCAGTTCGCTGGTCGTCGTCCTCAACGCGCTTCGCCTCTCCCGCTGAGCCTGTGGACAGCCTGTACCTGCTCCTGCCCTTGTCGGTGCTGCTCGTGCTGGCGCTGATCGGCCTGTTCGCCTGGGCGCTACACGGAGGCCAGTTCGACGACCTCGAGCGCGAAGGCTGGCGGGTGCTCGAGGGTACCGAGGCCGTTTCGCCGGGCGAAGCGCGTCCGTTACCCGACGCCGATAGTGCGGAACTTGATCCTGCGCAAGCGCAGCAGGCACGTTCCCGGGAGAATAAGTCCGATGACCGTTGAACCGAGGAGCAGCGCATGAATGAGAAGCAATCGGCACTGAAGACGCCGGTCTACAACGATCGCGTGGTCACGTTGTTCGCGCTGGCCGCCGTGCTGTGGGGCGTCGTGGGCATGCTGGTCGGGGTGATCATCGCCGCCGAACTCGCCTGGCCCGACCTGCTCGGGGGCATTCCGTGGCTCAGCTACGGGCGGCTGCGGCCGCTGCACACGAATGCGGTGATCTTCGCCTTCGGGGGCTGCGCGCTTTTCGCGACCTCTTACCACGTCGTGCAGCGTACCGGCCAAGTGCGGCTTTTCGGCGGCAAGCTCGCCGAAGTCACGTTCTGGGGCTGGCAACTCGTCATCGTCAGCGCCGCGCTCTCGCTGCCGCTGGGCTACACGACCGGCAAGGAATACGCGGAACTTGAGTGGCCCATCGACATCCTGATCACACTGGTCTGGGTGGCCTACGCGGTGGTCTTCTTCGGCACCATCGGCATTCGGCGCGTGCGGCACATCTATGTCGCGAACTGGTTCTTCGGCGCGATGATCATTGCTGTTGCCCTGCTGCACCTGGTAAACAGCGCCGAGATTCCGGTCAGCGCCATGAAGAGCTACTCGGCCTACGCGGGCGTCCAGGACGCGATGGTGCAGTGGTGGTACGGCCACAATGCTGTGGGCTTCTTCCTGACCGCGGGCTTCCTGGGGATGATGTACTACTTCATCCCGAAGCAGGCCGAGCGCCCGGTGTATTCGTACCGGCTGTCGATCGTGCACTTCTGGGCCCTGATCTTCACCTACATGTGGGCCGGGCCCCACCACCTGCACTACACCGCGCTGCCCGACTGGGTGCAGAGCATCGGCATGATCTTCTCGCTCGTGCTGCTGGCGCCGAGCTGGGGCGGCATGATCAACGGCGTCATGACCTTGAGCGGCGCCTGGCACAAGCTGCGCGATGACCCGATTCTGAAGTTCCTGATCGTCTCGCTGTCGTTCTACGGCATGAGCACCTTCGAGGGGCCGATGATGTCGATCAAGACCGTCAACGCCCTCAGCCACTACACCGACTGGACCGTTGGTCACGTGCACTCGGGCGCCCTCGGCTGGGTCGGCTTCATCTCGATGGGCAGCCTGTACTACCTGATTCCGCGCATGTTCGGCCGCACCCAGATGTACAGTGTGCGGGCGATCGAATTGCACTTCTGGATCGCCACCATCGGCGTCGTGCTCTACATCGCGGCGATGTGGATCGCCGGGGTGATGCAGGGCCTGATGTGGCGTGCGATCAACCCGGATGGCACCTTGGTCTACAGCTTTGTTGAAAGCGTGAAGGCGACCTATCCGTTCTACGTCGTGCGTCTGCTGGGCGGCCTGCTTTATCTCAGCGGCATGCTGTTGATGGCGTGGAATGTCGTGATGACGGTGCGCGGACCGGGTACTGCGCCGGCAGTGCGCCCGGTGGCCGCGGCTGCCTGAAGGAACCACCATGAGCAACGATCCAATCAAGACCTTCAGCCACGAACGCATCGAGACCAGCAACTTCCTGCTGATCATCCTGATCCTGATGGTGGTGGCAGTCGGCGGCGTCGTCGAGATCGTGCCGCTGTTCTTCCAGCGCAGCACGACGGAGCCGGTGCCGGGCCTCAAGCCCTACACCGCGCTGCAACTCGCGGGGCGTGACGTCTATCTGCGCGAGGGTTGCTACAACTGCCACTCGCAGATGGTCCGTCCCTTGCGTGCCGAGACGATGCGCTACGGGCACTACTCGATGGCTGGCGAGTTCGTCTATGACCACCCCTTCCAATGGGGCAGCAAGCGCACCGGGCCGGATCTGCAGCGTGTGGGCGGGCGCTACAGCGACGAGTGGCATCGCATCCACTTGAACAACCCACGTGATTTGGTGCCCGAGTCGAACATGCCGGCCTATTCGTGGCTTGCGAAGTCCAACATTACGCCGGAAGACATGCCGCCTCGCATGCGCGCGATGCGCACGCTGGGCGTTCCCTACACCGATGCCGACATCGCGAACGCGCCGCAGGAAGTGCAAGGCAAGTCTGAACTCGACGCGGTGATCGCGTATCTGCAGGTGCTCGGCACCGCGGTCAAGTAAAGGAGCCGTGATGGACATCAACGATCTGCGAACCCTGTTCACACTGTTGTCGTTCGTGGTCTTCGCCGGCATCGTCGCGTGGGCCTTGTCCAGTCGTAACCGCAAGGCGTTCGACGAGGCGGCGATGCTGCCCTTTGCCGACGAAGCCCGCATGGGGGGACATCATGAGTGACTTTGTTTCCAGCGGCTGGTCGGTCTTCGTCGCCGTCGTCACGGTGGTCTCGCTGGTGGCTTGCCTGGCGCTGCTCATCGGTGCCAGTCGGCGCAAGGTCATGGCCGGCGACAACACCACCGGCCACGTGTGGGACGGGGACTTGCGCGAGCTCAACAACCCGCTGCCTCGCTGGTGGGCGATCCTGTTCGTGCTGACGCTGGTCTTCGCCGGCGTCTACCTGGTTCTCTATCCGGGCTTAGGCTCGGACGCCGGTGAACTCAAGTGGACTTCGGCAGGGCAGTACCAGGCCGAAGTGACGAAGGCGCAAGCGGAGCTTGCACCGCTGTACGCCAGCTTCACCGGCATGCCGGTGCAGGCGCTCGCGGCCGACCCCAAGGCGCATGCCATCGGCGAGCGCCTGTTCGTCAACAACTGCTCGCCCTGTCACGGCTCGGATGCCCACGGCAGCGTCGGATTCCCGAACCTGACCGACAACGACTGGCTTTGGGGCGGGACGCCGGAAGACATCATCGCGACGATCACCAACGGGCGCGTCGGCAACATGCCCCCGATCGCGGCTGCGGTCGGCGGCCCGGAAGATGTGCGCAACGTCGCGAACTACGTGCTCAGCCTTTCCGGCGCTCCGCACAATGCGGCGGCGGCCGAGGCAGGCCGCGCCAAGTTCGTGGTCTGCGCGGCCTGCCACGGCCCTGAAGGCAAGGGCAACCCGCTGGTCGGCGCGCCGAACCTGACCGACAAGATCTGGCTGCACGGCTTTGGCGAAGCGACGGTCGTGCACGCGGTGACGCAAGGCTGGAACAACGCGATGCCGGCGCAGGGCGGGCGGCTCAGTGAAGCGCAGATCCGCGTCTTGGCGGCCTACGTCTGGAGCCTGTCGAATCCCGGCACCAAGGTGTCTTCGGCGCAGTGATTCGAGGGTAAGGGTCCGCGGCTGAGCAACCTGGAATCCGGTGCGCGCCCCGTTGAGAGACCGGGGCGCGCTAACTTTTTGGGGCGCGATTGACTGACAAGCCGCGGGTCATTCCCATTGCCGCCGAACCGGCGGCAGACGCTCGGTCGGTGTCGCTGTACACATCGGCGGCAACGATCCATGCGCGCGCCGTGCACGGCTGGTTTGCGGCTTGGCGCTGGGCGCTGGTATGGTTGACTCAACTCGTCTTCTACGGATTGCCGTGGCTGACCTGGAACGCGCGCCCGGCCGTATTGTTCGACCTCGCGGCGCGCCGTTTCTACATCTTCAACTTGGTGCTCTACCCGCAGGACTTCATTTTCCTGACCGGGTTGCTCATCCTTAGCGCCTACAGTCTGTTTCTCTTCACTGCCGTCGCAGGGCGGCTCTGGTGCGGATACGCGTGTCCGCAGACGGTCTACACCGAGATCTTCATGTGGGTCGAGCACCACTTGGAAGGTGACCGCACGGCGCGCATCAGGCTCGACAAGGGTCCATGGAATGTCGAGAAGCTGTTGCGCCGATGCGGCAAGCACGTGATCTGGGCCGCGATCGGGCTGTGGACCGGCTTCACGTTCGTCGGCTACTTCACTCCGATCCGCGTTCTCGGTGCTTCGGCGCTAAGCTTCGGGCTCGGGCCGTGGGAACTGTTCTGGGTTACCTTCTACGGCTTCGCGACCTACGGCAACGCCGGCTTCATGCGCGAGCAGGTGTGCAAGTACATGTGCCCGTATGCGCGCTTCCAGAGCGCGATGTTCGACCACGATACGCTCGTCATCAGCTACGACCAGAAGCGCGGCGAACCGCGCGGCGGGCGCGTGCGAACCGCCGACAAGGCGGCGCTCGGGCTGGGCGATTGCGTCGATTGCTTGCTTTGCGTCCAGGTTTGCCCAACCGGCATCGACATCCGCCAAGGCTTGCAGTACGAGTGCATCGGCTGCGCCGCATGTATCGACGTCTGCAACGGCGTGATGGACAAGCTCGACTACCCGCGCGGTCTGGTGCGGTATGCCACGCAGCGCAGCCTGGACGAAGGTGGCACCCCGCTTACGTTGCGCCGCGTGTTCCGGGCGCGAGTCATCGTCTACTGCGTCGTGCTGCTGCTGATCGGTGGCGCGTTCGTGATCAGTCTGAGCATGCGCTCGCCGCTGCGTGTCGACGTCGTGCGCGACCGCGGCGCGCTGGCGCGACTTGTGGACGATGGCGCGATCGAAAACGTCTATCGCCTGCAGGTGATGAACACGACCGAGGCGAGTCAGCGCTACCGATTTGCCGTCAGCGGCATTGCCGGTGCGCAGGTCGTCGTTCGCGGTGATACCGACCTCGCAGCGGCCGAATCGCACTGGGTTCCGATCGCCGTGCACGTTCCGGCGGATCAAGCCCTGGCCTTGGGGCCGGGTGCGCACCCGCTCATGTTCCAGATCACCCGCGAAGCCGGTGACGGCGCTGCGGAAGTGACCGTCAACGAGAAGTCGACATTCGTCGTACCCAGGTGATATAGAGAATGGCAGGAGTCCAGATGAAGCAGCTTGAGCACGACCCGTCGCCATGGTGGCGGCACCGAATGATGTGGCTCGTCGTCGGCGGGCCGCTGGCTGTCGTGGTTGCGGCCACCGTCACCGGCGTGATCGCGGTGCGGGGTGCCGACCCCGTGTTGCGGGTCGTCGAGGAGCAGCCGAGCGCCAGTTCGGCGCCAGCGCAACAGGCGCGCAACCACGCAGCGACGCCACCGCAAACCAAGCCCTGACCGAGGGACGGCCGGGGCAGCCGGCCATCTCGAGATCAGCAGGGTGTTTCGTTGAGCAGACGCCGCAAGCCGGATTCGTCGAGCACGCGAATGTCGCGTTGCTTCACTTCGAGCAAGCCGTCGTCTTGGAAGTGCGAGAACGCCCGGCTCACCGTTTCGAGCTTGAGCCCGAGATAGCTGCCGATTTCCTCGCGCGTCATTCGCAGCACGAGGGACGACCCCGAAAATCCCCGCGCCTGCAGCCGCTGCGTCAGGTTGAGCAAAAACGCTGAAAGGCGCGCCTCGGCGCGCATGCTGCCCAGCAGCAACATCACGCCGTGATCGCGAACGATCTCGCGGCTCATCACGCGGTGGAACTGGTGCTGCAAGTCGCTGACTTCACGCGACAGTTCTTCAAGGCGCGAGTAGGGGATCTGACAAACCTGCGAGTCTTCCAGCGCGACGGCGTCGCACGAGTGGCGCTCTGTGCTGATGCCGTCCAGGCCGAGTAACTCGCCGGCCATCTGGAAACCGGTGACCTGATCGCGGCCGTCCTCGGCAGAGACGCGCGTCTTGAAAAAACCGGTGCGCACGGCGAAGAGCGACTCGAAGCGGTCGCCCGCCCGGAAAAGCACTTCGGCGCGCTTGAGCGTTCGCCGCGAACCCACCATCTGATCGATGCGTTCGAGATCGGAATCGGATAGACCCACCGGCAGGCACAACTCGCGCAAGCTGCAACTGGAGCAGGCGACCTTCATCGCTTCGAGTTTCATGCTATACCTTTGAAGACCCGTCAGGCGCCTTGCGTATAGGGAGGTTGACGGGCAACAAGCCCACCGCGTGCGTATTCTTCGGCATGCTCGATCTCAAGGCTGCAGATGATAGTCGGCCTTGGCGACGCCCCTCCGTTGATGCAGATCAAGCCTGGGAAATGATACTCCATGCACATTGACGCCATGCAAACACACGTATCCGACGCTGTGAAAGTCGAGCCTGTCTGGTCGCCTGACGACGAGTTGCTTCGCCGCTTCGACCTCAGCGGGCCCCGCTACACGTCCTATCCCACTGCCGATCGTTTTGTCGAGGCGTTCGGCGCCGCGCAATACAAGCAGGCGCTGGCCGAGAGGTCGAGTACCGGCGCCGCGGGTGTCGGGCACTTGGGCGGACGTTCGCCGCTGTCGGTCTATGTGCACATTCCGTTCTGCGAGTCGGTCTGCTACTACTGCGCCTGCAACAAGGTCGTGACGCGTCATTACGAGCGGGCCGCGGAGTACTTGGACGCGGTGGAGCAGGAACTCGAGTTGCAGCTTCAGTGGCTCGGCCGCGGTCAGCCGGTAACGCAGGTGCACTTGGGCGGCGGCACGCCGACCTTCCTGTCTGACGCCGAACTCGCCCGACTGATGCGGGTACTGCGGGCCGGGTTCGAAATTGCCCCGGACGCCGAGTGTTCGATCGAGGTCGACCCGCGCACGGTCACGCGCGAGCGGCTGGCGCATCTGGCCGAAATCGGTTTCAACCGGCTCAGCTTTGGCGTGCAGGACATCGACCCCGAGGTTCAGCAGGCGGTTCATCGCGTGCAGCCGTTCGAGCAGGTCATCGCGCTGATGCAGGACGCGCGCGATCTGAAATTCGAGTCGATCAACGTCGACCTGATTCACGGACTGCCAAAGCAGACTCCGGAGTCGCTGGCGAACACGGTCGCCCAGATGGTCAAGCTGCGCCCGGACCGAATTGCACTGTATGCGTATGCCCATCTACCGCAGCGTTTCAAGCCGCAGCGCCGCATCGATGCCGCACAATTGCCGACGGCTGGTGACCGCGTTCACATGCTGTCCAAGGCGATCGCCGGGTTCCTGGCGCAGGGCTACGTGTACATCGGCATGGACCACTTCGCGCTCCCCGACGACGCGCTGGCGGTGGCCAAGCGCCAGGGGCGGCTGCATCGCAACTTCCAGGGCTACAGCACGCAGCCGGACTGCGACCTGATCGCGCTCGGCGTCTCGGCCATCAGCAAGGTCGGCGCGATCTACAGCCAGAATGCGAAGACCTTGCCCGAGTATTACGACACGTTGCGCAGCGGCGAACTGCCGGTCGTGCGTGGTGTTGCGCTCAATCGCGAGGACTTGGTGCGACGCGCGATCATCATGGCGATCATGTGTCAGGGACGGCTCGATTTCGAGTCGATCGAACTCGCGCACCGGGTCGACTTCCGGCGCGACTTCGCCCCTGAACTCGAGCGCTTGGCCGCGCTGGAAAAACAAGGCCTGGTCAAGCTCGATACGGGCACCATGGAGCTGATGCCCATTGGCTGGTACTTCGTCCGCGCGGTGGCGATGGTGTTCGACAAGCCTCTGCAATCGGATCGCGCCCGGGAGCGATATTCGCGCGTCATCTGAGCGCGTATCGCCGAGAGCGGGCATATGAATGGATCGCTGATCGCGGCCGGGCTCTTGATGGGCCTGGCCAGCACACCGCACTGTGCGTTGATGTGCGGGGCGCCGTGCGCCGCCATCGCTCGCCGCTGCGGCGGGCCGAACAGCACCCATGCACTACTGTCTTGGCACGCCGGCCGAGCACTGGCCTACATCGTGGCGGGGACGGTTGCGGCAACCACGGTCGGCTTGATCGCGCGTCTGTCCGCTGGGAGCGGGCTGGTGCGCCCGCTGTGGACCCTGATGCAGGCTGCAGTGTTCGTGCTGGGTTTGGCGCTTCTGGTGACCGGTCGTATGCCGAGTTGGGTCAACGCGGCTTCTCAGCGCGTGGCCGGCACAGCTCCGGTCTCCGGTCCGCAGACACGACTGCAGAGTCAGGGATCGACTCGCGCCGCGCTGTTCGGGTTGGGATGGATTGCCATGCCCTGCGCGGTCCTTTACGGGGCCCTGGCGGTGGCGGCACTGGCTGCCGGCCCGTTGGAGGGCGCGGCGGTGATGGCCGCGTTCAGCGTCGGATCTGCGCCGGGGCTGGCCGGGGTTCCGTTTCTTTGGTCCAAGCTTGCGCGCATGCGGCAGACGGCAGCGCTCAGGATAGCCGGCGCCATGCTTGCAGCAGGCAGCCTGTGGGCGCTCTGGCATGGGCTGGAAGGCGCCTCAGGAGCGTGGTGCCTGACGCACTGAGACGCGTGCCGACCGGCCACAAAAGCAAACGCCCGGCGTCTGCCGGGCGTTTGGGTCTCAGGTAGCGGGAAGCCCCGCCACCCGAGATAGACGACGTGCTGATCAGCTCGTCTTACTTCTTGGCAGCGGCCGAGGCCGGAGCCGTAGCAGGCTTGGCTTCGGCCTTCTTCTCGGTCTTGGCGGCAGAGGCGGCGGAAGCCCCGGGCTTGGCGGCGTCGGCGGCGTAGGCGCCGACAGCAAACAGCGAAGCGATAAGGACGGAGAGGATCTTGGTCATGGTCAAGTACTTGAGGTAGTGGTTGATATCAGCCGCCCCGGTCGAGACAGCCGCCGGTTAACGCAGCACCAAGACAGTCGGTTGACAGATGCGGTGACATAGAATTGCAATTTGCGTCGCGACACCCCGAACGGGACATTCGAGCCCGTCTTTCCTCCGGAGCCAATTGCATATGTACCAGCACATCAAAGTGCCCACAGGCGGGCAGAAGATCACCGTCAACGCGGACTATTCGCTCAACGTGCCTGACCAGCCGATCATTCCGTACATCGAGGGCGACGGCACGGGCTTCGACATCACTCCGGTGATGATCAAGGTGGTCGATGCGGCGGTGGCCAAGGCCTACGGCGGCAAGAAGCAGATTCACTGGATGGAGATCTACGCCGGCGAAAAGTCGACCAAGGTCTACGGCCCCGACGTCTGGCTGCCCGAGGAAACGCTCGCGGTGCTGAAGGACTACGTCGTCTCCATCAAGGGCCCGCTGACGACCCCGGTCGGCGGCGGTATCCGCTCGCTGAATGTGGCGCTGCGCCAGGAACTTGACCTGTATGTCTGTCTGCGCCCGATCCAGTACTTCGCCGGTGTTCCGTCGCCCGTGAAGGCACCCGAGAAGACCAACATGGTCATCTTCCGCGAGAACTCGGAAGACATTTATGCCGGCATCGAATTCGAGTCTGGCAGCGAGAAGGTCAAGCGACTGATCAAGATCCTGCAGGAAGACTTCGGCGTCACCAAGATCCGCTTTCCGAAGACCTCGGGCATCGGCATCAAGCCGGTGTCGATCGAGGGCACCGAGCGGCTGGTGCGCAAGGCGATCCAGTACGCGATCGACAACGACAAGTCGAGCGTGACGCTGGTCCACAAGGGCAACATCATGAAGTTCACGGAAGGGGGCTTCCGTGACTGGGGCTACGCATTGGCCGAGAAGGAATTCGGCGCCGTGCCCATCGACGGCGGCCCGTGGTGCCAGTTCAAGAACCCGAAGACCGGCAATCCCATCGTCGTCAAGGACGTGATCGCCGACGCATTCCTGCAGCAGATCCTGCTCCGCCCGGCCGAGTACTCGGTGATCGCGACCTTGAACCTGAACGGTGACTACGTCTCCGACGCGCTGGCGGCGCAGGTGGGCGGGATCGGTATCGCCCCGGGTGCGAACCTGAGCGATTCGATCGCGATGTTCGAAGCCACGCACGGCACGGCGCCCAAGTACGCCGGCAAGGACTATGTGAACCCGGGCTCGGAGATCCTCTCGGCCGAGATGATGCTGCGCCACATGGGATGGACCGCGGCCGCCGACCTGATCATCAGCTCGATGGAGAAGTCAATCCTGTCGAAGAAGGTGACCTACGACTTCGCGCGCCTGATGGACGGCGCGACGCAGGTCTCTTGCTCGGGCTTCGGTCAGGTGATGATCGACCACATGTGACGCGCCGTGCGGTGCACGACTGCATCGTTCGTACAAGCCCCAGCGCACAGCGTGCCTAGGGCTTGGTCCATCTGAAGGAAGCACGGCAATGAGCGCCGGCCACGACCACAGCCATGCCAGTTTCGATCGCGCGTTCGCGGTCGGCATCGTGCTGAACACGGCATTTCTCGGCATCGAGGCCTACTTCGGGTGGAAGGTCAACTCGCTGGCTTTGCTCGCCGACGCGGGGCACAACCTCAGCGACGTCGCCGGGCTGCTGCTTGCATGGGGCGGCTCGCTGGCCGGTCGGCTGCGGCCCGACGCGCGCCACACCTACGGTTGGAAGCGGGCCAGCATCGTGGCCGCAGTCGTCAACGCGCTCTTGCTGCTGATCGCGATGGGCTCGCTGGCCTGGGAGGCCGTGCAGCGCCTGAGCTCGCCCGAGCCGATCGCGGGCCTGACCATCATGCTCGTGGCCGGCGTCGGCATCGTCGTCAACACGGCCACGGCGATGATGTTCATGCGTGGGCGCAAGACCGACCTCAACATCCGTGGCGCCTTCCTGCACATGGCGGGCGACGCGCTGGTTTCCGCAGGCGTCGTGGTGGCCGGCGGCCTGGCGCTGCGCTTCGGCTGGGCCTGGCTAGACCCGGTGACGAGCCTCGCGATCGCTGCCGCCGTCGTGATCGGCACCTGGGGCCTGCTCAGGCAGTCGCTGCACCTGATATTCGACGGCGTGCCCGACGGCGTGGACCTGGGCGCCGTGCAGGCATTGCTCGAGAGCTTGCCGGGAGTTTCGCGCGTCCACGACCTCCATGTGTGGGCGATGGGTACGTCGGAAATTGCAATGACGGCCCATCTCGTGGTGCCGAGCGGCGAGGCCGACGATGCATTTCTGCGCGACGCGACCCGGCAACTCCATGACCGCTTCGCGATCGAGCACGTGACGCTTCAGGTCATGCGCGTCGCCTTCACCCGGCCCTGCGCCACGTTTGACAGGCCGTCGGCAGAGCCAGGGCCTTTGGATCCGCGAGCCTTGTCAGGTTGCGTTGCAGACCACGCGCACGAGCTTCGAGCGCACTCGGCCTAGTAGTTCCATCAATACAGTTACTAACTGAGCGATAATTGCCATGCTTCCTCTTCAACTCCTGAAGGCGGTGATCATGGCAAGGAAATCCAAGCGAGCGGCATTGGTGCTGTCGCCGCAGCAGCGGGCCACGCTCAAAGTGTCGGCGCCGATCCAAATTTGAGCCACCGTGCCGACCGAATATTGAGCCAGGGGTGGAAGCCGACCTTGAGAGGTTCGGCTGTGGATAAGTGTAGTTCTTGACTTGGCTGTGCTGACCTCCCGATGCTGTGAATGG
>CAIKUF010000163.1 GCA_903830565.1 uncultured bacterium | reverse complement strand
TGCACGCTCATAACATCACCCTCCAAGACCGCCCCGTGGACATGTGGACAGGCTCAAATGCAGCCTGCCCACATGCCCACCGGGCTCGACCACGAACCACGATTCTGACTGTTGGGTTCCACACCAAACGACGAGGGACCTGCAGTAGCCGTACAGCATCACCGTCGAGATCATTTTCCCAAGTGAACAGGTCTTCGGTGTAGGCGTTGAAATACAGAGTGTCGGCAATGCCCTGCGGATTCCTCCTGGTCTTGCGCTTGCCTGCGTCCTTGAACTCCATCGACAGCCGCGTCTTGCCTGTGCGGTTGTAGGCATAAAGAAGGACTAGCTGCGTCGGTTTCGTCGGGTTGTTTAGATCATCTCGCAGGCGCGCGGCCAGCTTCCGCAAATTCGCCAAGTGATGGATCTTGGGCTTGGTCCTCATACGTCAGCATCTTCCGGGGAGGGGAATAGCTGCTGCATCAGCCCTTTCTTGTGGGTCTTGAGCGCTTCGAGCTCTTGGGTTTCGGCGTTGATCAGGGCGTCGAGGCTGCGCAGGCACGAGGCGATGCGTTGTTGTTCGAGTTTTTTGGGAGGAAGTGGGATTGCGAACGACCGTATCTGCGCAAAGTTGAGGCCCTGCCGGTTCCCGCCTGCTTGAAAACTATCGATGAGCTTCTGGCCACGTTGGCATATGAGGAACTGATTCAAAAACAAGGGATTCAGCTCATCGGGTTTGGTGCGGATAATGCACACGTGCTGGTTCACGTTTCCTCCCACAACTCTGTCATCAGCTACCGCGCTACGTCCGATTGATGCTCCTGTGATGTTTAGCAACACATCACGGACTTTGATTTCGGTCGAATCGAAAGAGGCGTGAGTTTCATCATCAATGTAAGCAACGTCGTCTAGCAGCAAAACACCCCAGCCGACGTTCTGGCTCCGGACAAATGGCCGTCCAGACTGCTTGTAATTCTTGTCGCCACCGCTTGGTGTTATTCCGCTGCCGACCTTAGTCGTTTTGGGACCGAGTTCGCTTTCATCCCACTCGCCGGCGTTTTGGAATTCGGGGAAACGCAGGCGGGGTTGCGTTTCGCCTTCGCGGGGGAAAAGCTGCTGCATCAGCCCTTTTTTATGGGTCTTGAGCGCGTCCACTTTCAGCGCTTGCGCGGCCATCAGCTCGTCCACCGAACTCAGGCACTTGGCGATTTTTTGTTGTTCGGGTTCGTCGGGGCGCCACGCGCTGGTGGAGAGGAACTGGCTAATCGAAATGTTAAACCGCCCCGCCCTTGCGCCTTCATTCACCAAGCCGCCAAGCGCCGCATCATGGCTTCCAGATTCGAAATACCATTCCCAAAAGACGGCGTTCTCGTCCGCGTGAAAACGGAAGCATTTGTAGATCGGCGAAACGATTCCACCTGAATATTTTGACAGCCGTTTGATGGTGCCGAAGGTCGAAGCCTTGGTGGTTCTGTCGTTATAGACAAAGTCGTCGCGGAGGAGTTTGAGGTATCGTTCCGCACTATCTCCCGCGACCTTTTTGCCGAAATAGTCGCTCTGAAGGACAAGGCCATGTTCCCCTGATAGGCTCAATACATTGTCGCCATCACCCGTTACCGCTCTATCAGATACGGGCCGGGCAATCCTTTGGAGTTGAGTCGCTTTCCAACCCTCCACCCCCCGAAACTCCGGAAACCGCAGCTTCGGCACCCGCGCGCGCGTTACCGCTTCCTTCGTGGTGGTGGTTTTGGTCTTACTGCTCATACGCACTGAGTCCCGAGATGTCGCGGCCACCGGCGCGTTTGGCGAGGAGCGGATGCAGGTCCGCCATCAGGGCGAGTTCGGCCTGGGTGCGGGCTTTCCAGCCGAGGTCCAGCGGGGCCATGAGGTCGCTAAGTTGTTCGCCATCGAAGATCATGCGGTCGAGGATGCCGTCCACGAAGGTTTGCAGCGCAGCGGCGGAAAGGCCGTGCTTGGCGGCGATGGCGGCGAGTTCCTTGGCGCTTTTCTCCGCTTTGAAGCGTGTATAGCCCTCCCGGATGGCGCCTTCGGAAAGGCCCTCGCCGGCCTGGAGCGTGGCGATGTATTCGGCGATGTCGTCGCGCTCGTTCATGAACTTGGCATCGGCGCTGATGAGGCCGATGAGCTCCTCGCGGGTCATCTTGGCCCTGCCCGGCCCCTTGGCCGAGAACTTGGCGATCAGGCCCATGATGTAGTCGTAGTCGATCACGGCGGAAGCGAAGAGGACGAACTCGAAGTCGAGCTGGTCCACAGGGTCATCGGCGCCGGGTCCGTCACCTTCCTTGCCGCCCTTGCCCTGCTGCGCTCTGAGCCGTTTGGCGGCTTCCAGATACTGGCCTTTGAAGCCGCGCAGGTTTTCCTCGGGCAGCACCTGCTCGATGGCGGCTTTGTTGTCCCCGGTGAGGTCGGTGTATTGGTCGAGCTGGGTCTTGAGCCGCTGCACTTCCTTGAAGTGGGTGATGAAGGCGGCGCGGGCCTCGTCGCCCTTCAAACTGGCCACGTCAGACGGCGTGCAGGCCAGGCCCTGGGACTTCATGAAGTCGCCCAGCTTCTGCACGGCGGCTTCCAGTTTCTGAATGACGACGGGGGCTTTGTCCACCAGCCAGATTTCCCGCGCCTGCTCGCCGGTTTTCTCGCCAGAGAAAAGGGCGATGGCGGCGTCCACTGAATCCTGCTGCTGGCGGAAGTCGAGGATGTTGCCGTAGGGCTTGGTGCCGTTGAGCACGCGGTTGGTGCGCGAAAAGGCCTGGATGAGGCCGTGGTGCTTGAGGTTCTTGTCCACGTAAAGCGTGTTCAGGAACTTGGAATCGAAGCCGGTGAGCAGCATGTCCACCACGATGGTGATGTCGATCTTCTGCGCCGGGGGATAGTCGGCATTCGGCCACTGCTGATCTTTGATGCGCTTTTGCACGTCCTGGTAGTAGAGGTCGAACTCGCTCAAGCGGTGGTTGGTGCCGTAGCGGGCGTTGTAGTCGGCCAGGATGGCCTTGAGAGCGGCTTTCTTGCCCTCGGGGTCTTCTTCGTTGTCCGCCTGCTCCTGCGGCAGGTCTTCCTGGATCTGCTTCACATCCGGGTCGCCCTCGGCCGGCGGGGAGAAGACGCAGGCGATGTTCAGCGGCTTGAAGTCGGGATCGGCGGCCTGCTTGTCCGCCTGCAGGGTCTTGAACAGCGTGTGGTATTCGATGGCGTCGTTGATGGACGCGGTGGCGAGGATGGCGTTGAAGCGGCGCCCGCCCGTGGCGGCATCGTGCTTGGCGAGGATGGCTTCGATGACGGCCTTCTTGGCAATGGCCTCGCCGGGCTTGGGCAGCTTTTTGCCCTTTTCCTCTTTTGGCTTGAAGTAATCGACGTGGAAGCGCAGGACGTTGCCGTCCTCGATGGCGTGGGTGATGGTGTAGGCGTGGAGTTGCTTCTGGAACAGGTCCGCCGTGGTGCGCATGGAGGCCTGGGTGTCCTCGATCTTCTGCAAGGAGGCATTGGCCTCGAAGATGGGCGTGCCGGTGAATCCGAAGAGCTGCGCCTTGGGAAAGAACGCTTTGATGGCCTTGTGGTTGTCGCCAAACTGCGAGCGGTGGCATTCGTCGAAGATGAAGACGATGCGCTTGTCCTTCAACGCTTCCAGCTGCTGCTTGTAGGTCGCCTGGCCGTTCTTGCTGCGCTGCTGGTTGCGCTTGCTTCTTTCGTCCAACGCGAGGCCCAGCTTCTGGATGGTGGTGACGATGACCTTGTCGGCGTAGTCCTCTGACAGCAGGCGGCGCACGAGGGCAGCGGTGTTGGTGTTTTCTTCGACGCAGCCTTCCTGGAACTTGTTGAATTCCTCCCGCGTCTGGCGGTCGAGATCTTTGCGGTCCACGACGAACACACACTTTTGGATGTGGTCGTTCTCCTTCAGCAGGGTAGAGGCCTTGAAGGAGGTGAGCGTCTTGCCGCTGCCGGTGGTGTGCCAGATGTAGCCATTGCCGCTGTCGTCGTCAATGCACTTGACGATGTGCTGCACGGCATAGACCTGGTAGGGCCGCATGATCATGAGCTTTTGCTCACCGGCGAGAAGCACCATGTAGCGGCTGATGGTGCGGCCGAGGTCGCACTTTTTCAGAAAGTGCTCGGCAAACTCGTCGAGTTGGGTGATCTTGCGGTTGCCCTCGTCCGCGAATTCATAGATGGGCAGGAAGCGCTCTTCGGCATTGAACGCGAAGTGGCGGGCGTTGTTGTTGGCGAAGTAGTAGGTGCGGTCGCGGTTGCTGACGATGAACAGCTGCATGAAGCAGAGCAGCGTCTTGGTGTAGCCGTTGCCGGGGTCGTGCTTGTATTCGACGATCTGCTCCATGGCCCGGCGCGGATTCACGCCCAGGGTTTTCATCTCGATCTGCACACAGGGCACGCCGTTGATGAGGATGAGAACGTCGTAGCGGTGGTGGCTGTTGTCGGTGTTGATGCGCAGCTGGCGGATGACCTCGAAGTGGTTCTTGCACCAGTCTTTGATGTTCACCAGCGTGTAGTTCAGCGGCGTGCCGTCGTCGCGGGCGAAGGCGTTGATGCCGCGCAGGGTCTTGGCAGCGGTGTAGACATCCGGGGTGACGATTTCATCCAGAAGCCTGGCGAACTCGGCTTCGGTCAGCTTGACCCGGTTGAGGGCCTCGAACTTTTCGCGGAAGTTCTCTTCCAGTGCGGCGCGATCGCGGATGTCGTCGCGATATTCGTACTTCAGGTTCTGAAGCTTGCCAATGAAGCCGTACTCGATGTGCTCTTCTTTGACGACGAGGCTCGGTGCTCCGGCCGGCAGATCGTAGGTGGACTTGATTGAAGGCATGGGAGAGGAACGGGCCTTGTCTATGGACCGGAAGGCAATGCGGGTGGCGGGTTGCTATGGATTGTGACCGTTGGCCTATGCAGTACGGCGTCCTGAAGGCATCGATTGTGGGGCGAGTGGGCTCGGCACTGGCTGACGAGCGTGTGCAGACCGCCGCCGCTGGACAAGTTGTACTCAAGCTGAAGACCCCGCGGCGCGACGGCACCACGCACCTGGTTATGTCGCCGCTGGAGTTCATGCAGCGGCTGGCAGCGCTGGTGCCAAGGCCACGGCTGCACCTGATCCGTTTGGTGTCCGCGTAACTTCGCTTCGCGAAGTGAGCGGACCCCCACTGCGCAAGTCTTGGCGTGCCTGCCCCCAACGCCAAGCGGCGCGCGCTGGTGGTCTGCGGGGAGGCGGTGGTGGGACTGGCGCTGCAGGCAGTGTTCACTGCCGTGCTCGACCTGCTGGTCACTCGGCGCGGTGAGGCTTACTTGAGCTGGCTGCTCCCGCGGACTTCAGGCGCGCGTTAGGGCCGACACCTACGGGCGGCGGCTCTGAAGCGGGATGCGGGTTCGGCTGAATGCACAAGTCGGCTGGACGTCAGTGGTAGTCCTCTTCGCGCTGGTGGCGCGCGCCGATGACGAGGACCAACTCCGGAGTGCGTATGTCGAAACGAAGGACGTATCCGGTGGAGCCGAATGGGACGATGAGTTCGCGCATTGTTGGGCGCTTACCCACCTTGCGGTAGCTGTAGGGCGTGGTCGATAGATGACTGTTGGCAACCGTGCGCATGACTGCGACTGCCTCGTAGGCGCGCATGGCCTCTTCGACTGTCTTGGCGCGCTCAAGCAGGAAGTCGAACAGCCGCTCCAGATCTGCATCCGCCTCAGGGGTGAACTCGACCTTGAACGTCATTTGCGCAGTTGTCTCACCCGTGCGGCGATCTTCGCCTCCAGCTTCGACAGGACGACGTCCGACGGGATGGCAATCCCGGTGCGCTCATACTCTGCCAACGAGGCGTCGCAACGCGCGGCGAAGTCGGTTTGCACGCGACGGAATTCGACGGCGCGACGCACTGATGCCTCGACAAAATCGGTCAGCGTCTCGCCGGGCAGTAGCACGGAATCAAGATCTGCACGCAACGCCGGCTCGACACGGACTTGCGGAATGACGGCGGTTTTCATTTGCCTATCGTAGTGCAAGTGCACTACATACTCAAGCGCGGGGTCTCAGGCAGCCCCGACCGCGCGACGGCGCAAACTTCAGGTGTCTGGCCAACCAGTTCGCTGCGCCGACGTCGGCAGTGGGTCGGCGGCCACCCGTCGAGCCGAAGACCGGCAGTCGTTCGATCGGCCGCGGACGATGGTAGCCGACGGTGGAACCGGCGCCGTCTCCCGCGGCACGCGGCGGCCGTCGCCGCGCCGGACTCTGGCTATGTCAGCAGTACCTTGGTGCCAGCCGACGGTGGACGGGCACCGTTCGCGCCCGGACGGCCGCAAGGTGTCGGTAACGGTGAATTCGATGGCGGCCGGCGACGGGCAGCAAGCGCTGCAGTGTTGCCGCCAAGTTCGGCGTGACCAAAGACCACGGAGGGTCTGATCGAGCACTCGCTCCGCAGAAGCCCGGCCGTCCGCACGGGCTGGCGCTTCCTCGCGAACGATCACATTGCAGGGCAGCAGCAGCCCGATGTCCAGCACCGACGTGACGGCCTGGTGCGCCGGCGGCGGGTTGCGGGCTCCGAGGGTGCGAAGGGCGCCGTCGCTGGGGCCACCGGTTCGCAGGCCTACGATGGCGGCCGCGGCGCTTCGCCCGCCGGGGTCTGGGCGGGGGCAGGTGCCGACTCGGCGTCGATGGCCGCCTGCACGGCGCGGTAGATGGCTTCACGCCCCTCCTTGGCGGCCGGGTCGGTCGCGGCGCCGGCCCAGTTGGCGTTGGAGGCGATCAACAGCCGGCGCTTCGGATCG
>CAIKUF010000162.1 GCA_903830565.1 uncultured bacterium | reverse complement strand
TGTTCCTGAAGTACCTCGACGCGCTGGAGGAAGACAAGGCCGCCGAAGCCGCGCTGGAGGGCAGGCGCTACAGCCACATCCTCGGCGAGCCCTACCGCTGGGAAGCCTGGGCTGCGCCGAAGACCGAGGACGGCAAGCTCGACCACAACGCCGCGCTGACGGGCGACGACCTGCGCGAATTCGTCAACGGCGAGCTGTTCCCCGACCTGGCCGGCTTCAAGCAGCGCGCCAGCGGCCCGAACACCATCGAATACAAGAACGGCGAGATCTTCGGCGAGATCAAGAACAAGGTGCAGAGCGGCTAAAACCTGCGCGACGTGATCGACCTCGTCGACGAACTGCGCTTTCGCTCGCAGACCGAGAAGCACGAACTCTCGCACCTCTATGAAGCGAAGATCAGGAACATGGGCAACGCCGGGCGCAATGGCGGCGAGTACTACACGCCGCGCGCGCTGATCCGCGCCATGATCCGTGTGCTGGCGCCGAGAATCGGCCAGCGCATCTACGACGGCGCCTGCGGCTCGGCCGGCTTTGTGTGCGAGGCCTTCGACTACCTGCTGCCCCAGGCCACCAAGGCCGATGACCTGACGACGCTGCAGACGCGCACCTTCTACGGCAAGGAGAAGAAGAGCCTGGCCTGCGTGATCGCGATCATGAACATGATCCTGCACGGCATCGAGGCGCCCAACGTCGTGCACACCAACACGCTGGGCGAGAACATCAACCACATCCGCGAGCGCGACCGCTACGAGGTGATCATGGCCAAGCCGCCCTTCGGCGGCAAGGAGCGCAAGGAGGTTCAGCAGAACTTCCCGATCAAGACCGGCGAGACGGCCTTTCTGTTCCTGCAGCACTTCATCAAGAGCCTGAAGGCCGGCGGGCGCGCGGCGTGGACCTGGTTCAGGTGCACACCAGCTTCGAGATCGGGCGCCATCTTGTCGAACACGAACAGCAGCGGCGTGAGCGCGCAGCCTATGGAAAGGCTTTGCTCAAGGCCTTGGCCGAACGCTTGACGCAGGCCTTCGGTCGCGGGTTTGCCAAGAGCAATCTCGAATACATGCGCCGCTTCTACCTTCTGTACCAGGGCCGGCTGGACATTGCCCAGGCACGGACTGGGCCATCGGGCACGACGGTACGCACAGCGGCGATTGCCCAGTTCAAGACTGGGCAATCGAAAAGCGGCACAGGCCCGGCTTTTGCGCTGAGTTGGACGCACTGTGTGTTCTTGCTCGGGATCGCCAACGCCGACGAACGCAGCTTCTACGAGATCGAAGCGGCGGAAAAAGGCTGGACCTTGCGCGAACTCAAGCGCCAATTCGACAGCGGCCTCTACGAGCGCCTGGCCCTGAGCCGAGACAAGGAAGGCATCTGCCAACTCGCACGCCAAGGCCAGATCGTCAGCCAGCCGCAAGACCTGCTGAAAGAGCCGCTGGTGCTCGAATTCCTCGGCCTCGCGGAGCAGGCGGCCTACTCGGAATCGGACCTGGAAGCCGCGGTCATCAACCGCATCGGGCAGTTCCTGCTCGAACTCGGCAAAGGCTTTCTGTTCGAGGCCCGCCAAAGACGCTTCACTTTCGGCGGCGACCACTTCTTCGTCGATCTCGTCTTCTACAACCGCCTGCTGCGCTGCTATGTGCTGGTCGACCTGAAGCTGGGCAAGCTCACCCATCAGGACCTGGGCCAGATGCAGATGTACGTCAACTACTTCGACCGCCATGTGAAGACCGAGGCCGAGAACGCCACCGTGGGCATCGTGCTGTGCAAGAAGAAGAGCGGCGCGCTGGTCGAGATCACGCTGCCGGCCGACGCCAACATCGATGCGCGGGAGTACCCGCTCTATCTGCCGAGCAAGGAGGAGTTGCAGACGAAGCTGCAGGAGTGGACAGGGGAGAAGGGCGAATGAGGCCACATGCCGATGCTCTCCTGGCAGGCCGCAGCCACCGCCTTCATCGCCATGACCGGCGCCAATTTGCGCTCACCCATCGGGTGCCCCCCATGTCGACCTCAAGCCCGCGCCAAGTCTACGTTTGCGCCAAGTTGCGACCGGTCAACTGAGGAAAATAGGTTGCACACAGTTGCTCTCCCCCGTCAACGGAGGTGAGGAGAGGTGGCAGCGCAAAACTGAACACTGCGATAAGTGGAGACTCTGCGACACCAGCACGGGCCTGAGGCCCGGGAAAGCAGAAGGACCATGAGCAAGAGACCCCGCCGCAATCACTCGGCGATCTTCAAGGCCAAGGTGG
>CAIKUF010000161.1 GCA_903830565.1 uncultured bacterium | reverse complement strand
CGCGGCCAGGGCGGCGCAGCGCGGTTCGATCGGGTGCGTAGCGCGGTCACCCAAGTGGTGAAGGCGATCGTGGGCGCAAACGTCAGGATTCATGCGGTGTGGCCAGCGCAGACAAGCGGTCAACTGCGGTTTCTAGGATGATGCCAAGGTTTGGCCAGCGGCGTCGAACACGCACATCCGGGTGACGCGCGATGGCGTCTGCGCGGCATGCCGTTCGCTACACTTGTCAGCTTTCCGAGACCACTCAAGGAGACCCCATGACACTCAAGAATCTGCTGCCCATTTCGCTCGCCGTGATCGGCGCCGCGGTCGCCGCGCCGGCCTTTGCCGGCAAGACGCTGGACGCCGTGAAGTCCCGCGGCCAGGTCGTGTGCGGCGTCAACACCTCGGCGCCTGGCTTCTCGGCCGCCGACAGCCAGGGCCGCTGGACGGGCCTGGACGTCGACTTCTGCCGCGGCGTTGCCGCCGCCGTGCTCGGCGACGCAGCGAAGGTCAAGTTCGTTCCGCTCAACTCGCAGCAGCGCTTCGCCGCGCTGCAAGCCGGCGAGATCGACGTGCTGTCGCGCAACACGACCTGGACGCTGACCCGCGACGCGTCTCTGGGCATCGTGTTCACGAACATCAACTACTACGACGGCCAGGGCTTCATGGTGCCCAAGAAGCTCAACATCGACAGCGCCAAGAAACTGGGTGGCGCGACGGTGTGCGTGCAGGCCGGAACGACGAGCGAGAAGAACGTCGCCGACTTCTTCGCCGCCAGCAAGATGAAATACAAGACGGTCGTCTTCGACACCGCCGAGGCCATCACCGGCGCCTTCTTCGCCGGCCGCTGCCAGGTCTACACGACGGACATGAGCGACCTCGCCGGCGCGCGCACCAAGGCGCCCAAGCCGGACGACTACACCATCCTGCCGATGGTGATCTCGAAGGAACCGCTCGGCCCGTCGGTGCGCCGCGGCGACGACGAGTGGTTCCAGATCGTGCGCTGGACGTCGTTCGTGATGCTCGACGCCGAGGAGAACGGCGTCACGCAGGCCAACGTCGACAAGCTGCGCACCGAGAGCACCGACCCCAACGTGCAGCGCCTGCTCGGCGGCAGCGACGACACCGGCAAGCTGCTCGGGCTGGACAAGGACTGGGCCTACCGCATCGTCAAGCAGGTCGGCAATTACGGCGAAAGCTTCGAGCGCAACCTCGGCACGAAGACGCCGATCGGCCTGCCGCGCGGCGTCAACAACCTGTGGAACAAGGGCGGCCTGATGTATGCGCCGCCGGTGCGTTGAGCCTGCGCAAACAGTGAACGCAACGAGTGGCGGCTTCGGCCGCCACTTTGGCTTCGACACGCCGCTGCGCGGCTTCACATCGCAAAGCGATGTGAGTCTGCGCCGCAACGGCTTCGCCGTTGTGCACTTCACACTTCTCCTCGCTTTCTATGGGTAGCGACAGCACCCCGACCGGCGACGCCGCGTGGCGTTCGCGCGAGCGAGCGCGGCGCCGCCGCGAGTGGCTGCTGCAGGGTGTGCTGGCGGCGTTGCTGATCGCGCTCGTCGCTGGTCTCACGCTGAATACCGCCGCCAACCTCGAGGCGCGGCAGATCCGCACTGGCTTTGGCTTCTTGCGCGACGCCGCGGGCTTCGACGTCGGCGAGGCGCTGATCGAGTACAGCACGCGCGACACCTACCTGCGCGCATTCACGGCCGGCATGCTCAACACGCTGCGCGTGGCCGCCGCCGGCGTGCTGTTGGCGACCGTGCTCGGCGTTGCGATCGGCCTCGCGCGGCTGGCGCTGCATCCCTTCGTCGCCGGCTTCGCGGCGGTGTGGGTCGAGGTCTCGCGCAACATCCCGCTCCTGATCCAGTTGCTCGCGATCTACCTGGTCGTGACCGAACTCCTGCCCGACGCGACGAACCCGCTGGCCCTGGCGGGGCTGGGCCTGCTGTCGAAGCAGGGCTTGCAGATTGCGGTGCCGGCGCAGGGCTACTTTGCATTGACGTTAGCTCTTGCCGCTGCGGGCCTTGCCGGCTGGATCGCCTTCGTCGCCGCGCGGCGGCGCATGACGGCGCTCGGTGCCGCCGCCTGCGCACTGCTCGCGGCCGCAGCCGCGGGCCTCGCCGGATGGCTTGCGGCGGGCTTCGTCGGCGGCTGGTCGCGCCCGCAGATCGACGGCTTCATGATCAGCGGCGGCGCCTCGCTGACGCCCGAGTTCCTCGCGCTGTGGCTGGGCCTGTCGTTTTTCACCTCGGGGGCGATTGCCGAGATCGTCCGCGCCGGCGCCGAGGCGGTGCCACGCGACCAGTGGAACGCCGCGCTGGCGCTGGGCATGACGCGCAGTCAGGCGATCAGCAGCGTCGTCTTCCCGCAGGGTCTGCGGCTCGCGATTCCGCCGCTGGCCAGCCAGTACATGAACCTGACCAAGAACTCGTCGCTGGCGGTGATCATCGGTTACCCGGACCTGGTCTCGGTGGCGAACACGACGATCAACCAGAACGGCCAGGCGCTCGAGGTCATCGTCGTCATCATGGCCGTCTACCTGACGCTGAATCTGCTGATTTCGGTCGTTATGAATGCGGCCAACGCGCGCGTGACGCGGGCTCCGCGATAGCTTGGCATGGCTGCGTCGCGACCGCCTTCGCCAAGCACCGTGCATCGGCTGCGCGCGCGGCTGTTCCATAGCCCGGCGGCGAGCGTGGTGTCGGTGAGTGCGCTCGTGCTGATCGTGTGGCTGGGCGCGCGCCTCGCCGAGTGGGGCATCGTCCATGCAGTGTTCGATCCCGACTACGCTGCCTGCCGCGCAGCCTCGGGCGCGTGCTGGGGCTTCGTCGCCGAGAAGTACCGGCTGATCCTGTTCGGGCGCTACCCGTACGACGAGCAGTGGCGGCCTCTGCTCGCGACGGGCGCGATCCTCGCCATGCTCGTCACCACCGCGCTGCCCGCGCTGTGGACGCGCCGCGGCGCGCGCTGGCTGCTGGCTGGCTGGGCCCTCGCCTTCGCGCTCTTCTTCGCGCTGATGCTGGGCGGCTTCGCGGGGCTGGCCAAGGTCGAGACCGACCGCTGGGGCGGCCTGCCGCTAACGGTCATCCTCACTCTGCTCGGCATGACGGCGTCGGCGCCACTTGGAATCCTGCTCGCGCTCGGCCGGCGCTCGAAGATGCCGCTGCTGCGCTTGCTCTCGGTGGGCTACATCGAGCTCGTGCGCGGGGTGCCGCTGATCACCGTGCTCTTCGTCGCCACCTTCGTCTTCCCGCTGCTACTGCCGGCCGGCTTCAGGCTCGACCCGTTCTGGCGCATCGTGGTCGGCATCGTGCTTTTTCAGGCCGCCTACATGGCAGAGACCGTCCGCGGCGGCCTGCAGACGATTGCCCGCGGCCAGTTCGACGCCGCCGCGTCGCTCGGCCTCGGCTTCTGGCAGACGCAGCTGCACATCGTGCTGCCGCAGGCGCGGGTGGCCGTGATCCCGGCCTTCGTCAACAGCCTGCTCTCGACCTTCATGGACACCTCGCTGGTGACGGTCGTGTCGATGTACGACCTCACCGGTTCGCTTCGCCTTGCCCTCGGCGACCCGAAATGGCGCGAGTTCTTCATCGAAGGCTATCTGTTCGTCGGCGCGGTCTACTTCGGCGGCAGCTTCGCGATGTCGCGCTATTCGATCTGGCTCGAAGGCAGGCTCAAGGGGGAGGCGGGTCGCTGAAGAGCACCGCGCTCCGCTAGCATGCACTCTTTGGCTTACCGTTCCGGCGGCCCGCACTGACTTCCCCCAAACAAGGAGTTCTTTCGATGACCAAAGCATTGATTGCCGCCGCTCTGCTGGCCGCACTCAGCCTGCCGGCAGCGGCGCAGCAAACCCAAGTCAACATCATCTGCTCGGTGCAGGCCGACTGGTGCAACATGATCCAGACGGTGTTCGCCAAGTCCACCGGCATCAAGGTCAACATGTCGCTCAAGGGTTCGGGCGAGGCGCTCGCGCAGTTGATCGCCGAAAAGGCCAATCCCAAGACCGACGTCTGGTTCGGCGGCACGGGCGACCCCCACCTGCAGGCCGCCGAGCAGGACCTGACCATGGAGTACAAGTCGGCCAGCCTGCCGCAACTGCACGCCTGGGCGCAGCAGCAGGCGCAGCAGTCCGGCTGGAAGACGGTCGGCATCTATAGCGGGCCGCTGGGCTTCGGCTACAACACCGAGCTGTTGGCGAAGAAGAAGATGGCCGTCCCGCGCAGTTGGGCCGATCTCCTCAAGCCCGAGTACAAGGGCGAGATCCAGGTCGCCAACCCGGCCTCCAGCGGCACCGCGTACACGATGGTGGCGACGCTCGTGCAATTGATGGGCGAGGACAAGGCCTTCGACTACATGAAGGCGCTGCACAAGAACATCGGCGCCTACACGCGCTCGGGCACCGGGCCGATCAAGGCGGTGGCGCGCGGCGAGACGGCGGTCTCGATCAGCTTCGTGCACGACGGCCCGGGCGAGAAGATGCAGGGCTTTCCGGTCGAGACCGTGACGCCGTCCGAAGGCACGGGGGCCGAGATCGGCTCGATGTCCATCGTCAAGGGTGCGCGCAACCTCGACGCGGCGAAGAGGTTCTACGAGTGGGCGCTCACCGCCCAGGCGCAGCAGTTCGGCGCCGCGACCAAGCAGTTCCAGTTGCCGTCGAACAAGGCGACGCCAGTGGACCCGAACGTGCCCGACTTCAAGAAGATCAAGTTCATCAACTACGACTACGCCAAGTACGGCTCTAGCGCCGAGCGGCGTCGGCTGATCGCGAAGTGGGAGAAGGAAGTCAACTCGTTGCCGAAGTGATGCGCATCGTCCACACGCTTGAGCTCGTCATTCCCGCGCAGGCGGGAACCCAGCGCCGCTATGGATTCCCGCCTGCGCGGGAATGACAAAGACCAAGTGCGCGCGGTAGGCAGTGGCGTGGACTGATGCACACCCGCAATCGCAGAGGCCGATTTGATGGCGATGAGTGATCTCGCCCGCCGCCGCGCGCGGCGCGCCATCGGTGGCTGGTGGCTGCTCGGCGTTGCTGCGGCGACGCTGCTGCCCTGGTACATGCCGGGCGAGATGACGTTGTGGCAATCGCTCCCCGGCGTCTTCGGCAACACCGACAGCGCGAGCGCGCTGGTGCAAGCGCTGATGCTCGGCAAGCCATGGCTGTGGAGCGCGGTCGTCGGCCTCACGGTGTGCGCGGTCGGTGTCGCGCTGCCCGGCGGTCGGCGCCAGGGCGCGTGGCTGATCGCCGGCTCGGTGCTGGGCCTCGTCGGCCTGCTGGCGTCGGGCTTCGCGATCGGCGCGCGGGGCTGGGCCTTCGAGGCGCTCACTGCGAGCTTCGGCGCCTTGCCTGCAGGTCAGATCGGCATGGGTCTCGGCGGCGTGCTGGTGCTCGCCGCGCTCTTGATGCTGCTCGGCCTCGGCCTCGCGCGACGGGGCTTCTTCCGCGGCGACCTTTTCGTTTCCTGCGCGGTGCTCGGCTGCGGCGCGCTGCTGCTGCTGTTCGTTGCACTGCCTGTGCTGCGCGCGCTCAGCGGGGCTTTCCTCGACGAGGCCGGCGCACCCTCGCTCGCCGCGCTCTACGAGCGCATCGGCAACGAGCGCGTCTGGGGGCTCGGCTGCCTCGCCGGCAGCGCCCGCTGCGGCGTCGCGTGGAACACGCTGTTCGTCGGCCTGCTCACGGCGGCCGGAACGACGGTGCTCGGCACGCTGCTCGCGCTGCTTGCCGAACGCGGCCACGCGCGTCTGAAGAAGCCGCTGCAAGGGCTGGCGCTGCTGCCCATCATCACGCCGCCGTTCGTCGTCGGGCTCGGCCTGATCCTGCTCTTCGGCCGCGCCGGGCTCGTCAACCAGGCCCTCGAAGCGGCGTTCGGCGTCACGCCGTCGCGCTGGTTCTACGGCCTCTTCGGCGTCTGGCTGGCGCAGCTCTTTGCGTTCACGCCGATCGCCTTCATGATCATGCGTGGCGTCGTGCAGGGCGTGAGCCCGTCGCTCGAAGAGGCGGCGCAGACGCTGCGCGCGAGCCGCTGGCAAGCCTTCCTCACGATCACGCTGCCGCTGCTCAAGCCGGGCCTGGCCAACGCCTTCCTGGTCGGCTTCATCGAGAGCATGGCCGACTTCGGCAACCCCATCGTCGTCGGCGGCCAGTTCGCCGTGCTGTCGACCGAGATCTTCTTCGCCATCGTCGGCGCGCAGTACGACCAGGGCCGCGCAGCCGCGCTGTCGCTGGTGCTGACGCTCTTTGCACTGGTCGTCTTCGCGCTGCAGCGCAAGCTGCTCGGCCGGGCCAGCTTCACGACGATGACGGGCAAGGGCGATGCCGGCGTCGCGATGGCGTTGCCGGGTGGCCTGCGCCGCGTCGTCCTCGCGGTCACGCTGCCGTGGCTCGCGTTCACGGTGGTCGTCTACCTGTTCGCCTTCGCCGGCGGCTTCGTGCAGACCTGGGGCCGCGACTACACGCCCACGCTCAAGCACTTCAAGACCGCGTTCGACCTGCAGTGGGGCGAGTTCGGCCTCGTCTGGGCCGGCACGGCGTGGAACTCGTTCTTCACGACGGTCAAGCT
>CAIKUF010000160.1 GCA_903830565.1 uncultured bacterium | reverse complement strand
TGAGCGTGGAGTAAGGGTTCTTGAGGTCGGTCGGCGCGTAGACGGCGCCGCAGACGTCGCAGTTGTCGCCGTACTGGTCTTTCGCGCCGCACTTCGGGCACTCGCCCTTGATGTAGCGATCGGGCAGGAACATCGCCTTCACGGGGTCGAAGAACTGCTCGATGGTCTTGGTCGCGATCAGCTCGTTCTTGCGCAGCGCGCGGTAGATGCTCTGGCTCAGCTCGTGGTTCTCGGGGCCGTCGGTCGAGCTCCAGTTGTCGAAGCTGATGTGAAAGCCGTCGAAGTACTGCCGCCGCCCGGCGGCGATGCCGGCGACGAAGGCCTGCGGCGTCACGCCGGCCTTCTCGGCGGCGATCATGATCGGCGCGCCGTGCGCGTCGTCGGCACCGACGAAATGCACCTGATGGCCGCATAGGCGCTGGAAGCGCACCCAGATGTCGGCCTGGATGTACTCCATCACGTGGCCGATGTGAAACGGCCCGTTCGCATAGGGCAGCGCGGTGGTGACGAAGAGCTTGCGCGCAGTCTGGGTGGTGGGCATGGACGAAGCCGCCGAGCGGCGGCCGTGCTGGGAAACGCTGGATTCTAGGCGTGAGGCCCGAGGGGAGAAGCCCGCTGCGCTAGACTGCCCGCGCTCCGATCACCGCTTGCCGAACCCGCCGCGCGCCCTCATGTCCATCACCGAATCCGCCCTTCTCGAAGCCCTCAAGACCGTCGTCGATCCCAACACGGGCAAGGACTTCGTCTCCACCAAGCAGCTCAAGAATCTGCGCATCGACGGCGACGACGTCGCCTTCGACGTCGAGCTCGGCTATCCGGCCAAGAGCCAGATCGGCGCACTGCGCCGCGGGCTGATCGCTGCCGCGCGCACGCTGCCCGGGGTTCAGAACGTCAGCGCCAACCTGGCGACCAAGATCATCGCCCACGCGGTGCAGCGCGGCGTGCAGTTGCTGCCCAAGGTGAAGAACATCGTCGCCATCGCATCGGGCAAGGGCGGCGTCGGCAAGAGCACGACGGCGGTCAACCTCGCGCTCGCGCTGGCCGCCGAAGGGGCGACGGTGGGCATCCTCGACGCCGACATCTACGGCCCCAGCCAGCCGATGATGATGGGCATCGCCGGCCACCCTGAGAGTGCCGACGGCAAGACCATGGAGCCGATGGAGAACCACGGCGTGCAGGTGATGTCGATCGGCTTCCTCGTCGACGCCGACAACCCGATGATCTGGCGCGGCCCGATGGCCACGCAGGCGCTCGAGCAACTGCTGCGGCAGACGAACTGGGGCGAACTCGACTACCTGCTCGTCGACATGCCGCCGGGCACCGGCGACATCCAGCTCACACTGAGCCAGAAGGTGCCGCTGACGGGCGCGGTGATCGTCACCACGCCGCAGGACATCGCGCTGCTCGACGCGCGGCGGGGCCTGAAGATGTTCGAGAAGGTCGGGGTGCCCATCCTTGGCATCGTCGAGAACATGGCCGTGCACGTGTGCTCGAACTGCGGCCATGCCGAGCACATCTTCGGCGCCGACGGCGGGCGCAGGATCGCCACCGAGTGCGGCGTCGACTACCTCGGCGCGCTGCCGCTGACGATGAGCATCCGCGAGAACTCCGACTCCGGGCACCCGACGGTGGTCGCCGAACCCGACGGCGAGATCGCCGCGATCTACAAGAGCGTGGCGCGCCAGATGGCGGTCAAGATTGCCCAGCGCGCGAAGGACTTCTCGTCGAAGTTCCCGACCATCACGATCTCGAAGACGACGTGAACCGCGAGCGACCCGGCATCGAACTGGCCGTCGTGATGGAGCGCGAGGCGGCGCCGAACCGCTGGGAGGATTGGCAGCACCGGCCGGCCGAGGTGCTGCTCTACGAAGACGCCTTCGGCACCGAGCCGCGCGTGCTGCGCGACGACGGCAGGTTCCGGCGCACGCTGCACCCTGGTTTCAATCTCGATCTCTTTCGCGACGAGTGCGAGGGCTATCACCTCAACCTCACTTCGGGCGCGCCGGTCTGGTTCGTGATGTGGCGCAGCGACGACGAAGACCGATCGCGCGCCTGGCCCGAGATCGTCAGCGTGTCCTACCACGAGGCCGGGCGCTGGCTGGACGCGCAGGAGCACGTCGACAACCTGCCCTTGCCAGCCGAAGTCGTGACCTGGCTGCAGGCCTTCAACGACGAGCACTACCGGCCCGAGGCCAAGCAGCGCCGCCGGCCGGCGTCCTTCCTGCCGCCCGAGCAGCGTGGGCCTTGAGGCGAGCCTGCCGATGAAGCCGCCCGGTGTCTCTAGGCTCAAAGCGGCCCTGGTTGTGGTCGTCACGGCAATCGTGGCAGGCGCGCTCCTGCCCGAAGCGGCGGTCATTCCTGTACGGGGAGCGACCGCCCGCGACTGGAATCCGAAGTCGTTCTGGTTCGAACCCTGGGGCGTCTCAGGCGTACACAAGGGAATCGATATCTTCGCCCGGGAAGGGCGCGCTGTGCAGTCGGCGGTGCCCGGAGTCCTGCTCTACCAAGGGCCCCTTGGCATTGGAGGCAACGTCGTCGCTGTGCTTGGCCCGAAGTGGCGTGTTCATTACTATGCCCATCTCAACGAAACGCAAGTCGATGTGCCGTTGTTCGTCGCGCGGGGCGCAAGCCTCGGCGAGGTGGGAACATCGGGCAACGCGCGCGGAAAGCCACCGCACCTGCACTACGCCATCATTTCGGTCTTTCCACTTCCTTGGCGGTTCTCGGGGGCTACCCAAGGGTGGAAGAGGCTATTCTTCGTCGACCCGGGTGAAGTGCTCGGCGGCGCCCAAACCTGAAACGGACACGTGACGCCATGCCACGCTGGGGAATGACTGAGTTCTGGCCCAAACGCGTCATGTTTTCGCGCACCGGTCCGATCCAACAATGAACAACGAGGACGGCATCCTCGCGCGCTGGTCGCGGCGCAAGGCGCAGGCGCGCGGCGGCGGTTTGGCGGCCGAGCCTGCGCGCGAGCCGGCGCCGCCCGCCGTGCCGGCGCTGGCTGCGCAGGCGCCCGTCGCCGCGGCGGCGTCACCGCCGACGGACGCCGCGGCCGCAGCGCCCCCACCGCCGACGCTGGACGACGTCGCGCGCCTGACCGAGGACTCCGACTATTCGCGCTTCGTGCTGCCGGGCGTCGATGAGTCGGTCAAACGAGCAGCGGTGAAGAAGCTGTTCAGCGATCCGCAGTTCAACGTGATGGACGGCCTGGACATCTACATCGACGACTACGGCAAGCCCGACCCGATTCCCGAGGCCATGTTGCGCCGGATGTCGCAGTCCAAGGTGCTGCGCTTGTTCGATGCCGAGGAGGCACCGCCCGAGGCGCTTGCGAGTGCGGCGGGCACCGGCACTTCTTCCACTGGCGCCGCCGCGCCTGCCCTGCCACCGTCGTCACCCGTCGACGCCACCGAACCCGTTCCCCACCTTGATGAAGACACTGCTTTGCGACTGCAACCGGACGATGCCGCTGGACCAGCGGGCTCGGGACCGGATCGCGCAGGCCCTCGGGCCTGACGCCGCCGACGGGCTGCAAACGCCGTACTCGCTGCTCTGCCGGCGCGAGGCTGGGGCGTTCCAGCGCGCGGCCAAAGAGGGCGACGATCTGCTCGTCGCCTGCACGCAGGAGAGCCGACTGTTCCTCGAGCTGAGCGCCGAGACCGAAGGCGCACCTAGCCTGAACGAGCGGCCCATCCGCTTCGTCAACATCCGCGAGACCGCGGGCTGGTCCAAGGACGCGAAGACGGCGCCGATGTCGGTCGTGCCGAAGATCGCCGCCTTGATTGCCGCGGCGCAGTTGCCCGAGCCCGACCCGGTGCCGACGGTGAGCTATCGCTCGGCCGGGCGCGTGCTCGTGATTGGCGCCGCCGAACCGGCGCAGCGCGCGGCGGCGATGCTCGAAGGCAAGCTCGAAGTGAGCCTGCTGCTGACCGCAGGCGGCGGTGCGCTGCCGCAGGTGCGAGCGCTGGCTGTGCACACCGGCCACGTCACGTCGATCGCCGGCTGGCTGGGGGCGTTCGAGGTGCAGTGGCAGTCTGGCAACCCGATCGACGCCGACGTTTGCACGCGCTGCAACGCCTGCATCGCGGCCTGCCCCGAACAGGCGATCGACTTCAGCTACCAGATCGACCTTGCCAAATGCACGGCGCACCGCGATTGCGTCCGCGTCTGCGATATCGCGGGCGCGATCGATTTCGCGCGCACGCCACAGCACTTCAGCGAGGCCTTCGACCTGGTGCTCGATCTGCAGGCGACGCCCTATCTGTCGCAGCCCAGGCCGCCACAAGGCTATTTCAGGCCCGGCGCCGATGAGCGCAAGCTCGTCGATGCCGTGCTGCAACTGCGCGAGTTGACAGGCGAGTTCGAGAAGCCGAAGTTCTTCCAGTACAAGAGCAAGCTGTGCGCGCACAGCCGCAACGAACGCGTCGGCTGCGATGCGTGCGTCGAGGTCTGCTCGGCGCGCGCGATCCGCAGCGACGTGGGCGCTAGCGGCGGCATCATCGTCGAGCCGGCACTGTGCGTCGGCTGCGGCGCCTGCACGACGGTCTGCCCGAGCGGTGCGCTTGCCTATGCAACACCGACCGCGGCGCATCAGGGCCGGCGCATGCGCACGCTGCTCCAGACCTACCAGCGCGCCGGCGGCGTGAGCGCGTCGGGCGCCGCGGCGCTGCTCGTGCACAGCCAGGGCGCGGGCACGCGCTGGCTGAACGAACTCGGCCGCGCGGCGAGCGTCGATGCGGGCACGCGCGGCGTTCCGGCGCGCGTGCTGCCCATGGACGTGTGGCATACGGCCAGCGTCGGCCTCGACCTGTGGCTGGCAGCGTTCGCGTATGGCGCGAGCCAGGTCTGGCTGCTGCTGACCGACGAGGAGGCGCCCGAGTACCGCGACGCGCTGGCCGAACAGGCGGCGGTTGCCAACGCGCTGATGCGGGGCATGGGCTACGAAGGCGAGCGGGTTTGCCTGTTCGCGGTTCGAGACGCGCGCGATTTCGCCGAGATCGACGCCGCGCTGCGGGCGCCGCCCGCGCCGGCCATTGCGCGCGCGGCGGCGTTCGCGGTGCAGGCCGACAAGCGAGGGACGCTCGACCTGGCGATCGATCATCTGTTCGCGCAGGCGCCGCGGCCCGCACAAGAGATTGCATTGCCGGCGGCGAGCCCCTTCGGCAGCCTCGCCGTCGACGCCGATAAGTGCACGATGTGCCTGGCCTGCGTCGGTGCCTGCCCGGCATCGGCGCTGGCGGACAACCCCGATGCGCCGCAGTTGCGCTTCATCGAGAAGAACTGCGTGCAGTGCGGGCTGTGCGCGAGCACCTGCCCCGAGCATGCGATCACGCTTGCGCCGCGCCTGTGGCTGGCCGACGAGGGCAGGGCGCGCAAGCAGATGCGCGTCCTCAATGAAGGCCAGCCCTACCGCTGCGTGCGCTGCCACAAGCCCTTCGGCACGCTGCGCGCGGTCGAGGCGATGCTCGGCCGCCTGGCCAGCCATGCGATGTTCCAGGGCGCGGCGGCCGAGCGCCTGAAGATGTGCGGCGACTGCCGCGTGATCGACATCTACACCGATCCGAACGAAGTGAAGATCACCGACCTATGAAGACATCGAGCCGGGGCACACCTTGAGCACGCTGAAGTTCAGTCCATCCGCCGCCGACGACAGCGAGGAGCTCGCCCGCGCCGAGGTCTACGGCCTGCTCGCCGCGCTCTTCAACCAGGCGCCGGCTGACGAACTCTACCGCCAGCTCCAGGTCGCGGTGACCGAGGCGCCCGCCGCGGGCGGGTTTCTCGAGGACTCGTTCGGCGCGCTCGTGCAGGCCTCGCGCCGGCTGCCGCTGGCGCAGGTGGAGGCCGAATACGACGCGTTGTTCCTGGGCGTCGGCAAGCCCGAGGTGTTCCTCTATTCGTCCTACTACATCGCCGGAGCGCTCAACGAAACGCCACTGGTCGAGTTGCGCGACGAACTGCGCGCGCTCGGTCTGGAGCGCGACCCGGCGCTCTTCGTCACCGAAGACCACCTGGCCTGCCTGTGCGAGGTAATGCGCTACCTGATCGCGGGCGACGACCTTGCCGTCAGCAAGCTCGCGACCCAGCAGCGCTTCTTCAACGCGCACCTGCGCGGCTGGGCGGAGGTGCTGTGGGACACACTGGAGGCGCATCCACGGGCCGACTTCTATCGTGCGGCGGCCGCGTTCGCACGCGACTTCTTCAGCGTTGAGGCGCAGGCCTTCGACATGCTTGATCTGTAGCAATCATGGTGTGAATTCGGCGTCACGAGGGCGCCGCCGCGCCAGGGCATTCGTGCCAACCCCTATGCAACCAAAGTAACATCAAGATAGAGTTGAAATGTCGCCCTGTGCCGGGCCGGCGCATCGCTGGCATGGCAAGTTCCTGGAGTGCTGACCATGAAACAACCGTCCGTTGGGCCCGATTCGAAACCCGCCTCTGCCGCGCCGCCGCTCAAGCGGCGCGGGGTTCTGATCGGCGGCGGAGTTGCTGCCGTTGCCGGTGTCGTCGCTGCGGTGGCCTCGCGAACGCAGCAGGCGCCGGACCCGACTACCGTGGCACACGCCAAACCGGGCCCGGATGCCGACGGCTACCGGCTCTCGCAGCACGTGCTGCGCTACTACGAAACCGCCCGGGTCTGACCCTTGGGCTTCGGATGTCTTTCACTCCAGCCGCCGTCGGCGGCCAGCAGGAGGTTGCATGTTGCTGACGCGTAAATCGACCGGCGGGGCCACGGCCGCGCTGCCTTCTTCGCTCGTGGCCAGCCTGGCGCGCGGTGTCTCGCGCGCGATTCCGACGATGGACCGGCGTGCCTTCCTGCGCCGCTCGGGGATGGGCGTCGGCGCCGGCTTGGCCGCGTCGCAACTCACCTTGATGCGCAAGGCGCAAGCCGCCGACGCGCCGGCCAGCGCCGAGGTGCCGAAGGTGCAGGTTCGCCGCACGGTGTGCGGGCATTGCTCGGTCGGCTGCGCTGTCGACGCGGTGGTCGAGAACGGCGTCTGGGTGCGCCAGGAGCCGGTGTTCGATTCGCCGATCAACCTCGGCGCGCACTGCGCCAAGGGCGCCGCGCTGCGCGAGCACGGACGCGGCGAGTTCCGCCTCAAGTACCCGATGAAGCTGGTCAACGGCAAGTACCAGCGCATGACCTGGGACCAGGCGCTGGACGAGATCAGCGCCAAGATGCTCGAGCTGAAGAAGCAGAGCGGCCCGGACTCGGTCTTCATCGTCGGCTCGAGCAAGCAGAACAACGAGCAGGCCTACCTGCTGCGCAAGTGGGTCAGCCTGTGGGGCAGCAACAACTGCGACCACCAGGCGCGCATCTGCCACTCGACCACGGTTGCCGGCGTCGGCAACACGTGGGGCTACGGGGCGATGACGAACTCGTACAACGACATGCAAAACGCCAAGGTGGCGATGTACATGGGATCCAACGCCGCCGAGGCGCACCCGGTGTCGATGCTGCACATGCTGCACGCCAAGGAAACCGGCTGCAAGATGATCGTCGTCGACCCGCGCTTCACGCGCACGGCGGCCAAGGCCGACGAGTTCGTGCGCATCCGCTCCGGCGGCGACATCGCGTTCGTGTTCGGCGTGATGTATCACATCTTCAAGAACGGCTGGGAAGACAAGCAGTACCTGCACGACCGTGTCTACGCGATGGACAAGGTGCGCGACGAAGTGCTCGCCAAGTGGACCCCGGACAAGGTGCTGGACGTCTGCGGCGTTGACGAGGCGACGACCTTCAAGGTCGCCAAGATGATGGCCGACAACCGGCCCGGCACCATCGTCTGGTGCATGGGCCAGACGCAGCACACGACGGGCAATGCGATCGTCCGCGCCTCGTGCCTGCTGCAGCTCGCGCTCGGCAACGTCGGCAAGACCGGGGGCGGCACCAACATCTTCCGCGGCCACGACAACGTGCAGGGCGTGACCGATGTCGGCCCGAACCCCGACTCGCTACCCGGCTACTACGGCCTCGCCGAAGGCTCGTGGAAGCACTTCGCGAAGGCCTGGGGCGTCGACTTCGAGTGGATCAAGAAGCAGTTCGCGCCCGGCATGATGACCAAGCCCGGAATGACCGTCTCGCGCTGGATCGACGGCGTTCTCGAGGCTAACGACCTCATCGACCAACCGTCTAACCTGCGCGGCCTGTTCTTCTGGGGCCATGCGCCGAACTCGCAGACGCGCGGGCTCGAGATGAAGAAGGCGATGGACAAGCTCGACCTGCTGGTCGTGATCGATCCCTTCCCGTCGGCGACGGCGGCGATGGCCGCGATGCCCGGCAAGCCCGAAGACCTGAACCCGAACCGCGCCGTCTACCTGCTGCCTGCGTGCACGCAGTTCGAGACCAGCGGCTCGTGCACGGCCTCCAACCGCTCGCTGCAATGGCGGCAGCAGGTCATCGAGCCGCTGTGGGAAAGCCGCACCGACCACATGATCATGTACCAGCTCGCCGGCAAGCTCGGTTTCGACAAGGAGCTGGTCGCCAAGATCAAGATGGTCGCCGGCAAGGGCGGCATGATGGAGCCCGAGAGCGAATCGATCCTGCAGGAGATCAACCGCAGCGTGTGGACCATCGGCTACACCGGGCAGAGCCCGGAGCGGCTCAAGGCCCACATGCGCAACATGAACGTCTTCGACGTGAAGACGCTCAAGGCCAAGGGCGGCATCGACAAGGAGACCGGCTACAAGTTCGACGGCGACTACTTCGGCCTGCCGTGGCCGTGCTATGGCACGCCGGCGCTGAGGCACCCAGGCTCGTCAAACCTGTACGACACCAGCAAGCACGTGATGGACGGCGGCGGCAACTTCCGCGCCAACTTCGGCGTCATGCGCGACGGCGTCAACCTGCTCGCCGAGGACGGCTCGTGCAGCAAGGGCTCCGAGATCACGACCGGCTACCCCGAGATCGACTCGGTGTTCCTGAAGAAGCTCGGCTGGTGGGACGACCTCACCGAAGACGAGAAGAAGGCCGCCGAGGGCAAGAACTGGAAGACCGACCCCTCGGGCGGCATCATCCGCGTCGCGATGCAGGTGCACGGCGTGCACCCGTTCGGCAACGCCAAGGCGCGCGCCGTGGTCTGGAACTTCCCGGACCCGATTCCGCAGCACCGCGAGCCGATCTACTCGAACCGGCCCGACCTGATCGCCAAGTACCCGACGCACGACGACAAGAAGGCGTTCTGGCGCCTGCCGACGCTGTTCAAGACGGTGCAGGAGAAGAACAAGGATGCCGGCAAGCAGTTCCCGCTCGTCATGACCTCGGGCCGCCTGGTCGAGTTCGAAGGCGGCGGCGACGAGACGCGCTCGAACAAGTACCTGGCCGAGTTGCAGCAGGAGATGTTCGTCGAGCTCAACCCGGTGGCGGCCAACAACCGCGGTATTCGCGACGGCGAACTGGTCTGGGTCAGCTCGCCGACCGGCGCCAAGATCCAGGTGCGTGCGCTCGTCACCGAGCGCGTCGGGCCGGACACGGTGTTCCTGCCCTTCCACTTCGCGGGCCGCTGGCAAGGGGCCGATCTGAGGCGCTACTACCCCGATGGCGCGGCGCCCATCGTCCAAGGCGAGGCGGTCAACACCGTGACGACCTACGGCTACGACTCCGTGACGATGATGCAGGAGTCGAAGACCACGCTCTGCCAGATCGAAAAGTCAGCCTGAAATCATGATCAACCCCCAAGCTCACACATGTTCGCTGCCCCCCGAGGGGGCGCTGTCCTCCCTTGGGACGGCCCGGCGGGAGGACTCAGCATGGCAAGAATGAAATTCATCTGCGACACCGAGCGCTGCATCGAGTGCAACGGTTGCGTCACCGCCTGCAAGGCCGAGAACGACGTGCCCTGGGGCGTCAACCGTCGCCGGGTCGTCACGCTCAACGACGGTGTTCCGGGCGAGAAGAGCATCTCGGTCGCCTGCATGCATTGCAGCGACGCGCCGTGCATGGCCGTGTGCCCGGTCGACTGCTTCTACCGCACCGAGGAAGGCGTGGTCCTGCACGACAAGGACGTTTGCATCGGCTGCGGCTACTGCAGCTACGCTTGCCCGTTCGGCGCGCCGCAGTTCCCGACCAACGGCACCTTTGGCCTGCGCGGCAAGATGGATAAGTGCACCTTCTGCGCCGGCGGCCCGGAGACCAACGGCAGCCAGGCCGAGTTCGAGAAGTACGGCCGCAACCGGCTCTCCGAAGGCAAGCTGCCGATCTGCGCCGAGATGTGCTCGACCAAGGCGCTGCTCGGCGGCGACGGCGGCGTGGTCGCCGACATCCTGCGCAACCGGGTCATGGTGCGCGGCAAGGGCAGCGAGGTCTGGGGCTGGGGTACCGCCTACGGCAAGCCCGCAACGGGGACGAAATCATGAAGCGCCAACTCATCATCGTTCTGTGCGCCGTGCTCGCGGGCGGCCTCGCGGCGTGCGGCGAACGGCCGCAAACGAACGTGACCAAGCGCAATGTGCAACCGCCGTGGGACGCCGCGGCCGACCCGTTCGTCGTGCCCGGCTGGAAGTCGGGCGACCAGGCGAGCTGGCAGGCTCAGATGACGCAGCGGGCGCAGTCGCAGAACGAATACCTGCGTACCAACTGAAGCGATGGCGGAGCAGCCTCCCCAGGAGACACCATGCACGCGATGAATGCAAACCCGCTGCGCTGCGCGGCCCTGGTCGGCGCATTGGCGCTGGCCGGCCCGGCGTGGTCGCAGGACGCGGCGAGCGCGCCGACGGCGGCCAAGGCCGGCCCGCCGGCAGGCTTCGTCGCCCCGGCCGAGCCCAAGGCCGACGAGACCAACGGCCAGCGCGCCAAGACGCAGCCCGGGAACAACTCACCGGTGTGGCGCGCGGTGCGTGACTCGGGTGCCGCTCCCGGCACGACGACCTCGTCGACCCCTGAAGCGGGAACTTTGATCCAATCCTTCACGCAATACCCCGGCTCGCGCTACGCGACCGCAGGCGAGGCCTGGCGGCAGACGCGCAACCAATGGATCCTGCCGTTAGGCGGCGCGCTGCTGCTGCTGGCCATCGCCGTGATCGGCCTCTTCTACTGGCGCCGCGGCAGCCTGGGCGGCCACATTCCGGACACCGGCCGCGTGATCGAGCGCTTCACCCCGTTCGAGCGCGCAGTGCACTGGAGCGCGGCGATCAGCTTCGTCGTGTTGGCGCTCTCCGGCGTGGTCATCGCGTTCGGCAAGTTCTTCCTGCTGCCGATACTCGGCGGCACGTTGTTCGGCTGGCTGACCTATGCGCTCAAGACCTTGCACAACTTCGCCGGCCCGGTATTCGCCGTCTCGCTGCTGATCTTCATCGTCAGCTACCTGCGCGACAACCTGCCGCGTGGCGACGATCTGAATTGGCTGTCCAAGGCCGGCGGCCTGTTCGGCGGCGAGGAGCCGCCATCGCACCGCTTCAACGCGGGCGAGAAAATCGTGTTCTGGGGCGGCATGATCGTCCTCGGCCTGATCGTCGTCGGCTCGGGCCTGGTGCTCGACAAGCTCGTGCCCGGCATGGACTACACGCGCAGCGAGATGCAGATCGCGCAGATGATCCACGCCGTTGCCTCGGTGCTGATGATGGCGATGTTCTGCGGCCACATCTACCTCGGCACGATAGGCATGAAGGGCGCCCTCCAGGGCATGCGCACTGGCTACGTCGACGAAGCCTGGGCCAAGGAACATCACCAACTCTGGTACGACGACATCAAGGCCGGCAAGATCCCAGCCCAGCGCTCGGCCGAGGCGCCGCCCGCAGTGGTGGCAAGCCCGGCGGCGCAGAGCCATTGAACGCAGGAAGACGACCACCATGGCAACCAAGAGACTCGCAAGATTCGGCATCGTCCTGACCGCTGTGCTGTGCACCGCTGCACTGGCCAAGCTGCCGCCCTTGAGCGACGAGGCCAAGGCCAAGGCCGCCGAGGCGGCTGCCAAGTCGGCCTGGGGCGACAAGGTCGCCGCGTATCAGCTCTGCAAGTCGGAAGAGGCCGTCGCGGCGATCTACTTCGCCGACATGAAGAAGGCCGGCAAGGAAGTCAAGCCGCCGGCCACGACGCCGCCCTGCGCCGACCCGGGGCCGTATGTGCCTGCGGCCGCTGCGTCGGCTCCCGCATCCGCTCCCGCGGTGGCGGCGAAGAAGCCCTGAGCGGCGCGCCTCGCGGCGGCCTTCTTGCCAAGCGTGCGGCCGCGCCCGCACGCGGGGTCGTGCATCCCGGCTACAGTCCGCCGATGCCCGCCGAACTTCGACTGACCCAGGCCCGCGCGCCGCTGACGCAGCAGGTGCGGGTGCTCGATGAATTCGGTGCCGAGCGCAGCATCACGATTCCGGCCGAGCGCGCACTGACCGTCTTCGTCGACCGGCGCGAACTCGTGACCCTGATGACGCTCGGCGCGTCGCCCGAATTGCTGGTGCTCGGTTACCTGCGCAACCAGCGTCTCGTCGATGCGGTCGCCGACGTCGAATCGATCACCGTCGACTGGGACGTGCACGCGGCGGCCGTGCGCACGCGGCGCGGCATCGCGCACTTCGAGCGCAAGACCGCCAAGCGCGTCGTCACCACCGGCTGCGGCCAGGGAACGATGTTCGGCGACCTGATGAGCGAACTCGATACGCTCAAACTGCCCGCGGCCAGCGACCCCGCGGCGCGGATCAGCCAGTCGGCGCTGTACGGCCTGCTCAGCGCGGTGCGCGTGCAGGAGAGCACCTACAAGTCAGCCGGCTCGGTGCACGGCTGCGCGCTCTTTCGCCAGCACGAGATGCTGACCTTCGTCGAGGACGTCGGCCGCCACAACGCGATCGATACCATCGCCGGCTGGATGTGGCTGAACGGCATTGAAGGCGGCGACAAGATCTTCTACACGACCGGGCGGTTGACGAGCGAGATGGTGCTCAAGTCGGCGCAGATGGGCGTGCCCATCGTCGTCTCGCGCAGCGGTATCACGCAGATGGGCCACGAACTCGCGACGCGCCTCGGGCTCACGCTGTTCGGGCGCGCGACCAACCGGCACTTCATCTGCTACAGCGGGTTCGATCGCTTCGACGCCGAGCCTGAGCCGGTGCGCGGTGCCTAGAATCGCGGCAACCCCAAGGAACCCGCCTCATGAGCATCAAGAGCGACAAGTGGATACGCCGCATGGCCGAGAAGACCGGCATGATCGAGCCGTTCGAGCCCGGCCAGGTGCGCCAGGCGGCCGACGGCCACCGCATCGTCAGCTACGGCACTTCGAGCTACGGTTACGACGTTCGCTGCGCGCGCGAGTTCAAGGTCTTCACCAACGTCTACAGCACGGTGGTCGACCCCAAGGACTTCGACGAACGGAGCTTCGTCGACATCGAGGCCGACGTCTGCATCATCCCGCCGAACAGCTTCGCGCTCGCGCGGACGGTCGAGTTCTTCCGCATCCCGCGCAACGTCCTGACGATTTGCCTCGGCAAAAGCACCTACGCGCGCTGCGGCATCATCGTCAACGTGACGCCCTTCGAGCCGGAATGGGAAGGCTACGTCACGCTCGAATTCAGCAACACGACCCCGCTGCCGGCCAAGATCTACGCTGGCGAGGGCTGTGCGCAGGTGCTGTTCTTCGAGAGCGACGAGGTCTGCGAGACCTCGTACAAGGACCGCGGCGGCAAGTACCAGGGCCAGGTCGGCGTGACGCTGCCCAAGGCCTGAGCGCCAGCAAGGACGCGGACCAAAGGCCCGGAAACCGGCTGCCCGAAGGCGCGAAGGAGATGCCGTCATGAAGTGGGAAGGCAACCGCGAGAGCGACAACGTCGAGGACGCGCGTGGCGGCGGCGGCGGTGGTGGCGGCTTCGGTTTCGGTGGCGGGCGCGGCATCGGCCTCGGCACGCTCGCGATCGCGCTCGTGGCGGGGTGGATCTTCGGCGTCAACCCGTTGACCATCCTCGGCCTGCTCAGCGGTGGCGGCGGTGGTGCACCGGCCGTCTCGCAACAGCAGGCGCCGGCCGCGAAGCCGCCGGCCGACGACAAGATGGCGCGCTTCGTCGCCACCGTGCTCGCCGACACCGAGGACGTTTGGCAGCAGCAATTCGCGCAGTCGGGGATGACCTACCGCGACCCCAAGCTCGTGCTCTTTCGCGGCGCGGTGCCGACGGCCTGCGGCCAGGGCCAGTCGGCGATGGGCCCGTTCTACTGCCCGGGCGATCAGAAGGTCTACATCGACCTCGGCTTCTACGAAACGATGCGCACGCGCCTGGGTGCGCCGGGCGACTTCGCGCAGGCCTACGTGATCGCGCACGAGGTCGGCCACCACGTGCAGAACCTGCTCGGCATCACGGCCAAGGTCGATGCGATGCGCGGGCGCACGAGCCAGGCGCAGCAGAACGCGATGAGCGTGCGCCTGGAATTGCAGGCCGATTGTTTCGCCGGCGTGTGGGCCAACCGCTCGCAGCAGAGCAAGGGCTGGCTGGAGCAGGGCGACATTGAAGAGGCGCTCAACGCGGCGACGCAGATCGGCGACGACGCGTTGCAGCGCAAGTCGCAGGGCACGGTGGTTCCCGAGAGCTTCACCCACGGCAGCAGCGCGCAGCGCGTGGCCTGGTTCAAGCGCGGCCTGCAGACCGGCAGCCTGCAGCAGTGCAACACCTTCGAGGCGCGTTCGCTCTGACCGCGCCCCCCGGCTTCAGTTCGGAATCGTCCCCGGCAGCAGCACGCCGCGATCGACGCTTGCGATGTTGGTGTGGCCGCAGAAGGCCATCGTCGTGTCGAGTTCCTTGGCGAGGATCTCCAGGCACTTGGTGACGCCGGCTTCGCCCAGCGCGCCCAGGCCGTAGAGATGCGGGCGGCCGATCAGCGTGCCGCGCGCGCCGAGCGCGCAGGCTTTGAGCACGTCCTGGCCGGAGCGGATACCGCCGTCCATCCAGACCTCGATGCGCGGGCCGACGGCGTCGACGATGGCCGGCAGCGCGGCGATCGCCGACGGCGCGCCGTCGAGCTGGCGCCCGCCGTGATTGCTGACGATCAGCGCATCGGCGCCGCTATCGGCGGCCAGGCGCGCATCCTCGACGTCCATGATGCCCTTGAGAATCAGCTTGCCGCCCCAGAGCTTCTTGATCTCTTCGACATCGGCCCAGCTCAGCGCCGGGTCGAACTGCTCGACCGTCCACGAACCGAGCGAGGACAGGTCGCTGACGTTCTTCGCGTGGCCGACGATGTTGCCGAAGGTGCGCCGCCGCGTGCCGGCCATGCCGAGGCACCAGCGCGGCTTGGTCGCCAGGTTGAGCAGGTTGGCGAGCGTCGGCTTGGGCGGCGTCGTCAGGCCGTTCTTGATGTCGCGGTGGCGCTGGCCGAGGATCTGCAAGTCCAGCGTCAGCATCAGTGCCGAGCATTTCGCGGCCTGGGCGCGCGCGATCAGGCGGCGCATGAAATCGCGGTCGCGCATCACGTAGAGCTGGAACCAGAACGGCGCCTGGGTGTTCGCGGCCAGGTCCTCGATCGAGCAGATGCTCATCGTCGACATCGTGTAGGGAATGCCGAACTTCTCGGCCGCGCGCGCGGCCAGGATCTCGCCGTCGGCGTGCATCATCCCGGTGTTGCCGGTCGGCGCGATGGCGACCGGCATTGCGACCTCGCTGCCCAGCATCTTCGAGCGTATCGAGCGCTGCTCCAGGTTCACGGCAACACGCTGGCGCAGCAGGATCTTCGCGAAGTCGTTCTCGTTGGCTTGCAGCGTGCCCTCGGTGTACGAGCCCGAAGCGCAGTAGTCGTAGAACATGCGCGGCACGCGCCGCTTGGCGAGCTCGCGCAGGTCGTCGATGTTCGTGATCACGGGCATGGGTCTCTCCTCGTTGCTGCTGCGCGCATTGTCGCAAGCCTGGCGGATAGGTTCTAAGCCTAGCCTTGTCCAACGTGGTATGAGCCTGAACGAGGGGCGTGTTTCCAACGAGGAATGAGCCTGAGCGAGGCGGCGTGAGGCCCAATGGGGGGCGAGTTGATCATCACAGGGATGGTGATCGACATGGACGAGACGCGGCT
>CAIKUF010000159.1 GCA_903830565.1 uncultured bacterium | reverse complement strand
GGTTTCGATGCTGTTCGCGGCGCTGCTCGGTGGGCAACTGCTCGGCGAGGGCGACCGCGCATTGCGGCTGCTCGGCGCGGCATGCATCGCGGCGGGCGTGGCGGGGCTGGCGCTCGGGTGAGCGCGCGGGGGAAGCGGCGGCGCGTTGCCTCGCACAGCGAAGCGCCGCCGACGGTTGGCGAAGCCGCGCCGTGGGCTCGCCTCAAGCCGCCGAGACGAACGCGCGCAATTCCCCGGCCAGGCGCTCGCGCGAGGGCTGGTGGATGTACATCATGTGTCCAGCCTCGAAATAGCTGACCGCGATCTTCTTCCACTGCTCGTCGCGCAGGCCGAGGTGGGCGAGCGTGTAGTCGCCCGCGGCGTGCGGCGTGGCCAGGTCGTAGTAGCCGCTGGCCACGTAGACGCGCATGTGCACATTGGCGTGCATCGCCCGGCGCAGGCTGTCGCCGATGTTGACGTACCTGTTCTCGAAGCCCTTCCAGCTCCACTTGTTCCAGATCGGCGCGTGCACGACGTAGGGCGCGTCGGTGTCGAACTTGAGCGTGTCCCTGAGCACGCGATTGATGCCGCTCGCATAGGCGCCGATGAGGTTGCTCATCGCGGCGTCGTCCTCGGGCTTCTCGCCGGCGTCGTCGCGGTCCAGGCCGAGGAAGCGCGTGTCCAGGCGGCCCACGGTCTGCCCGCGATGGCGCAGCAGCTCCTTGAAGTAGCGGAACTCGCCCAGGCGCAGGTCGCTGCGCAGCACGTATTCGGCCTTCAGCCCCGAGTAGCGCGCCACCTGGCCGGAGATGTGCTCGCGCGCCTGCGCGTCCAGGCGCGAGCCCTGCAGCAGCGCCGCGCTGTAGTCGCCGAGCGCGAACGCCTCGGCCTGCGCGATCACTTCGCGCAGCGGCTTCTTCTGCAGATCGGGCACCAGTGCCTGGTGGTACCAGGCCGTCGCCGCGTAGGTCGGCAGGAAGAGTGAGTAGGGCAGCTCGTTGCCGTGGTCGAACGACAGCGTCTGCAGATCGATCGCCAGCGAGACCAGCATCACGCCGCTCAGGAAGATGTCATGGCGCTTTTGCAGATGCAGCGAGAGGCCGGCCGCTCGCGTCGTTCCATAGCTCTCGCCGATCAGGTACTTGGGCGCGTTCCAGCGCCCGTAGCGCGTAAGGTACAGGCGTATGAACTCGCCCACCGAGTCGAGGTCGCGCTGGTAGTCGTGGAACTCGGCCACCTTCTCGCCCTCGGCCATGCGCGAGTGGCCGGTGCCGATGGGGTCGATGAAGACGAGGTCGCTGTCGGTCAGCAGCGTGCATTCGTTGTCGACCAGCGCATACGGCGGCGGCGGCGCGTTGCCCATCTCGTCGGTAGCGACGCGCTGCGGGCCGAGGATTCCGAGGTGCAGCCAGACGCTGCTCGACCCCGGGCCGCCGTTGAAGCTAAAGGTCAGCGGGCGCGGCGGGCCGTCCTTCGGCGCATTGAGCGTGTAGGCGATGAAGAACAGCTCGGCGCGCGGCTTGTCGGCGCTGCGCTGGCCTTCCTTGCCGGCTTCGTCCTCGCGCAGCACCAGCGTGCCGCAGGTGGCGGTGTAGTCGAGCGTGCGCTTGCCGACCTTGATCTTGTGCTCGGTGCTCACCAGGCGTTCCTTCAGCGGAGCCTCGGAAGCGCTCGCCGTGGGCGTCTCCTTGGAATCGGTCATTTGGCGTTGTCGGTAGAGTGGGGTTGGCGCACTGTAGCCTCGCTTCATGCCCACGTCACCGCCCGCCATTTCCGCGATTGCCGGCATCGACTTCACCAGCCGCCCGCGGCCCGCGAAGCCGATCACGGTCGCGCTCGGCCACGTGCAGGGCGGTGCGGTTCGTCTCGAACGTGTCGATGCCCACGCCTCGTTCGAGAGTTTCGGCGGCTGGCTGCGCACGCCGGGGCCGTGGCTGGCGGTGTTCGACCTGCCGTTCGGTTTGCCGCGCGAACTCGTGCTCGCGCTCGGTTGGCCGACGCAGTGGCTGCCGCTGATGCGCCACTACGCGGCGCTCGGCCGCTCGCAGATCCGCGACGCGTTCAAGGCCTTCTGCGATGCGCGGCCCGCGGGTGCGAAGTTCGCGCACCGGGCGACCGACCGCCCGGCCGGTTCATCACCATCCATGAAGTGGGTCAACCCTCCGGTCGCGTGGATGCTGCACGCGGGCGTTCCCCTTCTACTCGATGCCGAGCTGCACCTGCCTGGCCTGCACGAGGGCGACCGCGACCGCGTGGCGCTCGAAGGCTACCCCGGCCTGCTGGCGCGCGAGATGATCGGCGCGCGGCCGTACAAGAGCGATGAGAGGCGCAAACAGACGGCCGAACGTCTCATCGCGCGCAAGGACATCGTCGACGCGCTGGAGCAGGGCCGCACGCGCCTGGGCCTGCGCCTGACGCTCAGCCACGCGCAGCGCGACGCGCTGGTCGCCGATGCCAGCGGCGACCACTTGGACGCCGCGCTGTGCCTGATGCAGGCCGGCTGGGCGAGCACGCGCCCGGGCTATGGAATGCCAGTGGGCGTCGACCCGCTGGAGGGCTGGATCGTCAGCGCCTGAGCCGGCACGGCGGTGCGCGCCGCCTGCGACGGTCCGCGGGCGCAACGCTCGCCCACAAGCAGCCGCGTTTGCGCAGGAAGTCACGAAAGCGCCGCCTGCCGTTCGGGGCTGGTATTCGCGCTTGTTCGCTGCGGGGGCATGCGGTTTAATCGCGGAGACACTTTGCCGATGAACCGGGCTCTGGGCTTCATAAGCTTGCACCCACACGCATGATGAATTCGACACTCGCACAACTTGCCTTTGCGTTGCTCGCCGCTGGTCTCTCGGCTGCAGTGTCTTCGCGACCGGCGCCGGCAGCGGCTGCGGCGTCAGCGGCTTCGATGTCTTCTGCCGCCTCGGCGGCGCGTGTGGCGACCCGCCCACTGCGTGTCGGCTTCATCTGTCCGTTCACCGGCGGCTCGGCGGACTTCGGCAACAGCGCGCGGCTGGGCGCCGAGCTCGCCGTCAAGGAGATCAACGAGGTCGGCGGATACCTCGGGCGCCAGGTCGAACTCGTCGAGCGCGACGACAAGGCCAACCCCGATGAAGGCAGCAAGGTCGCCGAGGACCTGGTGCTAAAGGAGAAGGTCGACTTCACGATCGGCTTTTGCAACACCGGCGTCGCGATGAAGTCGATCGATGTGTTCCAGGACCACAAGCACCTGCTGCTCGTGCCCGTGGCCACCGGCACCGCGATCACCGCCAAGTACCCGGCCGACAAGAGCTACGTGTTCAGGATGTCGGCGCGCGATCTGATCCAGGCCGACCTGCTGGTGGAGGACATCGTCAAGCGCGGCTTCAAGCGCGTTGCCGTGCTGGCCGACAAGACGGGCTACGGCGAGGGCGGCTTCAAGGACGTCGTCAAGTTCCTCGCCGACCGCAAGCTCGAACCGGTGTACACGGCGCGTTTCGATATCGGCGTGACATCGCTCGTGGCCGAGGTCCAGGCCGCGCGCGCGGCCGGCGCCGACGTCATCGTCGGCTACACGGTTGGGCCCGAATTCGCGGTGCTGGCGCAGGCGCGCGCACAGGCCAAGTTCGCGGGGCCCTTGTACGGGCCGTGGCCGCTGTCGTTCCGCACGGTGTACGAGCGCGCGGGCGAGGCGTCCGATGGCGCGATCATGGTCCAGACCATCATTCCGGACCTGTCGATCGAACGCCGTGCCTCGTTCATCGCCCGTCTGCACCGCTTCGCCGGCACGCAGCCCATCGGCTCGCTGATGGCGGCTGCGCAAAGCTACGACGCCATGCACCTGATGCTGCGCGTGCTGTTCCAGACCCGCGGCAACACTTCGGCAGACGCTCTCAAGGCGGCCCTCGAAGACCTGAAGCAGCCATTCCAGGGCGTCGTGACGACGCACGACAAGCCGTTCTCCGCCAAGGACCACGACGCGTTCACGATCAACATGATCTGGCTCGGCGTATGGCGCCGCGGCGAGATCCAGTTCCAGAACCCGGAAGATGCCAAGCGCGCGGCTCTGATCCGGCGCAAGACGCCGAGCTGACGCGGCGCGCCGGTCAGAGGTTGCCCGCGAACAAGCGGCGCACGATCAGGTCCCGCAGGCTGTGCGCTTCGGCCAAGCCCAGGCGCTCCAGGTAGGCGGGCGGCGCCTCGCTGCCTTCCCACAGGCTCTTGACGGCCATCGACAGCAGTTCCGCCGGATTGGCGCTCGCGCGCTGCAATTTCTTCAGCGCGCGCACGATGCGCAACTCGTCGGCCGTGAGGTCGGTGCCGAAAGGGAAGTCCGGCAGCAGGCCGGCTTCGGCCCACGGGTGGAGCTTGTCTTTCAGCGTCTGCGGCAGGTTGCTGCGGTAGCGCTCGGGGATCTCGTAGTCCGTGTCGAGTTTTCCGTTCGCCTTCGCCTGTGCGACGAGATCGGCCTGGAAGCGCGAGTCGGCGATGGCGATCAGCCGCTTGACGATCTCGCCATCGGGCTGGCCACGCAGCTCGGCGATGCCGTACTCGGTGACCACCACGTCGCGCAGGTGGCGAGGGATCGTCACGTGGCCGTAGTTCCAAACGATGTTGCTCGACAGGCCGTCCTTGTGGTCGCGCGTCGCGCGCAGCATCATCACCAGCCGCGCGTCGGGCAGCGCGTGCGACATGGCGACGAAGTTGTACTGCCCGCCGACCCCGCTGACGACCTGGCCCGACTCCAGCGCGTCGCTCGCCGCGGCGCCGAGCAGGGTCACGATCATCGTCGTGTTCATGAAGCGCGCCCGGCGCCGCTGGGCGCGCTTGAGGGCTTCATCGCCATAGAGCTGGTTGATGAAGTCGATGCGCGTCATGTCGATCTTGGCCAGCTCGTGCTGCGGCATGCTGCGCAGCCGCGCGTAGAAGTCGCGCGGGCCGAGGAAGAAGCCGCCGGTCATGAAGATGCCGTGCGTGAGCCGGCTGCCGAGCATGGCCGACGCGACGCACTCGAACGCGGCCGCGTTGCGAAGATCGTTCGGCGCCCGCGCGTCGCCCAGCATGAGGCTGTCGCCGTCGATGCGCACCTCGGGCCGCAGTACGCAAAAGCGCTGCAGGAAGGCGAGGTCGTCCTCGTCGAGGCGGGCGCGGATGCGCCGCTTGAAGAGCAGCGCGCGCAGCGTCTGCGGGGTCACGGCCGCGTCGCCGCTGCCCTCGTTGAGGATCTCCTGCAGCGCGGCGTCGCCGAACACCTCGCGGCGGACGATGCCGGCCTCGATCAGCTTCAGAAAGCCGTTGACGAACATCTCGGAGCAGCCGTACAGACCCTGGTCGAAGCGCCCCAGCTCGCGCCCGCCGAGGCCGTCCGGGCACAGCGATTCGAGGATGCGCCGGTACCCGCCGCTGTGGCGGTCGCGAACGATCAGCGCCTGCGCGATCGCGTCGCCGAGCGAGCCGATGCCGATCTGCAGCGTGCCGCCGTCGGCGACCAGGCTGGCCGCGTGCAGGCCGATTGCATAGTCGGCCGTGCTGACCTTGCCGTTCGGCGGGCCGAAGAGCGTGTGCGTCGCCGCCGGGTCGGTGACGATGACGTCGAAGAAGTCGGGCTCGACCTCGGCAGTGTTGGGCATGAACGGCATCTGCCGGTTGACGACGCCGATCACCAGCAGCGCCGTGCCAGCGGCCTTGAACATCTCGATGCCCTCGAGGATCACGTCGGGGTTGCTCGACAGGCTCAGGTGCAGGCCGCCCCCGTCCTCGCGCGCGGCCACCGCCTGCGCGATCACGTTCATGCCCTGCAGCGCCATGTCGCGCGCGATGTGGGTGTAGTTGCTCGAGATGTAGTCCTGCTGCGCGGCACTGTTGGCGAGGTAGTCGCCGGTCTTCATGAAGACCTCGAAGACCTCGATGTTGGGTGGCAGCCCGTTGCCGCGCGAGTCCTTCACGTAATCGAGGTCGGGATAGTCGCCGAACACGCGCTCGACCAGCGGAGCGAGGAAGTGCCGCTCGATCTCGCTCTTGCCGACGGGCTTCTCGAGCGACAGCGCGGTGATGATGCGCAGGTGCCGCGCCGGGTCGGCCTTGATGCGTCGGTAGAGCGCGTTGACGAAGGGGTTGGGCTTGCCGATGCCCAGCGGCAGACCGAGCACGATGGTGCCCTGGATGTGCTCCAGCACGTGGTCGACTGCGGCATCGATGTGGGCGAAGGTCACGGGCTTGGGCATGCTTATCCTCGTCTGAGCTCAGGCGCCAGTCTGTGCCGCGGCGGCTGGAAGTGGCTTGATATCCGGCAATCACGCCACCTTTGTCTCGCCATCACGGGCATCGGTTGCCGAATGGGCGTGCACGGCGGGCGCGGATATGATCGAATGTGGGCAACCGCCGCATGAAGATGATGCTCTCGTCCTGGCCCCAGCGACCCGCTGCCGACACCACGCCCAACCGCGTGCCGTGGCTGCGGCGCAGCCTGTTGCAACTGGGCCTTTGGCCCTCGGTGGCCGTGCTCACGCTTGCGGTCGCGATCTCGGCTGCCGCTCTGGCGCAGGTCGTGGCCAGCCTGCTCGGCGCAGGCCAGCACTTTGCCGCACCGATCGTCGCCGCCATCGTCTCGCTGCTGCTGGCTCCGTTGTTTGGTCTGCCGCTTGTGCGCCTGGTGTTCGATCTGGAGAGCCAGCGGCGGGGCGTGGCCGAGTCTGGGACGCTGGACAGCTTGACCGGCTTGACCAACCGCAGCCACTTCATGCACCTGGCCGAGCGCGAATGGGCGCGCGCCCGGCGCTACGGCACCGACGCCGCGCTGCTCGTCATCGACGGCGACCACTTCGGGCGCATCAACGACCGCCACGGCCGCGAGTGCGGCGACGAGTTGTTGCGCGGCATGGCACGCACTGCCGCGGCCTCGCTGCGCCAGCCCGACGTCCTGGCGCGCTTTGCCGGTGCGGAGTTGATCGTGTTCCTGCCGCAGACCGACCCCCTCGGCGCGCTGGACGTTGCCGAACGCATCCGCTGCCAGGTGCAGGCCTTGCGTGTGTCGTGGCAAGGTCGGCAGGTGGGCACGACGGTGAGCATCGGCGTGGCGCCGCTGCGCGAGGAGTTGCCCTCGCTGGAGTGGATGATCCACGAGGGCGCGACGGCCTTGCTCGCCGCCAAGGCCGACGGCCGCAATTGCGTGCGCACGCTGCCGTTTCAGCCCAACCGCAGCGGCGAGGCGTACCCCGTCAACTCGAGGTAACCGCGGCCGATGCGCCGGCCTTGCGCGTCGAAGAGGTCGCTCAGGCCTTCCCAGTAGACGGTACCGGTCGAGGCGCGGCTGTCGAGTTCCTGCGCGTCCAGGCGCGCGCGCACTTCGAAGCTGCCTGAGGGCGTGTCGATGCGCCACTGCACCGGGTAGCGCGCCTGCGTCGCCGGGCTGACCCACACGCGCAGCGGCGTGAAGCGGATCTCGTCCGCGCCGAACACGCGCAGCCCGCCATCGGTGGTGCGCAGGCTGCCGCCCGCCCACAGCGCTCCACCGTCCTTGCGCCGCAGGCGGAACGCGGTCAGCGCGCCGCCGTCGTCGAGGTTCATGCCCACCCAGTCCCAGCCCACGGCCTCGGGGTGCAGCAGCGACTCGCTCCATTCGTGGTCCAACCAGGCCCGGCCATTGACCCTGTGCGCCTTGCCGTCCAGCGTCAACGTTCCGCTCACCGCGAGTTGCGGCTCGCTGAGGTAATAGCTCGCCTGCTCCGCGTCCGGCCCCTTGCGCGAGTAGCCGGCGTCGCCCTGCAGCAGCACCGGCTGCGTCGCGGCCAGTTGGAAGTCGAACGCGAAGCCCTGTGCGCTTGCGTCGAGCCGGGCCACGTATCGGTGGCTGCCGACGGGGCCTTCGCGCTTGAGGGTCCAGCCGCGCAGCCGCACGTCGGTATCGCCCTCGCTCGCCTGCGCGATGCCGAACCCGGCGCGGGCGATGCGCTGGTCGTGGCGCAGCCGGCCGGCGACGGGGTCGGTCAGGGCAGCGTGGGCGAACACGAGCTGAGTCGCGGCAAACGCGCTCGGATGGCCCTGCGGCACGTCGGTGCGCGAGCGAAAGAACGTGAGCTGGAATCCGAACGGCTCGGGCACGCCCGGGGCGTCCAGCCACCCGGTGACGTACCACCACTCGGTTCGAAAGTTAGGGTGGGCGCCGAAATCGCGCGGTAGCGCGATCCGCGCGCCGGGTGCGACGATGCCTTGCGCCAGCGCGTGCAGGTTCGCCAGCGCGACGCTTGCGAAGAGCACGGCACGGCGGCGCATCACCAGTCCTCCTTCACGGCGAGCGCCATGTCGTGCGCCGCTAGCGTACGCGCGGCCAGCCAGGCGGTGACGGTGCCGGCGGCGAGCACGGCGCCGCACAGAAACGCCAGGTGCACCAGCGGCAGCGCGAGGTCCATCGTCCAGTGAAAGCTCTGCGGGTTGACCACCTCGACCAGCACCACGCTCACCGCAAGCCCGAGCGCGAGCCCGAGCAGCGCGCCGGCGGCGGTCCACACCGCGCCCTCGGCGGCGACGACGGTGACGATCTGGCGCCGCGTCAACCCGAGGTGCGTCAAGAGGCCGAACTCCTTGCGCCGCGACAGCACCTGCGCCGAGAAGCTGGCCGCGATGCCGACCAGGCCGATTGCGATCGAGACCGCCTGCAGCCAGTAGGTGACGGCGAAGCTGCGGTCGAAGATGCGCATCGAGAAGGCGCGGATCTCGCCCGTCGGCGCGAACTCGACCGCGGCGTCGCCGGCCAGTGCGGCGATCGCCTTCTGCACGGCGGCCATGTCGGCGCCGGGCGCCAACCACAGCGCGAGGTCGTTGACGCGTTCATCGCCGGTCAGCCGGCGGTAGTCGGCGAGGGCTATCTGCAGTGCGCCGCCCTGGCGCGCGTAGTCGCGCCAGACGCCGCGCACCCGAAGCGGCTGCGTGCCGCCGCCCGGCAGCGGCAGCATCAAGGTGGTGCCGGGCGCGGCGCCGTACAGGCTGACCATCGCCTCGCTCGCGTAGACCGCTATCCGGCCGGGCTCGGAGGGGAGCGGGTTGCCCACGAGCGGCAGCGAACGCGCCGGGTCGGCGATCGGCTTGGCGATCAGCGACACGGCCGGGCGCTCGGGCGCGAACTGCACCTGCGTCACGCGCTGCGCGTCGACGCGGGCGACGCCGGGCACTCTCGCCACCGCCTGCACGAAGCTGTCGGCGAGGAAGACGCTGTCGGCAGCGTTCAATCCTGCCGTTGCGCGCACGTAGAGCTCGGCCGGGAGCACGCTGTCCAGCCAGCGCGTCATCGAGTCGCGAAAGCTCGCCACCATGACCGTCAGCGCGACCGAGAGCGCGAGGCTCGCCACTACGCCCGCCACCGCGATGGTCGCGCTGTGGCGCTGCTGGCGCGCGCGCTCGACGGCGAGCAGCGGCAGCGCCGACTGCGGCGGCGCGACGCCGCGCAGCAGCAGCGCCACCGCCAGCGGAACGCAGCCGATGCCGCCGAGCAGCAGGCAGCCGACCGCCGCGTACGCACCCAGCGGCAGCCCGAAGACCGGCGGCGTGAACGCGAGCGCGACGCCTGCGATGAGCAGTACGGGGCCGAGCCAAGAGTGCGCCACGTTGTCGTCGATCGACCCCAGCCCCTTGAGCGCCTGAGCCGGCGCCAGCCGCTGCGCATTGCGCGCCGGCAGCCAGCCGCCCGCCACCGCCGCCGCGACGCCGAGCGCGCCGTAGATCAATGCTGCCACCGGGCTGAACTGCAGCGGCGCCGTCACGCCCTGGAAGAAGCCGCCGCCCAGATCGCCCGCCAGCCAGTGCAGCGCGAGCGCTGCGAGCGCGGTGCCGAGCGCCAGCCCGAACGCGCTGCCGACGATGCCGAGCAGGGCGGACTCAACGACGACGAGCGTGAGCCGCTCGCGCGCGCTCATGCCGAGTACGCCGAGCAGCGCGAACTGCGGCAGCCGCTTGGCGACCGACAGCGAAAGCACCGAGAAGACCAGGAACGCGCCCGTGAACAGGGCCACCAGCGCGAGCACGGTCAGGTTGACGCGGTAGGCGCGCGAGACGTTGGAGAGCCGCTGCTCGGCCTCCTCGGGCGCGGCGGCGCGAACGCCGGGCGGCAGCGCCAGATCGCGCAGCACGGCGTCGCGGTCGGCGCCGGGTGCGAGGCGCACGTCGATGCGGCTCAGCTTGCCGACGAGGCCGAAACTCGCCTGCGCGCCGGCAATGTCCATCAGCGCCAGCGCCGCGCCGCCGGCATCCACGGTGCCCGCGACGTGTAGGCTGATCACGCCGGTGCCGGCGACCATCCGCAGCGTGCTGCTCGCCGTCGGCGCGGTGAGCCCCAGCGCCTGCTGCGCCGCCGGGTTCAGGAACACTGCGCCCGGGTCCAGCATCGCCAGCCGCGCTTCGCCGGCGAAGGGCCGTGGCAGCAGGCTAGGTGAGAGCGGCGCGGCGACCAGCATGTCCAGGCCCAGAACGCGCAACGGGGCGCGCTTGCCGCCTGCGCCGAGGGCATAAGTGTCGAGTTCGACGACCGGGCTCGCGATCGCGACCTGCGGGTGCTTCGCGACGCGCGCGTAGAGCTGCTCGTCGAAGCCGCCCGCGCTGCCGCGGTAGGCCGAGCGCAGCTCGAAGTCGGCCTGGCCATTGACCGAGCGCACGGCGGCGCCGAATTCGCTCAGCGCCGATTCGTTGATGAGCTGGACCGAGAACGCGAGCGCCACCCCCAGCATCACCGCCAGCAGCGCGGTCGCGTTGCGCCACGGGTGCAGTCGCAGTTCAGGCCACGACAGGGCTTGCAGCAGGGCCAACATCAGGCTTTGCCCTCACCCCAACCCTCTCCCGCAAGCGGGAGAGGGGGCAGACCAGCGCCATTCAACTCCCTCTCCTGCTTGCGGGAGAGGGCTGGGGTGAGGGCACTTTCGAGACCCACCCATTGCTTAGCTGGACGCCCGTGAGATGCCGTCGGCCGCCAGCACCAGCACGCGGTCCGCGCGCGCGGCGGCCATGCGCGAATGCGTCACCAGCACGCAGGCCGCGCCTTCATTGCGCACCTGCGCGGCGAGAAGGTCCATCACCCGCTCGGCGGTGGCAGGGTCGAGGTTGCCGGTCGGCTCGTCGGCGAGGATCAGGTCGGGCCGGTGCACGAGCGCGCGCGCGATGGCGACGCGCTGCAACTGCCCACCCGAGAGCTGCTGCGGCAGGCGCTCTTCCAGCGCCGCGAGGCCGACCGCGGCCAGCACCTGGCGCACGCGTGCGGGGTCGGGGCGCTTGAGGAGCAAGAGCGGCAGCGCGACGTTGTGGAACACCGAGAGATGCGGCAGCACGTGAAAGGCCTGGAACACGAAGCCGAGCCGGCCGCGCCGCAGCAGGGCAGCTTCGGGCTCGGGCAGCGTTGTGATGTCGATGCCCGCGATGCGCACCGAGCCGGCGTCGACGCTGTCCAGCCCGGCGATGCAGTTGAGCAGCGTCGACTTGCCGACCCCCGATTCGCCGAGGATGGCAACGAACTCGCCAGCCTGCACCGTCAGGTTCACGCTGGCGAAGACCGGCGTCTCGCCGTAGTGCTTGGCGAGGCCGCTGACTTCAAGCAGCGCCATGCGGCACTTCCAGCAAGTTGCGCACAGTGGCGACCACCTGCGCGGTGGCGTCGGGCGCGTCGCAGGCGACGATGCGGCGCTCGGGCATGCTGCGCAGCCAGGTGAGCTGGCGCTTGGCGAGTTGGCGCGTGGCCGCGATGCCGCGCTCGGCGACGGTGTCCAGCGTGCCGTTGTCCAGCGCCTGCCAGACCTGGCGGTAGCCGACGCAGCGCATCGACGGCATGTCGGCCTCGAGCTCGCGCCGCGAACGCAGCGCGCGCACCTCGCGCAGCAGTCCGTCCGTTAGCATCCGCCGAAAGCGGCGCTCGATGCGCTCGTGCAGCCAAACGCGGTCCTGCGGTTCGAGCGCGATCAGCGGCGCATGTGGCAGCGCGGGCGTCTTCAGCGTGTGGTGCTCGGACATCGGCTTGCCGCTGACGCGGAACACTTCGAGCGCACGCTGGATGCGTTGCGAGTCGCCAGCCGGCAATCGCGCCGCGGTCGCCGGGTCGACGCGTTGCAGCTCCTCGTAGAGCGCGTACGGGCCCTCGGCGGCGGACTTCGCATTCAGCGCCGCGCGCACCGCGCGGTCGGCGGCGGGCATCGCGTCCAGACCCTCGAAGAGGGCCTTGAAGTAGAGCATCGTTCCGCCGACCAAGAGCGGCAGGTGGCCGCGCGCGTTGATCTCTTCGATCAGCCGTTGCGCATCGCCGACGAAGCGCGCCGCCGAGTAGGCCTCGGACGGATCGAGGATGTCGATCAGGTGGTGCGGCACGCGCCGAAGCTCCTCTGCGCTCGGCTTGGCGGTGCCGATGTCCATGCCGCGATAGACGAGCGCCGAATCGACGCTGACGATCTCGACCGGCCGCGTCGGTGCCAGCGCTTCGGCCACGGCCAGCGCCGCGGCAGTCTTGCCCGCCGCCGTGGGGCCGGCGATGCAGAGGTACTTCATGCGACTTGCACGCGCGGGCCCGGCACGCGCCGGTCGCCGTGCTTGCGCACCAACGTCCATGCGATCACGGCGACGCAGACGGAGAAGCCGCCGACGCCCAGAGTGAGCGGGAACACGGTGCCGTTCATCACCCGCCCGAGCACAATGCCGATCACGAACGCGGTGGCCATCATCGCGAAGCCGGAGAGCGACGCCGCCGTTCCCGCGCTGTCGGGGAAGGGGCTCACGGCGCCGGCCTGCCCGCACGGCTGGTGGATGCCGTGGCCGACGTTGTAGACCATGAACGGCAGCGCCATCGCCCATACCGAGCGCACGCCGGCGAGCGACAGGCCGGCCAGCAGCAGGCCGCCGGCGAGCGTGAAGAGCGCGCCGAAGCGCACCGCGCGCGAGGCATCGCCGTCGCGCAGCATGAAGCGGCAGACGAAGGTGCCGGCGATGTAGGCCGCCGAGCTGCCCGCCAGCACCGCGCCGTAGGCGAGCTGGCTCGTGCCCATCACCTCGATGAAGACGAAGGACGACGAGGCGAGCATCGTGAACAGGCCGCCCCAGGTCGCGCATTGAAGCGCCGTCCAGGCGATGAAGGTCGGGTTGGCGAGGATGCGTTGCCAGTTGCCGGCGACGTGGCGCAGTTCGGTGGCGCGGGCGTTCCTGCGATGCAGCGACTCCTGAAAGCGCAGCGCGACGACGGCCAGCGTGACCGCACCGAAGACCGACACCGCGCCCAGCGCCGCATGCCAGTTCGCGTGCTGCGCGATCCAGCCGCCGAGCAGCGGGCTCAGCATCGCCAGCAGCCCGAGGCCGCCGAGCGCACGCGACATCACGCGCGCGCCTTCGCGCGGCTCGTAGAGGTCGCGCACGATGGAGCGCCCGCAGGCCACCGACGCCGCCATGCCCACGCCCTGCAGCGCGCGCCAGCCGACCAGCCACGCGATCGAAGGCGACAGCGCGGCGCCGAGGCCGGCCACGGTGTAGAGCGCGAGGCCCGTCAGCAGGATGGGCCGGCGGCCGAAGCGGTCCGACAGCGGCCCCCAGGCGAGCTGCGCGACGCCGAAACAGATGATCAGCGCCGACAGCGTGAGCTGCGCCGCGCTCATCGGCGCATTGAGCGAGGTCGCGAGATCGGGCAGGGCCGGCAGGTAGAGGTCGGTCGTGACCGGCTGGATGCCGAGCAGCAGCGTCAGCACGAGCACGACCGTGGACGGGGTCATCGCAGCGCGCTCGGAGTGGGAAGAAGGCATTGGGGCTAGGCTAGCAGGTCGGCAGGCGCGGCAGCATCACTTCGGCAAGGCCTGCCGTACGGCGTGCCAGGCCGATTGCAGCCGCGCCTCGCCCTGGCCAGAGACGACGACGAACGGATGCGCGATGCGCTCAAGCGCCGCGCGAATGGCGGCATCGACGGGAGCGCGCACATGCTCGCCGTCGCGCTGCAGGCCGTCGGCCTGCCACGGCAGGTCGAGCGCGGTCAGCAGCGTCAGGCCAGCGCGGCGGTGTGCGGCCTCGCCGATCGCATACAGGCTCGCATCGCCGAACACGAATTCGCTGTAGACGGCCGTCATCAGCGCCGTCGTGTCGGCAACGACGACCGCATGATTCGCGGCGGCGGTGGCTATGCGCTGCGTCTGCTCGGCGGCAATCGCTGCCTGCTCGTCGATGCGCGGCGTGCGGCGGTGGCGGTCGCAGAACTCGCGCAGGGTCTCGCCGACCAGTGCCGTCGTCAGCCCGTCGGCGGCAAGGCGCGTCTGCAACTGCTGCGCGAGCGTCGTCTTGCCGCTGCTCTCGGCACCGACGATGGCGATTACGAAGGCCGGCTTCATCGCGCCGGCGCAAGGCGCGTCCAGCTTCGCCAGCCCTGCGCCGAGAGCGCGATGAAGACGGCGTAGAGCGCCGCCGTCAGCCACAGCCCCTTGTAGGCGAACAACGCCACGCTGACGACGTTCACGGCCACCCACACGGCCCAGTTCTCGACGTGCTTGCGGCCGAGCAGCCATTGGCCGATCACGCTGCCGGCGGTGGGGAAGGCGTCCCACCACGGCACGTCGGTGTCGGTGTAGCGGCGCAGGAAGAGGCCCGTCGCCGGCCAGGCCAGCGCCATCACGCCGACCAGCGTCCAGCGCGTGCGAGCCGGCAGCCAGGTCACGCGCAGCGCCGTGCCGTCGGCAGCGGTGCCGCGCAGCCACTGCCACCAGCCCCAGGCGGCGACAAGCGCGAAGAAGATCTGCAGGCTCGCGTCGCCGTACAGGCGGCTGTTCCAGAACAGCGTGAAGTAGAGCAGCGAGCTGACGATCGCCAGCGGCCACGCGATCGGGTTGACGCGGATGTTCAGCAACACCATCGCCAGCGCGAGCACGAAGGCGACGATCTCGAGCCAGGCGACGGGCGAGCCCCAGGCGCTGAATGCCGGAGCGAAGAGGGGCTGCAGTGCCTGCAGCAGTGCGTTCATCAAGGCCGCAGGGTCAGGGCTTGGTCGAGATCTGCACCAGGATCTCGTCGGGCTTGACCATCCCGAGCTCGAAGCGTGCCTTCTCCTCGACCATCTCCAGGCCTTCCTTCAGGTCGCGCACCTCGGCTGCCATCTGCTCGTTGCGCGTGCGCGCGGCGTCGTTGCTGGCTTGCTGCGCGTGCAGTTTGCCTTCGAGCTCGAGCTTGCGCGGAAGGCCTCCCTTGCCGAACCAGAGTTCGGCCTGGACAAGGGCAAGCAGGGTCAGCAGGGCGAGGGTGACGAGGCGCATCAGATCTCTTGAAGGCGCGTATCAACGTGAGACATAACGCTCACCGCGCTGTCGGGCAAAAGGGTTCGGTGCCCCAGCTTCGCGTGGCCGGAAGGATGGACGTTCGTCACGAAGCGACGCGCTCCATCAAGGCTTCCTGCGCCAGCGCGTTGATGCTCTTGCCTTCGGCCTGCGCGGCGATGGCCAATTGCTCATGCAGTTCGGGCGGGATGCGCAGGTTGAACTTGCCGGAGAAATGTCGCCGCGGCTCGATGCCCTTTTCCTTGCAGACTTGGAGGAAGACGTCGAGCGACCTCTTGAATTCCGTTCGCAACTCCTTCGGATTCTTGCCGAAGAAGTCCGCGCCCCCGCTCAGGCCGAGAATCTCGCCCCGGAACAGATCGAGTTCGGGGTCGTATTCGATCTTCGCGTGGTACCCACCCAGGCTCATGACGTTCATGGTTCGACTCCGTGTGCCTCCAACCACTTGCGGACGCTTGCTACAGCGCCCTTGTCGGTGTTTGGCGATGGATGCGGGCGATGGAACACTCTGACCTCCCCGAACACGACCACCGCGACGCGGCTGCCCTCACGCTCGCTGATCTCTGCGCCCAACTCCGCGAACAACGCTTCGATGTCGCGCCACGGGATGTTGGCGCTGACCGGGCGGGCGAACACCAACTCAAGCGTGCGCTGGTGTTTGCGCTTCATCGTTCAATGGTACCAGTCTTCGGTACCGGTGCGGCCGGCCGCTACTGCAGCCCAATGACGATAGTGCCGCGCAGCCACCGGTCACTCCACTCCCAGCAACCCCTGCGCGCCGAAGCGAAGATTGCAGGTGCGGCGGCCGTAGGACAGCGGGTCTTCGAGGAGGGCATGGCCGCCCTCGATCGGCGAAACCTCGTAGCCCACCTCCGCGGCACGGGCGCGCACGACCTCGATGGATGCGCCCGCGGGAAGCTCCTTGCAGAACGTCTGCACCTGCCGCGTGGCGAGGAAGAACGGGTAGTAGGCGACGCCGACGCCGGCCAACATCATCATCGCCATACCGATGAAGACCCATTGGTACGACGGCTTGTCCTCTGCCTTCGAAGGCTCGTTGCCGCTCATGTCGCCTCCCGCACGCACGGCCTGATGGTGATGCGAATCCGCATCAGCGCAGGTTGTAGAACGCGCCGCGGCCGGGGTAGCTCGCGACGTCGCCGAGGTCTTCCTCGATGCGCAGCAACTGGTTGTACTTGGCGATGCGGTCGCTGCGGCTCATCGAGCCGGTCTTGATCTGGCCGGCGTTGGTGCCGACGGCGATGTCGGCGATCGTCGAATCCTCGGTCTCGCCCGAGCGGTGGCTGATGACGGCCGTCCAGCCGGCGCGCTTGGCCATCTCGATGGCGGCGAAGGTTTCGGTCAGCGTGCCGATCTGGTTGATCTTGATGAGGATGGAATTGGCGACGCGCCTTTCGATGCCCTCGCGCAGGATCTTGGTGTTGGTGACAAAGAGGTCGTCGCCGACGAGCTGCACCTTGCTGCCGAGGCGGTCCGCGAGGTGCTTCCAGCCGTCCCAGTCGCCTTCGGCCATGCCGTCTTCGATGCTGATGATGGGGTACTTGTCGGCCCAAGTGGCGAGGATGTCGGTCCACTCCGGCGCGGTGAGCGAGAGGCCCTCGCCGCCGAGCACGTACTTGCCGTCCTTGTAGAACTCGCTGGCCGCGCAATCCAGGCCCAGCGCGACCTGCGTGCCGGCGGTAAAGCCGGCCTTGTCGATGGCTTCCAAGATCAACTGGATCGCCGCTTCGTGGCTCGCGACCGTCGGCGCGAAGCCGCCTTCGTCGCCGACCGCGGTGCTCATGCCGCGGTCGTTGATGATCTTCTTCAGCGCGTGGAAGACCTCGGCGCCGTAGCGCACCGCTTCGCGAAAGCTCGGTGCGCCCAGAGGGATGATCATCAGCTCCTGCAGGTCGAGGTTGTTGTTCGCGTGCGCGCCGCCGTTGATGACGTTCATCATCGGCACCGGCAGTTGCATCTCGCCCGAGCCGCCGAAGTAGCGGTACAGCGGCAAGCCCGATTCCTCGGCCGCCGCGCGCGCCACCGCCATGCTGACGGCGAGCGTCGCGTTGGCGCCCAGGCGGCTCTTGTTCTCGGTGCCGTCGAGGTCGATCAAGGTGCGGTCGAGGAAGGCTTGCTCGCTCGCGTCCAGGCCCAGCACCGCTTCCGAGATCTCGGTGTTCACGTGCTCGACGGCCTTCAGGACGCCCTTGCCGAGGTAGCGCGACTTGTCGCCGTCGCGCAGCTCGATCGCTTCGCGCGAGCCGGTGGACGCGCCGGATGGCACAGCCGCGCGTCCCATCACTCCAGATTCAAGCAGCACGTCGCATTCGACGGTGGGGTTGCCGCGGCTGTCGAGGATCTCGCGGCCGACGATGTCTACGATGGCACTCATGGGTGGATCTCCAGTTTCAATTCGGGTTCGGTTTCGTTCGCTGCCGTCGCGCCTTCAGGAGCCTTCGACGATCACCATCCGCATCACCGCCGCGCCGGCGCGCGCTTCGCGGGCGAGGGCGTATTCGGCGGAGTCGTAGAAGGCACGGGCCTTGGCAAGGCTATCGAATTTCAGAACGACCAGGCGGTCGGGCTGCCAGTCGCCTTCGAGCACTTCGACCGCACCGCCGCGAACGCAGACCTCGGCGCCGTGTGCCTGCATCGCCAGCGACGAGAACTTCTTGTACTGCTCGTACTGCACCGGGTCGGTGACCTTGACGTTGGCGATGATGTACGCGCTCATGACAGCCCCTCGGCCGACGAGTACGTCGGCCGATCCCCCGAGGGGATGCGGGCCGGCTTGGCGAGCTGAGGCCGGACACAGCCAGTCCCTGCGGACTGGCTGTGCCTGCCGAAGGCCATCGGCCTCTGGCCGATGGCGGCCCGGCGCTCGGCCCGCGCAAGAGTGTTCGACGCCGTGTGTCTCATGGCTGAAAGTTGTCTTCGAGGAAGCCGTTCCGCTTCGTCACGGCGTCGAGCGCGACCAGCGTCTCGAGCAGCGCCTTCATGTGCTTCAAGGGCACCGCGTTCGGCCCGTCGCTCATCGCGCGAGCCGGGTCGGGGTGCGTCTCCATGAAGAGGCCGGCAACGCCTACCGCGACCGCCGCACGCGCCAGCACCGGAACGAATTCGCGCTGGCCGCCGCTCGTCGTGCCCTGGCCGCCGGGCAACTGCACGGAATGCGTGGCGTCGAAGACCACCGGCGCGCCGGTCTCACGCAGGATCGCGAGCGAGCGCATGTCGGAGACGAGGTTGTTGTAGCCGAAGCTCGTGCCGCGTTCGCAGGCAAGGAAGTTGTCTTCCGGCAGGCCCGCTTCGCGCGCCGCGGCACGCGCCTTGGCGATCACGTTCTTCATGTCGCCCGGGGCCAGGAACTGCCCCTTCTTGATGTTGACCGGCCTGCCCGACTGCGCGACGGCGTGGATGAAGTCGGTCTGGCGGGACAGGAAGGCGGGGGTCTGCAGCACATCGACGACCGCGGCGACGGCGGCGATCTCCGCCTCGCTGTGCACATCGGTCAGCACGGGCACGCCGATCTCGCGCTTTACCGTGGCCAGGATCTCGAGCCCGCGCCCCATTCCCGGGCCGCGAAACGACGTGCCGCTCGAGCGGTTGGCCTTGTCGTAGCTCGACTTGAAGATGAACGGGATGCCGAGCGCGGCAGTGATCTCCTTGAGCGCACCGGCGACGTCGAGCTGCAACTGTTCGGACTCGACGACGCAGGGTCCGGCGATCAGGAAGAACGGCTTACTAAGGCCGATGTCGAACCCGCAAAGCCTCACGCGGCGGCCTTTTCAGTGCGCTCGGCCTGGTGCTTCAGCGCTGCGGCGACGAAGGACGTGAACAGCGCGTGCCCGCCCCACGGCGTGCTCTTGAACTCGGGGTGGAACTGCACGCCCATGAACCACGGATGCACGCTGCGCGGCAGCTCGACGATCTCGGTCAGCTTCTCGCGCTGCGTCAGCGCCGAGATGACGAGGCCCGCTTCGGTCAGGCGGTCGAGGTAGTTGACGTTGGCCTCGTAGCGATGGCGGTGGCGCTCGGTCACCACGTCGCCGTAGATTTCGTGCGCCAGCGTGCCGGGCTTGACGTCGGAGCTTTGCGCGCCCAGGCGCATCGTTCCGCCGAGGTCGGACTGCGCGTCGCGCTTCTGGATCGAGCCGTCGGCGTTCTGCCACTCCTCGATCAGCGCAATCACCGGGTGCGGCGTCAGGGGGTCGAACTCGCTGCTGTTGGCTCCTGCCAGGCCGGCCTTGTGGCGCGCGACCTCGATCGTCGCCACCTGCATGCCCAGGCAGATCCCGAGGTAGGGCAGCTTGTGTTCGCGCGCGAACTGCGCGGCGAGGATCTTGCCCTCGACGCCGCGCTTGCCGAAGCCGCCCGGCACGAGGATGGCGTCGAAGCGGCCCAGGTTGGCGACGTTGGCGGCGCTCAGGTCTTCCGAATCGACGTATTCGATCTTCACCCGCGCGTGGTTGTGGATGCCGGCATGGCGCAGTGCCTCGTTGAGCGACTTGTACGAATCCGAGAGATCGACGTACTTGCCGCACATCGCGATCGTCACCTCGTGCTGCGGGTGCTCGACCTCGTGCACGAGCTTGTCCCAGCGCTCGAGGTTGGCCGGCTTGGTGTGCAGGTGCAGCTTGGCGCAGATCAGTTCGTCCAGGCCCTGCGCGTGCAGCATGCGCGGCACCTTGTAGATGGTGTCGGCGTCCCAGACCGAGATCACGCCGAACTCGGGCACGTTCGCGAAAAGCGAGATCTTGGCCCGCTCTTCGTCGGGGATCGGCCGGTCGGCGCGGCACAGCAGGGCGTCGGGCATGATGCCGATCTCGCGCAGCTTCTGCACGCTGTGCTGGGTGGGCTTGGTCTTGAGTTCGCCCGCCGCCGGAATCCACGGCACCAGCGTGAGGTGCACGAAGGCGGCGTTGGTCGGTCCCATTCTCAGGCTCATCTGGCGCACGGCTTCGAGGAAGGGCAGCGATTCGATGTCGCCCACCGTGCCGCCGATCTCGACGATCGCGACCTCCATTTCCTGCGGCGTGCCGACCCCGGCGCCGCGGCGGATGTAGTCCTGAATCTCGTTGGTGACGTGCGGGATCACCTGCACCGTCTTGCCGAGGTATTCGCCGCGACGTTCCTTGCGGATCACCGAGTCGTAGATCTGCCCGGTCGTGAAGTTGTTGCTGCGCTTCATCCGCGTCGTGATATAGCGCTCGTAGTGGCCGAGGTCGAGGTCGGTCTCGGCGCCGTCGTCGGTCACGAACACCTCGCCGTGCTGGAACGGCGACATCGTGCCGGGGTCGACATTGATGTACGGGTCTAGCTTGATGAGGGTGACTTTGAGGCCGCGCGATTCGAGGATCGCAGCCAGAGATGCAGACGCAATGCCCTTGCCCAGCGAGGACACCACACCGCCGGTGACAAAGACGAACTTGGTCATTGCATGCGGCACTTGTCTTTCGAAAATGCCGAGGTGGTAAAGCGCGATTATACGGGCCGACCCTTCGCGACTGGCCTGGGCGTGCAGCGTGCGGCGGCGCGATATGCTCGGCCAAGCGCGCCCCCCGAAACTTGCCAAGGAAGCCCATGAGCTACGCCACTGCGCGCAATGAAGGCCCGGTCGGCATCGTCACACTGAACCGGCCCGAGCGGCTGAACGCCATCGGCGCCGCGCTGCTGGACGACCTGCACGCGGCGCTGGCATCGGCGCAGGCCGACCCCGATACGCGCGCGATCGTCCTCACTGGCGCCGGCCGTGCGTTCTGCGCCGGCGACGACCTGAAGGAGTTCGGCGAACAGGCGAAGACGCCGGCCTCCATCGCAAAGACCTGCGACGACATCCAGCGCATCACGCGCGACATCATGTTCGGCCCCAAGCTCGTCATCGGCGCCGTGCACGGCTACGCCGTCGGCGGTGGTTTCGAGTGGCTGCTGAACTGCGACCTCGTGGTGGCCGCCGACAACCTGGCCTGCTTCTTCCCCGAGATGGCGCTCGGCCACTTCGTGACCGGCGGCGTGACCTGGCTGCTGCCGCAGACGCTGGGCCACCAGCGGGCGATGGAACTGATGGTGCTGGGCGAGCGCCAGGACGCAATGGCGCTGCACCGTCTCGGCCTCGTCAACCGCGTCGTGCCCACGGACGAGCTGCTGCCGCGCGCGCTCGAGATGGCGAACCAGATCGCGTCGCGTTCGATGAACGCCACGTCGCGCTTGAAGCGCATCATCACCGGCCAGTTGAACCCGCAACTGGCGCGAGCGCTGGAACTCGAGCAGCAGGCAGCGATGGCGTGCTTCGCCGACCCCGAGACCGCGCAGCGGATCAAGGCCTTCGCGGCCGAGAACCTGTAGCCGCGCGGCCTCGCTACATCGAGAGCGAGCCTTCGCGGAACTCGGTTTTGTCGAGCCAGATGTTCACGAGCACCGGCCTGCCGCTGCGCGCGAAGGCGCGCGCATGGGCGAGCGCGATCGGGACCTTGGCCAGGCTCTTGACGAGGATGCCCTCGGCACCGAAGGCGGCCGCCACGTCGTGATAGTCGGTGTGGGCGAGCACGGTGCCCACGTCGTCGCCCAGCATCTTGACCTGCTCGCGCGCGATCTGCGTCCAGCCGGCGTCGTTGCCGACGATCGCGATGACCGGTATGCCGTGGCGCACGAAGGTGTCGAACTCGGCGAGGCCGTAGCCGCAGGCGCCGTCGCCGAAGATGATCCAGACTTCGCTGCCCGGCCTGGCCAGCGCGGCGCCGAGCGCGAAGCCCGCGCCGACGCCCAGCGTGCCGAAGGCGCCCGGGTCGAGCCAGGTCAGCGGCGCGCGCGGGTGCAGCACGTAGGACGCGGTGGCGACGAAGTCCCCGCCGTCGGCGACGAAGATCGCGCCCTCGCCGGCCTCCTGCTCGATTGCGCGAAAGAGCGCAATCGGGTTGACGAATTCGCCCTCGGCCTTGGCCTGCGTGGTGATCTCGGCTTCGCGCTGCGCGTCGCGCGCGCGCAGTTGGGCGATCCAGCCGGCGTGGCGCGAGCCGGCCTCGCTGGTCAAGGGTTGTTCCTTGGCCAGGTGTTGCAGGAACAGGCCCGCGTCGCCGATGGCGGCGATGTCGGGCTTGCGGTTCAATCGTGCGTCCTTGGCGCTGCGGTTGGCAGCGATGAGCTTGGCGTTGCGACGGACGTGCTTGCCGTAGTCGAGCCGGAAGTCGCACGGCACGCCAGCCAGCAGCACGCAATCGGCCTCGCGCAGGGCATTGCGGCGCTGGTGGCGCATCTGCAGCGGATGGTCGCGGCCCAGCAGGCCGCGCGCCATGCCCGATAGGTAGACCGGGATGCCCAGCCGCGTGACCGCCGCTGCGAGCGACGCCGCCTCGGAGGCTGCGACCAGGGCCTGGCTGCCGATGACGAGCAGCGGCCGCTCGGCCTTGGCGAGCACGGCCAGTGCATCGTTGACGTTGGCCTGCGCCGCACGCGGCGTGTCGACCAGGCGCACCACCGGCGGCGCGAAATCCTGGCTGCCGCCGAACATGCGCGCGACATGACGGTTCAGGTAAAAGCGCAACAAGCGGTCGGCGATCGAACTGCCCTTGCCGGCTGCGTCGGTGTACCACTCGCGGATGGTTTTCTCGTCGTAGAGCAGGTCGACCGGGCACTCGATGAACACCGGCCCCGGCACGCCCGCGCGGGCGACGGCGAAGGCCTCGTCCACCGCCGGGCCGAGGTCGCGCACGCGGCGAATCTTGCGAAACAGCTTGACGTGCGGCTCGACCAGCGGGCGTTGGTCGATATCCTGCAGTGCGCCGCGCCCCTGCAGCGCCGTCGGCGCCGCGCCGCCGATCAGGATCACCGGCGAATGCGCGAGCTGCGCGTTCTTGAGCGCGGTGATGGTGTTGGTGATGCCCGGGCCGGCCGTGACTGCCGCCACGCCCGGCAGTCCCGTCAGGCGCGCGGTGGCGTCGGCAGCGAAGACCGCGGTCGCTTCGTCGCGCACGTCGACGATGCGGATGCCCAGCGCCTTGGAGGCGGCCAGGATCGGCGAGATGTGGCCGCCGCACAAGGTAAAGATGCAGCGCACGCCGTGCGCCTTCAGGGCCAGGGCGACGCGGTCGCCTCCGTGTCGGGAGCGGTGGGTCTTCTTGTCCATGGCCGGGTCGTTCAGGGCTTGTTCAGGCGACTTCTTGTCGCTCACGCTCCAGGAGCCTGTCGGGCTTTGGGTTGGGATCGCGTTGGGCCTGCAAGGGGGCGCAGGCTAGGCGCAAAGCGCAGCCGGGTTGCCCACCCGGCGAGCATTTGCAACGACGCATGCGCCCCCTTGCAGGCCCAACCCTTCGGGCCGCGGCGATTCGCGGCGCCATCCTTTGTTTCCGACTCGTTGTGTGGCCTGACCACACGGCCTCGTCGGCGCCTCGTCTGGCTCCGCGACTCGCCGCGGCGCGGACCCAACCCAAAGCCCGACAGGCTCCTAGGCCCATTGGATGTTACCGGTGCGGGTGTACCAGCCCTCCAGTTCGGGCGCCACGACGGTCTCGATCGTGCCGCGGCGGATCTTCATCGTCGGCGTCAGGCAGCCGTTGTCGATGGTCCACGGCTCGCGGGCGACGACGATCATGCGCAGCCTCTCGTGCGCGGCGAGCTGGCCGTTGACGTCGGTGAGCAACTGGCCGAGTTCGCGTTCGACCTCGGCACGCACGGCCGGGTCGCCGACGCGCGGGCGAAGATCCTCCCCCAGCACCACCATCGCGTAGGCGGCCGGCTGGGCGACGCCGGAGACGAGCGAGAGTTCCACCATCGGGTGCGAATTCAACCGGTTCTCGATCGGTGCCGGCGCCACGTACTCGCCCTTGGCCGTCTTGAAAATCTCCTTCGCGCGGCCGGTGATCTTGAGCAGGCCATCGGCGCGCCTCTCGCCGAGGTCGCCGGTGTGGAAGAAGCCGTCTGCCGTGAAGCTCTCGGCGTCGAGGTCGGGTCGCTTGTAGTAGCCGCTCAGGCGCCCGGGTGACTTGATCAGCACCTCGCCCTGCGAGCTGATGCGCACCTGGACGCCGGGCAGGGGCAGCCCCACGTAGCCTGGTGCGTGGGTGGCGGCGGTGGAGTTGTGCGAGTACGCGAAGTCCTCCGTCATGCCGTAGCCCTCGATCAGGTTCAGACCCAGGCGCCGGTACCAGGCGATCAGCTCGGCCGGGATCGGTGCCGAGCCGCTGCCGGCCAGCCGCACCGCGTCAAGCCCGAGCCCGGCCAGGATCTTGCGGCGAACGAGCGTTCCGAGGAACGGGATCTTCAGCAGTAGCTCGAGCCGGGCCGGCGGCATCTTCGCGAACACGCCCTGCTGGAACTTGAGCCACAGGCGCGGCACCGAGATGAAGGTCGTCGGGCGCGCGCGCTTCAGGTCTTCGACGAAGGTCTCCAGCGACTCGGTGAAGTAGATGCGCCCTTCGCCGTCGACGAACGACGCGCACTCCACCCACGCGCGTTCGAAGCTGTGCGCCAGCGGCAGGTAGGAGAGGCCGCGGCTCTCGAAGCCGGTGCCCAGGCGCTGGCGAATGTCGGCGGAGATGCCTTCGCTGGCGCGGGTGACCGCCTCGAAGCCGAGCATCACGCCCTTGGGCTGCCCGGTCGAGCCCGAGGTGTAAATCAGCATCGCCAGGTCATCGGGCGCGCGCGCCGGGCGGCCGGCGAGCGGCGCGGTGCGGGCGACGATGGCGTCCCAGGTGTCGAAGTCGGTGCGCGGCGCGAGCGGGAAGGCGATGCATGGCAGGCCCGCCGGTATGCCCGCCGCCTGATGGCTCCAGTTGTCGAGCTTGCCCACGAAGAGCAGGCTCGCTTCGCTGTGCTCGAGAACGAAGCGCACGTTGTCGGCGGTCTCGGTGGCGAACACGGCAACCGTCGTGCAGCCGGCCATCCAGATCGCCAGCTCGGCGATGAAGAAGTGGGCGCAGTTCTTTGTCAGGATGGCCACCCGCGAGCCGGGTGCGAGCGGGAGGCTGCGCAGATGCGCCGCCATGCGCCGCGCCTCGCCCAGCGTCTGCGCCCAGGTGTAGTCGACCACCCGGCCGCCACCTATCGGCTGCGTGAGGTAGACCTTGTCCGGGTGCGCGGCCTCGTGGTCGTAGACGTAGTCGAGGATCAGTTTGGGGCTTGGCATGGCGGTTCCCGAAAGCAGGTTGGTGAAGCGCGACTGTCGCCTGCCGCGCCGCCCAGATCAAACGGGAATACCCAGGGGAGGCCGGGCCGTCAGGCGCTCACGAGCAGGATGTGCAGCCGCCGCGGGCCGTGCGCGCCGAGCTGGATGGTCTGCTCGATGTCGGCCGTGCGCGACGGCCCGGAGATCACGTTCAGCGTGCGCGGCATCGGCAGCCCCGACGCGCGCCACTGCGCCCAGGCGTCCTCGAAGTGCCGCACGACCTGGCCCACGCGAACGATCACGATGTGGTTCTCGGGCACGAAATTCAGTGTACTCGGTGTGTTAGGCCCCGACAGCGCGACGATCGCGCCCGCTTCGGCGACCGCGGCGAAGCAGGGGGTGACGCTGGTCTGCTCGTCACGCCCGGCGGCGCCGACGTGGATCGTGAGGCCAGGCGGCCAGGCGATGTCGGCCAGAGCGGGTGACACGCAAAGCCTATGCGCAGCGCCGTAAGCCGAGATGAAGCGCGTCGCGGCCTCGCCGACGTCGGCCAGCGACGCGATGCGCTCCAGCGTGGCCGACTTCTCGATCATCTTGGCGGCGAAGCGATCGACGAGGTCGCCCTCGAAGGCCGGCCGCGGAGCAGTGCCCGGCAGCGGAGGTATCGCGGCGAGGCCCAGCCCGTCGCGCCCGAGCGCGCGGCGAATGTCGGCGAGAACGCGTTCGCGGCCGCTGCTCATCCGGGTGCCTTCGTGCTGCGCACTCCGGTATTCGCCCTTGGGGCGGCCCGGCGGCCTCATGAACGCCCCCCCTTGCGAGCGCGCCAGGCCTGCTGGAAGGTGCCGCCTTGCGGCGCGGGCAGGTCACGGGTGTCGGTCCAGCCGCCGACGAGCGGCAGGCGCGAGAGCACGCCGCGGCTGCGCCCGATGCGGCTCAGCAGGCCGATCGCCAAGCGCATCTTCAGGTGGTACAGGCGTGGCCGCCTGGCGAGCATGGCCCATGCCTTGAGCGCGAAGCGGATCGTGCGTGGCGTCAGCCCGTCCTCGAACTGCTGGCGGCGCAGCTCGCGCAGCAGGCCCGGCAGCGGAATCTTGACCGGGCACACGGTCTGGCAACGGCCGTTGAGCGTGCACGCGTTGGGCAGGTCGTAGCCGGCGGCCATGCCGTTGATGATGGGCGTCAGCACCGAGCCCATCGGGCCGGGGTAGACCCAGCCGTAGGCGTGGCCGCCGATCGCGCTGTAGACCGGGCAGTGGTTCAGGCAGGCGCCGCAGCGTATGCAGCGCAGCATCTCGCGAAACGGCCCGCCGAGCATCTTCGAGCGCCCGTTGTCGACCAGCACGACGTGGTATTCCTGCGGGCCGTCGAGGTCGTCCGCGCGGCGCGGGCCGGTGCTCAGAGTCGTGTAGCTGGTGATCTCCTGGCCGGTGGCGCTGCGCGCGAGCAGGCGCAGGAAGGTCTGCGCGTCGTCCAGCGTCGGCACCACGCGCTCGATGCCGGCGGTGACGATGTGCACCCGCGCCAGCGTCTGCGTGAGGTCGCCGTTGCCCTCGTTGGTGACGATGACGCTCGAGCCCGTCTCGGCGATCAGGAAGTTGCCGCCGGTGATGCCGACGTCGGCACGAAAGTAGTGCCCGCGCAGCACCTGCCGCGCCTCGTTCACCATCTCGCCGATGTCGGTCAGGTGCTTCGCATAGCCGAGCGGCCGGTGGTGCTCGGCGAACAGGTCGCCGACCTGCTCGCGCGTCTTGTGCACCGCCGGCATGATGATGTGGCTGGGCGGCTCCTTCGCGAGCTGGATGATGTACTCGCCAAGGTCGGTCTCGATCACCTCGTAGCCCTGCGCCTCCAGCGCGGCGTTGAGGGCGATCTCCTCGCTGACCATCGACTTGCCCTTGGTGATGGTCTTGGCGTCGGCCTGGCGGCAGATCTCGAGGATGATGTTGCGCGCGTCTTCGGCGGTCGATGCCCAGTGCACCTGGCCGCCGTGGCGCGTGACCTCGGCTTCATAGCGTTCGAGGTAGCCGTCGAGGTGGGCGAGAACGTGTTCCTTGACTTCGCGCGCCCGCTCTCGCAGCGCTTCGAATTCGGGCAGCGCAGCCTTTTGTGCGGCGCGCTTGGCCGCGAGGCCGCTGCTCGCGTTGGCCAGCGCCCCCTGCAGACGCTGGTCGTGGATCGCGATCCGCGTGCGCTGGGCGAAGGAGGGGCCGCTCATTCGCATCATGGCTCTTGTGGCTCGCCGATCGAGGGCTCGCCGCCCATCCCTGCCAGCAGTTCGGCGGTGTGCAACACCCGCACCGGCAGGCCGCGCCGCCGGATGCGCCCGGCGATGTTGAGCAGGCAGCCGAGGTCGCCGCCGAGCACGGCGCTGGCGCCGCTGGCTTCGATGTGGGCGATCTTGTCGTCGACCATCTTGGTCGAGATCTCAGGGTACTTGACGCAGAAGGTGCCGCCGAAGCCGCAGCACTCCTCGGTACCCTGCATCTCGACGAGTTCTAGGCCCGCCACGCCGGCGAGCAGCTTGCGCGGCTGCTCGCGCACGCCGAGTTCGCGCAGGCCGGCGCAGCTGTCGTGGTAGGTGACCTTGCCGTCGTAGCGCGCGGCGACACGCTCGATGTGCATCACGTCGACGAGGAAGCTCAGCAACTCGTGGCTGCGCCGCGCCAGGTCTTCGGCGCGCAGGCGCCACGCGGGCTCGTCGGCAAACAGCGCGGGGTAGTCGCAGCGCAATGTGCCCATGCACGAGCCCGACGGGCCGACGACGTAGTCGAAGCCTTCGAAGCTTGCGATGACCTGCTTGGCGATCGCCCGCGCGTCCACGCTGTCGCCGCTGTTCAGCGCCGGCTGCCCGCAGCAGGTCTGGCTTTCGGGCACCTCGACGCTGCAGCCAGCGTCTTCGAGCAGCTTGACTGCCGCGAAGGCCACGCTCGGGCGCATCAGGTCGGCCAGACAGGTGACGAACAATCCCACACGCATTGCAACTCCAGGCAGGTTGCCCGCACTCTAGCAGGCTGGCCGACATGTCCTCATTGTCAGGGCGGACTGAGCGGATGAATATCATCCTGCCCATGGAAATCGACAGGCTCATGAAGGCTGCTTCGTTCATCGAGGCTGCGCACGCGTACGAGACGGTCGTTGCCCCCCTGCACGCGGTGCCCAGCAAGGTGGCGTGTTCGAGTTGCCATCTGCGCGAGATCTGCCTGCCGGTCGGGTTGACAGCGGCCGAGTTCGATCTGATCGATCTGCGGATGGTGGCCGAGCGGCGCAAGCTGTCGCGCGGCGCATCGCTGTTCCGTGCTGGCGACCGCTTCGACGCCATCTACGCCATCTGGACGGGGTTTTTCAAGACCTTCGTGTCGTCCAAGGATGGGCGCGACCAGGTGACGGGCTTCCAGATGGGCGGCGAACTGATCGGCCTGGACGGCATCGGCACCGGTCGCCACCAAGTCGAAGCGATGGCGATCGAGGACTCGCAGGTGTGCGTGATCCCTTATGGCGAACTCGAAGCCGTCGCGCGCGATGTTCACTCGCTGCAGAGGCAACTCCACAAGGCATTGAGCCGCGAGATCGTGCGCGACCATGGTGTGATGCTGTTGCTGGGCAGCATGCATGCCGAGGAGCGCGTCGCGGCATTCCTGCTCAATCTGGCGCACCGCCTGCGCGAGCGCGGCTTTTCGGCATCGGCGCTGGTCCTGCGCATGAGCCGCGAGGAGATCGGCAGCTATCTCGGCCTCAAGCTCGAGACCGTCAGCCGCACGTTCTCGAAGTTCCAGGCCAATGGCCTGTTGTTCGTTCGCCAGCGCCAGATCCAGATCACCGATCCGGTCGGTCTGCAGCACCTGCTCGACAGCGTCGAGGCATAGAGGAGCCGCGCTCGTTCGCCGCATCGGGCGGCAGCGGCGTTCGGCTCCATTGATCCAGGTTAAGAGCGTGAGGCGCATTTGCCGACAACATCGCGCCTGAAGGCGTGAGTTGGGCGGGGCGGGCGCGACCCGGTCGCGTTGCCGTCTAGACTTACGTGCGCGAGGCGAGCGCATGCGCTCGCCATTGCACACACCGATCGTCATCCAACCACCTGCGCCTCGAGAGGGTTCCACCATGAGCATCTGCCCACGCTGCCAACGACCGCTCGAGGGCGACGAGACCTACATCTGCTGCGCCGGCGTCGAATTGCGCTGGCGCTGCAACGAGTGCCACAAGGTCAGCGAAGGCTTTGCGTTTCCGTACGGCATGTGCCCGCATTGCAAGGGCAAGCTGCAGTTGCTCGACCGCGGGCCGATAGCGAACGATAAGGCGATGGACGCCGTGCGCAAGGCGTTCGAGATTGAACTCGGCGGCCATGCGTTCTACGAGCGTGCGTCGCGCGATGCCGTCGACCCCGTATTGCGCGACCTCTTCAGCCGTTTCGCAGCGATGGAGTCCGAGCACATGCAGACGCTGTGCAAGCGCTACCACGCCGAGATGCCGACCGCCGCCGAAGACTTCCAACTCGACCGCGCGGCCATCTTCGCCGGCATCGACCGCAAGCCCGACGATCCGTCCAACCTGTTTCAAATCGCCATCGCGTTCGAGCAACGGGCGGTCGACTTTTTCAGTCGCGAGGGCGAGCAGGCGCCGGCCGGCTCGATCGCGCGCGAGCTTTACAAGGAACTTGCCGCCGAGGAGCGCGAGCACGTCGACCTGCTGACGACGGAGCATCGTCGCTGGGAGGCCGGCAAGCCCGGCATCCTGTAGCGGCGGGCGCGCTCACTGCGAGGCGCAGGCGCGGCATTCCCCATTCGCCCACAGAAACCGCCAAGAGAACACCATGACCGAACGCTCGCATGTGCTGGACGGCAATGAAGCCGCCGCGCGGATCGCCCACCTCACCAGCGAAGTGATCGCGATCTACCCGATCACGCCGTCGTCGACCATGGGCGAACTCGCCGATGAATGGTCGGCCAAGGGGCGCAAGAACATCTGGGGCATGGTGCCGCAGGTGATCGAGATGCAGAGCGAAGCCGGCGCCGCCGGTGCCGTGCACGGCTCGCTGCAGGCCGGCGCAATGACGACCACCTTCACCGCGTCGCAGGGGCTGCTGCTCAAGCTGCCCAACATGTTCAAGATCGCGGGCGAGCTGACGCCGGCCGTGTTCCACATCGCCGCGCGCACGCTGGCGACGCACGCGCTGTCGATCTTCGGCGACCACAGCGATGTGATGGCCGCGCGCACCACCGGCTTTGCGCTGCTCGCCTCGACGAGCGTGCAGGAAGCGCAGGACATGGCGATGGTCGCCCACATGGCGACGCTCAAGGCGCGCGTGCCCTTCCTGCACTTCTTCGACGGCTTTCGCACCAGCCACGAAGTCAACAAGATCGAGCTGCTGTTCGAGGACGACGTTCGTTCGCTGATCGACGAGGACCTGGTCCGCGCGCAGCGCGGCCGCGCCCTCAACCCGGACCGCCCGATCATGCGCGGCACGGCGCAGAACCCGGACGTGTTCTTCCAGGCCAGAGAGGCTTGCAACACGTTTTATGCCGCGGTGCCGGGCATCGTGCGCGAGGCGATGGCGCGCCTGGCCGAGCTCACCGGCCGCCGCTACGGCCTGTTCGACTACACGGGCGACCCGAACGCCGAACGCGTGCTGGTGCAGATGGGCTCGGGCGTCGGTGCATCGGATGAAGCCGTGGCCAAGCTCGTCGCCGCCGGCGAAAAGGTCGGCCTCGTCAACGTGCGCCTGTACCGGCCGTTCGACGTCGAGGCCTTCGTCGCCGCGCTGCCGAAGAGCGTGCGCTCGATTGCCGTGCTCGACCGCACCAAGGAGCCGGGCGCGATCGGTGAGCCGCTGTACCAGGACGTCGTCACCGCGCTCGCCGAAGGCTGGCCGCAGGACATGCCGCTGCCGCGCGTGATCGGCGGCCGCTACGGCCTGTCGTCCAAGGAGTTCACGCCGGCGATGGCCAAGGCCGCGCTCGACGAACTGGTGGCCCCTGCGCCCAAGCGCCACTTCACGGTCGGCATCAACGACGACGTGACGCATCTTTCGCTGAAGTGGGACGACGCCTTCACGACCGAAGCCGAAGGCGTCACGCGCGCGGTGTTCTACGGCCTCGGCGCCGACGGCACGGTCGGCGCGACCAAGAACACGGTCAAGATCATCGGCGAGAACACGCCGCTGCATGCGCAGGGCTACTTCGTCTACGACAGCAAGAAGTCGGGCGCGATCACGGTCTCGCACCTGCGCTTTGGGCCGAGGCCCATCGCGTCGAGCTACCTGATCGCGCAGGCCGATTTCGTCGCCTGCCACCAGTTCGAGTTCATGGAAAAGCTCGACGTGCTGGCGCTGGCCCGTCCGGGCGCGACCTTCCTCCTCAACAGCCCCTACGGCCCAGACGAAGTCTGGAGCAAGCTGCCGCGCGAGGCGCAGGAAACGCTGATCGCCAAGCGATTGAAGTTCTACGTCGTCGACGCGCTCGCGGTGGCCAAGGAGGCGGGCCTCGCCGGGCGCATCAACACGGTGACCCAGGCCTGCTTCTTCGCGATCTCGGGCGTGCTGCCGCGCGACGAGGCGATCGCCGAGATCAAGGAATCGATACGCAAGACCTACGGCAAGCGCGGCGAGTCGGTGCTGACGCGCAACTACGCCGCCGTCGACGGCTCGCTCGCGGCCTTGCGCGAAGTGACGCTCCCCGCGGTCGCCGACGCGCTGCTCTCGCGCCGCCCGGTGGTCGCGCGCGCGGCGCCCGATTTCGTGCAGCGGGTGACGGCGATGATGCTCGACGGCAAGGGCGACTTGCTGCCGGTCTCGGCGCTGCCGGTGGACGGCACCTTCCCGACCGGCACCACGCAGTGGGAGAAGCGCAGCATCGCACACGAGATCCCGGTCTGGGACGAGACGATCTGCACGCAGTGCGCGATCTGCCCGCTGATGTGCCCGCACGCGGCGATCCGCATGAACGTCTTCCCGGCCGAAGAACTCAAGCACGCGCCGGCCGGCTTCAAGGCCGTGCCGTGGACACGCAAGAACGGCGGCCCGCTCGACGGCCTGATGTACAGCCTGCAGGTCGCGCCCGACGACTGCACCGGCTGCGGCATCTGCGTCGACGTCTGCCCGACACGCAGCAAGACCGAGGTCCGGCACAAGGCCGTCAACATGGCGGGGAAGAGCGATGAACTGCTCGAAGCCGAACGCGCCAACTACGAGTTCTTCCTCAAGCTGCCCGAGGTGCGCCCGCCGCTGGACACGATCGACGGCCTGCGCGGCTCGCAACTGCGCCTGCCGCTGTTCGAATACTCGGGCGCGTGCTCGGGTTGCGGCGAGACGCCGTACCTCAAGCTGCTGTCGCAGCTCTACGGCGACCACCTCGTCGTCGCCAACGCGACCGGCTGCTCGTCGATCTACGGCGGCAACCTGCCGTCGACGCCGTGGTCGCAGAACGCCGAGGGGCAGGGCCCGGCGTGGGCGAACAGCCTGTTCGAGGACAACGCCGAGTTCGGTCTCGGCATGCGCCTAGCGCTCGACGCGCAGCAGGAACTGGCGCAGATGCTGGTGCGCGAGTTGCGCGCCGAGATCGGCGACGCGCTGGCGGGCGAACTGCTCGCCGCGCCGCAGGACACCGACGAGCAGATCCGCCTGCAGCGCGAACGCGTGAAGCAGCTCAGGGCGATCCTCGGCAAGCTCGCGTCGCCCGAAGCGGCGCGCCTGCTCGCGGTCGCCGACAGCCTGGTCGTGCGCAGCGTGTGGATCGTCGGCGGCGACGGCTGGGCCTACGACATCGGCTACGGCGGGCTCGACCACGTGCTCGCCTCGGGCCGCAACGTCAACATCCTGGTGCTCGACACCGAGGTCTACAGCAACACCGGCGGCCAGGCGTCGAAGTCCACCCAGCGCGGCGCGGTCGCCAAGTTCGCCGCCGCCGGCAAGAGCATCGGCAAGAAGGACCTCGGCATGATCGCGATGGCCTACGGCAATGTTTACGTGGCCCAGGTCGCGATGGGTGCCAACCCGGTGCAGACGGTGCGCACCTTCCAGGAGGCGGCGGCGTGGAACGGGCCCTCGCTGATCATCGCCTACAGCCACTGCATTGCGCACGGCATCGACATGACGACCGGCATGAGCCACCAGCGCGACGCCGTCAAGAGCGGCTACCTGACGCTCTACCACTACGACCCGCGCCTGGGCATGGGCGGCGGCGATCAGCCGCTCAAGCTCGACTCGCGCAAGCCGACCGCGCCGCTCGATCAGTTCATGCTGAAGGAAGGCCGCTACGCGATGCTCGCGCAGTCCGACCCGGCGCGTTCCAAGCAGTTGCTCAAGGCGGCGCAGCACGACGCCGATGCGCGCTGGCAGCTCTACGAGCAAGTGGCCGGCGTGCACCGCGTGGTGACCGAGGAAGGCGAAGCGACCCCGGCCGCCGACACCCAACCCACCGTGGCGCCCACGCCGGAGGCATCATCATGAGCGTCGACCTTCGTACCCGTTACCTTGGCCTCGAGTTGCCGCACCCCATCGTTGCCTCGGCCTCGCCGCTGACGGGCTCGATCGATAGCTTGAAGCGCCTGCAGGCCGCGGGCGTTGCCGCGGTCGTGCTGCCCTCGCTGTTCGAGGAGCAGATCGTCCACGACGAGATGGCCGCGCACCACCTGATGCTGCAGGGCGCCGACCTGTCGCCCGAGGCGCATGGCTTCTTCCCGGAGATGCAGAACTTCCCGACCGGCCCCGACGCCTATCTAGCGCTAATCGGCGATGCGAAGAAGGCGCTCTCGGTACCGGTGATCGCCAGCCTGAACGGCTGCACGCCGGGCGGCTGGACGGGCATCGCACGCAAGATCGAGGACGCCGGTGCTGACGCGATCGAGCTCAACGTCTACTTCCTCGCCGCGAGCGTGGACGACACCAGCGCCGCGGTCGAGCAGCGCTACATCGAGCTCGTCGAATCGGTCGCCAAGCAGGTGCGTATTCCGGTCGCCGTCAAGGTGCCGCCGTATTTCAGCGCGATGGCCAACATGGCGTCGCGGCTGTCGAATGCCGGCGCATCGGGGCTCGTGCTCTTCAACCGCTTCCTGCAGCCGGACATCGACCTCGAAGAACTCGACGTCGCGCCGCACCTGGTGCTGTCGACTTCGGACGAACTGCGGCTCGCACTGCGCTGGATCGCGATCCTGCGTGGCCGCGTCGGCGCGAGCCTTGCCGCGACCGGCGGCGCGCACACGGCCGACGACGTGACCAAGCTGCTGCTTGCCGGCGCCGATTGCGTGATGCTCGCGAGCAGCCTGCTCATCAAGGGCCCGGCGCACATCACCACACTGGTGAGTGGCTTGCAGGCCTGGATGACCGAGCGCGACTACGTGTCGGTGGCGCAGCTCAAGGGATCGCTGTCGCAGCAATCGTGCCCCGACCCGAGTGCCTTCGAGCGTGCCAACTACATGAAGACGCTCAAGTCCTACACCAGCGAATTCGTCTAGCGACCTGCCGGCCTTCGGGTTCGGCCCCGTGTTCGTCGCGCGGGGGCCAGGGCCGCGTGGTTGACGTGTGTCAAGGGTGGCGGTGAAGAGTCAGGGGAAGATACCGCCCGTCGACGCCAGCGAGTGACAACAGGCCGTCGACGCCTGAAGGGCACTCGACATGAACCATGGTTCGACTCTCGGCGCGGGCGTGCGCACGGGCCCCGCGCGAGCGATTCGCAAGAGCCGCTGGCCGGCACGACTGGACTGGATGCAGAGCGTGAGCGGCCTTATCCTCGCGCTCTTCATGTGGGGCCACATGTTCTTCGTCTCGTCCATCCTGCTCGGCAAGGACGCGATGTGGACGGTGACCAAGTTCTTCGAGGGCTACTTCTTCTTCGGCCGCGCGTTCCCGGGGCTGGTGTCGATCGTCGTTGCGGTCGTCTTCGCGCTGGTCATCGGCCACGCGTTGCTCGCGCTGCGCAAGTTTCCGATCGACTACCGCCAGTACCGGTCGTTTCGCGATCACGCGAACACCATGCATCACGGCGACACGTCGCTGTGGTGGTGGCAGGTCGTGACCGGCTTCGCGCTCTTCTTCCTTGCCTCGATCCACCTCTACGTGATGCTCACGCGGCCGGGCAGCATCGGCCCCTACGGCAGCGCCGACCGCATGTGGAGCGACATCTACTGGCCGCTCTACCTCGTGCTGCTGTTCGCGGTCGAACTGCACGGCGGCATCGGCCTCTATCGGCTGGCGGTGAAGTGGGGCTGGTTCGCCGGCGCGCACCCCGACGCGGCCCGGCGCCGCCTGAAGACGCTCAAGTGGGCGCTGACGGTGTTCTTCCTCGCGCTCGGCCTGACCACGCTGGCGGCCTACATCAAGATCGGCATCGAGCACGCGCCGAACGCCGGCGTGCCTTACACGCCGGCCTGGGCGCAAACGCCCGCGGTGAAGTGACGGCATAACCATGAAAATCATCTACACCGACGTGCTCGTGATCGGCGGCGGCTTAGCCGGCCTGCGGGTCGCCATCGGCGCCAAGCGGCGCGGCCATGACGCGATCATCCTCTCGCTCGTTCCGCCCAAGCGCTCGCACTCCGCGGCGGCGCAGGGCGGCATGCAGGCCTCCCTCGGCAACGTGATCAAGGGCCAGGGCGACAACGAAGACGTGCACTTCGAAGACACCGTGCGCGGCAGCGACTGGGGCGCCGACCAGCGCGTCGTTCGCATGTTCGTGAACACGGCGCCCAAGGCCGTGCGCGAGCTGGCCGCCTGGGGCCTGCCGTGGAGCCGCGTCACCCGCGGCGACCGCCAGGTGATCATCAACGGCCAGAAAGTCACGCTGACCGAGCGCGACGAAGCGCACGGCCTGGTCGCGCAGCGCGATTTCGGCGGCACCAAGAAGTGGCGCACCTGCTACGTCTCCGACGGCACCGGCCACGCAATGCTGTTCGCGGTCAGCGACCGAGCGATCGCCGAGCAGATACCGGTCCACGAGCGGATGGAGGCGATCGCCCTCATCCACGAAGGCGGGCGCTGCTACGGCGCCGTGGTGCGCAACCTCATCACCGGCGAGCTCTCGGCCTACGTCGCCAAGGCGACGACCATCGCCACCGGCGGCGCCGGCCGGCTCTACCGGGTGACGACCAACGCCGTGATCTGCGAAGGCATAGGCACCGCGATCGCGCTCGAGACCGGCATTGCGACGCTCGGCAACATGGAGGCCGTGCAGTTCCACCCGACCGGCATCTTCCCGGCCGGCATCCTCGTCACCGAGGGTTGCCGCGGCGACGGCGGCCTGCTCAAGGACGTCGACGGCCATCGCTTCATGCCCGACTACGAGCCTGAGAAGAAGGAGCTCGCTTCGCGCGACGTCGTCTCGCGGCGCATGGAAACCCACATCCGCAAGGGCAAGGGCGTGAAGTCGCGCTTCGGCGACCATCTCTGGCTCGACATCACGCAGCTCGGCCGCGCCCACATCGAGAAGAACCTGCGCGAGGTGAAGGAGATCTGCGAATCCTTCCTCGGCATCGACCCGGTCGACAAGATGATCGCCGTGCGCCCGGCGCAGCACTACACGATGGGCGGGGTGCGCACCGACCATACCGGCGAGAGCCCGACCTTGAAGGGCCTGTTCGCGGCCGGCGAAGCGGCGTGCTGGGACATGCACGGCTTCAACCGCCTGGGCGGCAACTCGGTCGCCGAGACGGTGGTCGCGGGGATGATCGTCGGCGATTTCGTGGCTGACTTCTGCGAACGCTCTGAGAACGAGGTGCGCATCCCGACCGGTCTGGTGCGCGAGTTCATCGCCGCCGAGCAGGCCAAGCTCGATGAGCTCGTCGCCGGCAACGGCACTGAAGATGCGTCGGCGCTGCGCGTGGCGATGCAGGAAGTGATGACCTCCAAGGTGGGCATCTTCCGCACCGGCGCCGATCTCGCGTCGGCGGTGTCGGATCTGCAGGCCTTGCTCGAACGCAGCCGCCACATCGGCTTGCGCCACAAGGCGGCCGGCGCCAACCCCGAACTCGCAACCGCCTACCGCGTGCAGAAGATGCTCAAGCTCGCGCTGTGCGTGGCCTACGGCGCGGCGCAGCGCACCGAGAGCCGCGGCGCGCACTTCCGCGAAGACTTCCCGCGGCGCGACGATTCGCACTGGCTCAAGCGCACGCTGGCAACCTGGAAAGGCGCGTCCGACACCCTGCCCAGCCTGGCCTACGAGCCGCTGGACGTGATGGCGATGGAGCTGCCGCCCGGCTGGCGCGGCTACGGCGCGAAGGACTACGTCGACCACGCCGACACGCCCGCCCGCGCCGCCGAGGTGGCCGCGCTGCGCGAGCGCATGGCCGAAGCGTCCCGCTTTGAGGTGCAGCAGGCACTGATGCCCTACGACGAGATGCTGCCCGCATCGCTGCGCGGCCGCAACGAACGCATCGACGAGCCCTTCCAATGAGCACCATCATCCCCATCCATCCGGTCCAGGCATCCTTCGCGGAGCCCTCCGCCTCGGGCGCGAGCTCGGCGCGCCGGCTCAAGATCCGCGTGCTGCGCTTCGACCCGCATCGTCCCGAGATCGCACCGCATCTGCAGACCTACGAGATCGACGACGCGGCCGGCATGACGCTGTTCATCGCGCTCACCGAAATCCGCGAGAAGCTCGACCCGTCGCTGCAGTTCGACTTCGTCTGCCGCGCCGGCATCTGTGGCAGTTGCGCGATGCTCGTCAACGGCCGCCCGGCGCTCGCCTGCCGCACGCTGACGCAAAACCTCGGCAGCGAGTTCACGCTCGCGCCGCTGCCCGTGTTCGAGCTCATCGGCGACCTCTCGGTCAACACCGGCAAGTGGATGCGCGGCATGAGCGAACGCCTGGAGACCTGGGTTCACCAGCAGCAGGCGCAAGTCGACGCGACGCGGCTCGAAGCACGCATGGAGCCCGATCTCGCCGACCAGATCTACGAGCTCGACCGCTGCATCGAGTGCGGCTGCTGCGTCGCCGCCTGCGGCACCGCGCGCATGCGCGAGGACTTCGTCGGCGCGGTCGGCCTGAACAAGATCGCGCGCTTTCGGCTCGACCCGCGCGACATGCGCAGCGACGACGATTTCTACGAAGTCGTCGGCGACGACGACGGCGTGTTCGGCTGCATGTCGCTGCTCGGCTGCCACGACGTCTGCCCGAAGCAGTTGCCGCTGGCGACGCAGATCGCCTTCGTGCGCCGCAAGATGGTCAGCATGGGTTGGAAGTAAGGCCCGACGCGCTTTCAGGCGCTCGACCCGAGCGAACCGACCGCCTTACCTCAGCCCGGCGAACCACCGGCGCGGCAGTGCTGCCCGCTGCGATCCGCGTTGCTCTTTGCTTCTGCGATTCGACTGGCGCGTGCCGCGGCGGTGTCGAGCCGGAACTGCGTCACGCGCAGCGGACACTCGCCGCGATTCGGCTCGGCGATCTGCCATGGATTTGTGCAAGGTCAAAGTCATCCCCGGCGCGCGCACTATGGTTTGGACGCGTGCGGCATCGCAGGCCGCACTGCAATGAAGGCCGACATGGCTTCGTGAACCGGCCGATCGAAGAGCCGGGGATCGCGGGGACGTGGGCGGGTGTCGACCCGGGTCAGGGAGTCTGCAATGTTCAGTTTGCGTATCAGCAGCGTGATGAAGCGGGAGAAGATGCTCACCGCATCGCCTCAGACGACGGTCGGCCAGGCGGCCAGACTGATGGCGCGCAGCAGCGTGAGCGCGATCGTGGTCGTCGAAAACGAAGCGCTGGTCGGCATCTTCACCGAGCGCGACGCCGTGTTTCGCGTCATCGCCAAGCGGCGCGATCCCGAAACCACCTGCTTGTCGGAGGTGATGACGGCGTCACCGCTGACGGTCCAGCCCGACCGCAGCTTCGGCGTTGCGCTGCGGATGATGCACGAGAACGGCTTTCGCCATCTGCCCGTGGTCGAGAACGGCAAGCCGGTGGGCGTCGTCACCGCGCGACACGCCCTCGACCCGGAAATGGAAGACTTCGTCTGCGAGGCGCAGCGGCGAGTGGGCATTCGATAAGCGACACACACCTGGTAGGCCGCTTTGGTGTCCGCGAGGGACGGAACCCGCGGTTGGTCGCGGGCATTCCGGTTGAGCGCTTGCCGCTCAGGTCCGGCCGACGTAGGGGTTCGTGCGCCGTTCGCGGCCGAAGCTTCCCTCCGGGCCGTGCCCGGCGATGAACACCGTCGCATCGCCCATCGGCCACAGGCGTTGTGTGATGCTGGCCAGCAGCGTTTCGTGGTCGCCGCCGGGCAGGTCGGTGCGGCCGATGCTGCCGGCGAAGAGCACGTCGCCGACGAAGGCGCGCCCGGCCTCGGCGCTGTGAAAGACGACGTGGCCCGGCGTGTGGCCGGGGCAGTGGCGCACCGCGAGCGTGCTCTGCCCGACCTGCACCTTGTCGCCGTCTTGCAGCCAGCGCGTCGGCGTGAAGGCCTCGGCCTGCGCGAGGCCGAACATCTGCGCCTGCTGAGGCAAGGCGTCGATCCAGTACTGGTCGTCCGCATGCGGGCCAACGATGGGCACGCCGAGCTCGCGCGCAAGCTCGGCGGCGCCGCCGGCGTGGTCGATGTGTGCATGCGTGAGCAGGACCTGCTTCGGCGTCACGCCCAGGCGCAGGGTGGCGGCGCGGATCCGCGGCAGGTCGCCGCCGGGGTCGATGACGGCGCCCTCCATCGTCTGGTCGCACCAGACGATGGAACAGTTCTGCTCGAACGGCGTGACGGGAACGGTTTGGTAGCGCAGCATGTTCAGTCGCCCGCCGACGATGGTCGCGGCGGCGCGTGGCCCTGAGTGCCGGTCAGCGGAAGGCTTCCGCCCGCGCGAGCAACTCCTCGAGCCCGGGCTCCTTCGGGTCGCGCGGCAGGCCGGGGTGGATGATCGCGACCTGGCAGCTCTCGGCAGCCTCGACGAGTTGACGGTAGGTGCCGGCGGCGAGGTCCTTGATGAAGGCCTGCTTGCGCTCGTCGTAGCCGAACATGCGGTCGTTGATCAGTCGGCACTCGTTGCAGCTCGGGCAGCGCGCAGTGTCGATCCAGGCTTCGTCGCGCGAGCGCGCCGGGGCGGCTGCGTCCGCGGGATCTTCCGCGGTCGCAGCGGGCGTGGCTGCCTTTGGCGCCGCAGACGCGGCGGCCTGCGCGGGCGCGGCTTCTTCGCGCCGAAGCAGGCGCTCGGCGACGACTGAGTCGTTCACGCCGCCGTGTTCCTGCAGGCGGTTCCACAGCAACAGGCAGCGGTGCGCGGCCTGCATCAGCCTCGCGTCGACGATCACGCGCTGAAGCACGTCCTTGTCGTCCACTGCGAGCAGGTAGGGCACGCGCTTGGAGGCCTCTCCTTCCCCGAGCGCGGCCAGCCAGTCGGCGGCCGGCATCATCGCCTCGTTCCAGCGCTCCGGCGGCACGAGCGCGAAGTGGGCCGCGTAGCGCGCGTCGCAGAGCATGAAGTCGGCGAAGGTGAAGGCGCAGCGCTCGCTCGCGCGCTGCATGGCGGCATCGACGTAGTCCAGCGTCTCCAGCGGCCAATCGGCTTCAGGCTGCGGGTTGTTCGCGAGCGAGAAGCGGGTCGCCCAGTTGCTGCCGGCGGCGGCGTCGTAGCAGAAGGCCGGGAAGGCGCGCGACTGCATCGCCGCTGCGGCGCTCAGGTACGGCGGCAGCGCAGTCGCCGACGGCTCCGAACCGGCAAACACGCTGAAGAGTGCCGGGCCGCTCGTGGCCAGGCCGCGGCCGATCTGCGCCCGCATGGCGTAGAGGTTGGAACTCGTCGACTGCAGCACGAACATGCCGCCCAGCCCCATCGCCGTCGTCGCCAGGCGCGCGCTGCGCACGCCGAACGCGAAGCGTCGGTTGCCCAGCGATCCTTCCTCGAGCAGGTCGGTGGTCTGCACCAGTACCTTCAGCGGCAGACCGGCCGAGAGCATCTCGATCAGGCTCGCGTTCTCGGGCGCATCGTTGCGATCGGCGGCGATGCACACGAGGTAGTCGGGCAGACGGGCAAGGTCGCCTGCGCTGAGCGAGTCCTCGCCGAAGGCGGCGAAAACGAGCTCGTGTTCGGACTCGACGTAGTGGCCCTGCACCTCCAACTCGGCGATGGAGAGCGCCTTCACGAGCTCGGCTGCTTCGGCGCGGCGCTCGGCAAAGGCCTGCGCGGCGGCGGCGCAGTTGTCGAAGGCGAAGTCGAAATAGTCGCCGCCATGTTCGGCTGCCTCGGCGTCGGGCGGCGCGAAGAAGCGCTGGGACTCGAGCACCTTCAACGAGTGGGTCAGCCGCTCGCGCCTGACGACGGGCAGTTCATCGCGCGGCGCGCCCTTGCCGACGATGCGCGAGAGGGCGTCGAAGTCGAACGCGTTCTGATGCGGCCCGCCGAGCGACGCCTTCAGGCTGCCCGGCTGCCGGCCAGCCTGCGAGTGGCTGAACGCGGCGCGCAGGATGTCCGACAGCTTGATCACGAGCCGGCTCAGATCGGCATGGAACCGGCGCGACTTGGCGCTCTGCGCCGCACGCCAGGCGTGCGTGATGAAGGCGGCGGGTGCTGCCTGCGAGCAGCCGATCACGTCGCCGTCGGCGCGCAATGCGCCGCCGGCGAGGGTGAGCACCTGCTCCAGCGTTTCGCCTTCGCGTTCACCCTGGCGTGCCGCGGCCTGGCCCCAGAGCTCGGCCAGCGTGCCGGTGGCCCCCGCGTCGACGGCGCGGCGGATCTCGGTTTCGAGCTGCAGCGCGTGGCGGCGCAGACGCTCGCCCTCAATGCCGCGCGGCGCGACATCCTGGATCACCGCGTCGACGAGGCTGGACAGCGAGCGTACGAACTCCGGGCCACTGCCCGGCGCGATCAGCACCAGCGGAAAGTCATGGCGCAATGCGCCGAGGTCACGGTAGGGCGCGAGCAGGGCCGGGCGCAGGTCGAGGCCGGCGATCGCCGTCAGCCCCTCGCCCTGGCGGCTGCCCGTCAGGTGAAAGATCGACTGGTCCTGGTGCTTGGTTTGCATGTCCATCAGACGCTCTCGGGAGGGGTTCAGGCCGCGCGCTGCGCGGTCGCCTCGTCGTCGGGCCAGACCGTGTACTTGTCGAGCTCGCGGTTCAGCCCGGCGCGGATGTATTCCGGCGCGCGCAGTTGCCCGGCATGGCGCAGGTCTTCATAGCACGCGGCATCGGGGTTGCGATAAAGGATGCCGACCGGGATCGGGTCGTCCAGCGACGCGATCTCGCGCGCGCGGTCGATGTCGATCGGGTCGTGTTCGCGCTGGTTGCGGTAGGCACTCGAAACGCCGGAGCTGAGCGTCAGGCCGTTCGCATGCGTCAGCAGCATCGTGCGCTTGGGGTCGTGTAGCCAGGGGTCGAAGGCCTTGGGCATGAACTCCGGGCAGCGCTGCAGCACACGCACGAACGAGAAGCCGCGGTGCCGGTGCGCGGCCTGCATGATGTCGAACAGCAGCTCTGGAATCCAGTCCACCGCCTGGGCGATGAAGGACGCGCCTTGCACGCCGAGTGAGACCGTCAGCGGGTTCATCGGCTCCAGCGTCGAGCCATAGGGCGTCGTGTTGCTCTTGAAGCCGCGCGGCGAAGTCGGCGAGGCCTGCTTCTTGGTCAGGCCGTAGACGTGGTTGTCGTGCAGCACGACGGTGATGTTCATGTTGTAGCGCAGCGCGTGGATCCAGTGCGCGGCGCCGATGCTGCAACAGTCGCCGTCGCCGGTGCTGACGAACACGTTGAGGTCGGGGCGGGCCATCTTGATGCCCTCGGCGACCGGGAACGCGCGCCCGTGCAGGCTGTGGAAACCGTAGGTCTTCATGTAGTGCGGCAGCCGGCTGGAGCAACCGATGCCGGACACGAAGACGGTGTTCTCGGGCGCCAGGTTTTCTTCGCTGCACAGGCGCTGCATCGCGGCCAGGATGGCGTTGTCGCCGCAGCCGTTGCACCAGCGCGGCACGCCGCCCTGGTAGTCCTCGAGGGCGTGGTGCTCCTCGTGCAGCTTGATCACGCAGTGGCTGAGGGACTGGCTCATGATGCAAACCCTTTACGTTCGGTGGTGCCCCCAGACCTGCCGCTTTGCGTCAGGCCCCCCGAGGGGGTCGAGTCAGCTTGGGAGCGGCCCTGCGCTGACTCGAGGGCTTTGCGGGTGACGCGGCAGATGTCGCCCGGCTTGATCGGCTGGCCGCGCGCTTCGCTCCAGCAGTCGATGTCGACGAGGAAGCGCGAACGCAGCAGCATCGCCAGCGCCGAGTAGCGGCGGTTGTCCTCGTCGATCAACTCGTCCTCGATCTTGTCCGACCAGTTGCCCTCGATCGTCATCACGTGCTTGAAGCGGGCCAGGATCTCGCGGATGCCGGACGGCATCGGCTGCAGGAAGCGCAGGTGCATAGCCGACACCGCGAGGCCTTCGGCGCGCAGGCGCGCGACGGCTTCTTCGATCGCGCCCATCGTGCTGCCCCAGCCGACGAGCAGCATGTCGCCGCTGTCGCCGCCGACGACTGGCGGCGCCGTCAGCGTCTTTTGCAACGCGGCGAGCTTGAGGCTGCGCGCGCGCAGGCCTTCCTCGTTGATGGCGGGGTCGTAGGCGACCTTGCTCGCGCGGTCGTGCGCAAGTCCCGTGAGTGTGTGCATGCCGCCCGGCTGGCCGGGCTGGAAGCGCCGCGACAGGCCCGTCACCGGGTCCCAGTCGTAGGGCTTGCCGCCCGCCGGAACCGGCGTCAGGTCCACCGGCGGCGCCAGCCAGTCTTCGCTGAACACCGGGCGCGGGAAGGGCTGCTGCGCGGTCGACAGGCTGGCGTCGGAGAGCACGACGACGACCATGCCGAAGGTCTCGGCGATCTTGCGCGCGGTGATCATCGAATAGAAGCAGTCTTCGATGCTGCACGGCGCGAGCACGACCTTGGGCGCGTCGCCGTGGCTGCCGAAGATGGCCGCCAGCGCGTCGCCCTGCTCGACCTTGGTCGGCTGGCCGGTGCTCGGGCCGCCGCGCTGCACGTTGACGACCACGAGCGGGATCTCGGCCATCACTGCGAGGCCGATGACTTCCTGCTTCAGCGAATAGCCCGGGCCCGAAGTGATGGTCACCGCGCACTTACCGGCGTAAGACGCGCCGACGGCGAAGGCGCAGGCGGCGATCTCGTCCTCGGCCTGGTGGACGAGGCCGCCGACCTTCTCGAACACTTCGCTCAGGTAGTGCGAGGCCGAGGTCGCGGGCGTGATCGGGTACATCGCGCAGATGTCCATGCCCGAGGCGATGACGCCCAGCGCGACGGCGGTGTTGCCGTTGATGACGATCTGCGCTTCCTTGGCGCGTTGCGCCGGGATGCGGTACTTGAAATCGAGGTGTGCTTCGCTCCACGCCGAGCCGGCCTCGTACAGCGCGACGTTGCTGGCGATGACCTTGGCGTCTTTCTTGCCGAAGATGCGCGCGATCTGCTCGCGTGCCAGCGTCGCGTCCAGGCCGTACAGGTTGCACAGCATGCCGAGCACGAACATGTTCTTGCCCTTGCGCGGGTCGCTGACCAGTTCCTTGCAGCGGTCTTCGAGCGGTACCTCGTAGACCTTGAAGCCGTCACGGCGCAGTGCCTCGACGGTCTTCGCGTACGAAGCGACGATCGCCGCGTCGCGGTGCTTGCCCCACATCGATTCGAGCAGGATGGTTGCGCCGGGCCGCAGCTCGCCCGCCTGCACGCGGCCGATCAGCACCTGCTCGTTGAACGCGACGACGAGGTCGGTCTGGTCACCGCCGTTGGTGATGCGCCCGGACCCCATGCGGATGCGGATGCCGCTCGCGCCGGCCACGCTGCGCGCGGGCGGCTGGATCTCGGCCGGGATGATCTCGGTCGTCCAGATGCCGTTGCCCATGCGCGCGGCGATCGCGCCCAGCGACTGGCCACAGCGCTGCGCGCCTTCGCCCGAGTCGCTGATGACTTCGACGATCGCTTCGCTGATCGTCGTGGCGGGCCGCGCGGCCGGTGCGACGGCGGCTGCGGGAGGGTTCAGGATCGACGTGTCGTTCATGGTCGTGGTTCAGGCGAGGTGCACGCGGGCAAAGCCGCGTTCGCGGCGAGAGATGCCGAACAGTTGGTCCGCGGCAGCGGTGCTTTCTGGCAGGTAGGCGACCTCGGTCTCGCGCAGGCCGAGATAGGCCTTCATCGCGCGCGCGGCCCTGCGGCCGGCGCCCATGGCCTGGATCACGGTGGCGGCGCCGGTGACGATGTCGCCGCCCGCGTAGACGCCGGCGATCGAGGTCGCGAGGTTCTCGTCGGTCGCGATGTAGCCGCGCTTGTCGAGCGCGAGGCCCGAGGTCTGGCCGAGGATGGGGTTGGCGTTGGTG
>CAIKUF010000158.1 GCA_903830565.1 uncultured bacterium | reverse complement strand
GACGAGCCGGTGGCCGGCATGACCGACGAAGAGACCGAACGCACGGCGGAGCTCTTCCTGACGCTCGAAGGCAGCCACTCGCTCGTCGTCGTCGAGCACGACATGAAGTTCATCGGCGAGCTGACGCAGGGCAAGGCGAACAAGCGGGTCACGGTGCTGCACGAAGGCAGCGTCCTTGCCGAGGGCACGCTGGCCGACGTGCAGGCCAACGACAAGGTTGTCGAGGTGTACCTCGGGCGCTAGCCCGAGGGACACCTGCGGTGTAACGCACTACTCCCTCGAGCCCCTCCAGGAGGGGGCTCCAGCATGTGTCACGAGGTGGATTGGAAATGCTTAGCGTCGAGGGGATCAATCAGTACTACGGCGGTTCGCACATCTTGCGCAACCTCGGCTTCGAGGCGCGCGCGGGCGAGGTGACGGTCGTGCTCGGACGCAATGGCGTGGGCAAGACGACGTTGCTCAAGAGCCTGATGGGCGTCATTCCGATCAAGACCGGCACCATCGCTCTCGATGGCGCGGCGCTGAACAAGCACACGCCTTACGAGCGCGCGCGCGTCGGCCTGGGCTACGTGCCGCAGGGGCGCGAGATCTTCGCCCGTCTGACGGTGGAAGAGAACCTGCGCATGGGCCTGGCCTACAAGAGCGCAAGCACGCCGATCCCACCCGCGCTGTTCGAGTTGTTCCCGGTCCTGCAGCAGATGCTGAGCCGCCGCGGCGGCGACCTCTCGGGTGGCCAGCAGCAGCAACTCGCGATCGCGCGCGCGCTCGCCGCCGGGCCGAGGCTCGTGATCCTGGACGAGCCGACCGAAGGCATCCAGCCGAGCATCATCAAGGACATAGCGCGCGTGATCCGCATGCTGGCCGACAAGGGGATGAACGGCCAGAGGATGTCGATCGTCCTCGTCGAGCAGTATTACGACTTCGCCGCCGAGTTGGCCGACCAGTACCTCGTGATGGAGCGCGGCGAGATCGTGCAGCGTGGGCGTGGCAAAGACATGGAGGCCGACGCGGTGCGGGCGCGGGTGTCGATCTGACCCGAGCCTGGTGGCCCTCGCGCGGTGCGCGCAAAGCGAAGCGGCAAGGCCTGCGCCTCGGGCGCGATAGTATGTGTCCCATGTGATAGGAGCACCGCCTTTGTTGGAGTGGAGGACATCGCTCATGCCTCTTGTCGGCGGAACGAAGTGGGTGCGGTCGGCGGTGATCGCGTTGTCCGGCATCTTCTGCGGTGTGGCCGCGTCGACAACTTCGGAAGGCGCCTCTCCATGTCGCGGGGGCTGGCTTCAGCTTCCAGTCAGCGGCCGAGCGGGCGCGGTCGCAGAACCCCGGCGGGCGCAGGTTCTTCCTGCTGGCGCTGCCGCCAGAGACGGCTGCGCCGCTTGCCAGCGCGGGCGGACTGCGGGTCGGGCTGCGCAATCGCGTGGTTGCGGCGAACGGCATGCTGCTCGTCTGCCGGCGCGACATCGACAACGGCAAGATCCGCGTCGCGGCCCTCGCTCCTGGCGTGGTGGCCGTGCGCGGCTGGCCGCCCGCGGGCAGCAACGAGCTGGCGCAGGGCCAGCGCTACTTCACGGGCGAGAACCCGGCCAAGCTGCCGGCGGCCAACGAGGCGCTGCGCCAACTTCGCTCGACGTGCTCGTGAAGGTGCCCTGCGGCCGACAGCTAACGCGTCATTGGGACTGATGCGTTCGCAGACGACGGGCGGCGCGACGGTGCGCATGGCGAGCAGGCACGCGGTCGCGCGGCGCAAGGCCGGGTGCGGACTGCACATTGGCCCGATGTGGCTTGACCATGGTGGCCCGCAAGCACCGGCATCGGCTCACCGGACGTAGCGTTCCCGGTCGTCGGTGGGGACGGGTAGAGCCGGTGCGCGTGGAAGCTGCTCACTGCGCGCGCAGTCAGGGTGGCATCCGATGAGCCTGATTCGCGTTCCGACCTCAACCCCACGCTGTAAGCGCCCGGCGACAGGCCCAAAGGGGCCTAAGTTCGCCGAGTCAGGCCGCCCGACCCGCAGGTCGAGCGCCTCCTGTCGCTGCGGCTGATCGGGCCGCGGCGCGTCAGTGATTGCGACCGCCGCCGGCGTCCTCCAGGTCGCGCATCACGGCGTCCAGGTTGAACGAGGCCGGCTTCTGCCGCGGCGGGAACTTCACAAAGTTCTCGATCTGGCTGGCCACCACGCCCTGCATCAGATACACGATGTAGGCGTGGGAGATCAACCAGTCGTAGTAGGTGTTCGAGTTCTCGTCGGCGCGCTCGAACGGGTCACGTCGCAGATGGAACATCTTCGGCACCCGCAACTTCACGAACGGCTCCATCCAGCACGCCAGCTGCTTGGCGCGTTGCTCCATCAGCACGACCTTCCAGTCCTGCATGCGGATGGCCAGGATGTCGCCGTCGTCGCTGATGTAGAAGAAGGACTG
>CAIKUF010000157.1 GCA_903830565.1 uncultured bacterium | reverse complement strand
CTTGCTCATGGTCCTTCTGCTTTCCCGGGCCTCAGGCCCGTGCTGGTGTCGCAGAGTCTCCACTTATCGCAGTGTTCAGTTTTGCGCTGCCACCTCTCGGTGTCGGGGTCGCGCGACATCGAACGCCTTGAGTACCTTGTGAAAGGCTTGGACAACAGATCGCTGATTGACGGAGATGCCGCCGAGCTGATGGTCAACACAGCCGCCCTCGAAGGGCGAGATTGGTTGGGCGCGAACATGCATGTCGATTCACAGCAGGCCGCGTCGTTGCAGGACATCTGTAGAGCGGAGCTGGAGGAGAGGTTCCGAGAGTTTGCTGCTGCCCAGAAGCGAGAGGACGCCGACAGAATCCGACTCATGGTGCGCTCGCTTGAACATCACCTTGAAAACAAGAAGCGGAAGTCGCAGGAGCTGATCGCGCGCTACACCGCGTCAGGTGACGCGCGGCGGGTTCGCATGATTCCTGCCGAGCGCGGTCGCTTGAAGAAGGAGATGCAGCGAGTTGAGGGTCGGATAGCCGAGCTGCGACTCAAGGAGGACCTGAAGGCGCACGACAGCGCGGTGTCGGGTGGTGTGATTCGCATCATCTAAGAACGGGGGGGGACATGGTCAATTCACTCAAGGACGCCTTTGAGCGTGCTCGGAGAAAGTTGCTGGAGGACTCCGACGCCAAGGTGAAAGAGGCCCCGTCTGTAGCCGAGCAGACCACTCAGCCGAGGCTGGACTCGCCATCCGAGTCGGAGTCCTTCGTAGCCCTTCTGACGCCAAGTCAGAAGCGAGAGCAGCGCGAGGAGGCGCGGAAGCGCGTCAAGGTGACCTATGGCAGTACTCTTCCGCCGCCGCATTGGCGCGAGGGAAAGCATAGGCAGGCTGCGCCGATCGGCGCACGTCCGATGCCGGATCCCGGGTCGGCGCCGCGTGCGCCCCAGGCGACAAAGATGCCACCTGCCGCACCGCTGGTCTCGCCACCAGCCGTGACCGTTGCAATCTCGAACCACGCGGCTTGTAGCGTCGGCCTGCGCGATAGCAAGCCCGCTCCGTTGCTGCCAACATTCGAGACCGCAGGACGTGCCACGCAAATCCAAGTCGGCAAGCCTGACGATAGACGCGAAGTCGTGCTCGGCTTGGACTTCGGCACATCGTGTGTCAAGGTTGTAATCGGCGACCCCGCTCTGGGCAAGGCCTTTGCCGTTCCCTTCTGCAAGGCGGAGGGCATCGCAAGGTTCTTGCTCCCGTCTCGGTTGTGCCAGACGGGCAGGGTGTTCTCGCTGGAGGCCGGAACTCACACCTACCGAGACCTGAAGCTCTCCCTGCTGGCAAGTCCGGAGGATCCGACCCTTCAGCAGCGCGTGGTGGCCTTCTTGGCGCTGATCATCCGCCGGGCCCGTGGCTGGCTCCTGACCGAACATGGCGCGACCTACAAGCGCACGGCCATCGCCTGGAAGCTGGCCGTGGGTCTTCCCGCTGCCCAGCACCATCAGTCGCCTCTATCGGAACTTTTCGAGCGCCTGAGTCATGCGGCATGGGTGGCTGCAGGCGCGCCTGCAGAGGTCACAGACACGGCCATCCAAACTCTCCTGGCCGTCGAGGCAAAGCACGACGAGGCCCCAGCCGAGGTCGAAGTCACAGTGGTGCCCGAGATTGCGGCGCAGATCTATGGGTTCGTGGCGTCGAACAGCTTTGACAAGCAGGCGCCCAACATCTACCTGATGGCCGACGTCGGCTCGGGCACTGTCGATTCTTCGCTCTTTCGTGTCAAGCAGGGCAAGGGCGGCCGCTGGGACTTTGAGTTCTACACCTCGGTCGTGGAGCCCAACGGTGTAAGCAACCTGCATCGCCATCGCGTGAACTGGTGGACCGATGCGCTGACCAAGGCGGGAGCGCCCCGGCACTTGATAGATGACCTGGAGGCGACCAAGCTGATCACTGACCAGCAGTTCTCGACACCTGAAAGCTACTCGGACTACTTCAGGGGAGTCGACTCCAAGCCTCGGGACTCTGTGAAGTCGCCTGACGAGGAGTTCAGAGGTGGCTCCGCTTGTCTGAACACCGAACCGGCTTCGATAAGTGGATCCCTGCGGGTTTGGCCTCGGTGAAGAGTTGTCCACGGCGGCGGGCGGGCGTCGCTTGCGACGAACG
>CAIKUF010000156.1 GCA_903830565.1 uncultured bacterium | reverse complement strand
CGCAGCGCGGTTCGATCGGGTGCGTAGCGCGGTCACCCAAGTGGTGAAGGCGATCGTGGGCGCAAACGTCAGGATTCATGCGGTGTGGCCAGCGCAGACAAGCGGTCAACTGCGGTTTCTAGGTTCATGGCTTGGGGCTCCTTCGCGGTTTGCGCGCGCCTGACACGGGCCGCTTTCCAGCCGCTCGGCGCGGGGCGGGTGCGGACGTCTGCTCAAGGTGATCGGCGAGACGATCCAGGCTCGCCTCCCAGAACTGGCGGTACTGCGTGATCCAGTCGTGCGCGGCGCGCAGGCCCGGGCCGCGCAGGCGGCAGATGCGCCACTGGGCGTCGACCTCGCGTTCGATCAGCCCGGCCTCTTCGAGCACGCGCAAATGGCGTGAGATGGCCGGCGCCGAGATGCGAAACGGCTCGCCGAGTTCGCCCACGCGCGCCTCGCCGCGCGCCAGACGGGCCAGGATGGCGCGCCGCGTTGGGTCGGCGAGGGCTGCGAAAGCGGTGCTGAGCGAGTCCATGCATGCATTTAGCGAATTGGTTAAATGAATGTCAAGCGCAGCGAGAACGCCGGAACTTGACCCGGCCCGCGCTAGGGCGTGGCCGCAGCGCTGGTCAGCCCAGCGGCGAGATGCCGATCAGCCAGCGGTGGCCCCACATCACGAACAGCACGTAGAGGCCGAGGCCGCCGATGACGGCGGTCGCATCGTTGTAGGGCGACGGCGGTGCGGTGGGTATCGCGCGCTCGACGCGGCGCTTGAACGAGATGCGGTCGGCCACCGCCCACGCAAGGATGGCGCCGAACAGCACGACGTCGCCCGCCCGCCCGGCGGCGAGCAAGTGGGCGAAGGCCCAGATCTTGGTCGCGAGCAGCATCGGGTGCTTGGTCGCGCTCTTGATGCGTCCCGGAAGCTTGGACGCGATGAGCAACGGGAACACCGGCACCAGCAGCAGCATCGCCAGGTGGCGCGTCCAGGTCGGTGGCGCGTAGAGGACGACGGGGTTCTGGCGCGTCATTCCGAAGCCGACGATCATGAGCACGAAGCCGACGATGGAGACCAGGGTGTAGATGCCTTTCCACTTGGCATCGCCGAGGCGCTCGTGTATCGCGTCGCGCCAGGTCGGGGCGACGATGGACACCGAATGCATGCCGAGGAAGAGGATCAGGCCGATGATGAGGACGGTCATGGTCTTGCGCTCCAATGCCCCGGGTGGGGCCAGCGCCAAGTCTAGCGAGTACGATGGCCCCGCCCGACGAAGGGCGCATTTTGCAATGCCCACCGCCTTCGACTCCCCCCACGAGACCGTCGCCGTCATCGACTTCGAGACCACCGGCATGTCGCCTTCGACCGGCGGGCGCGCGACCGAGATCGCTGCGGTGCTGGTCAGTGGCGGGCAGATCGTCGGCCACTACGCGAGCCTGATGAACAGCGGTGCCTGGGTACCGCCCTTCATCGAGCAACTGACCGGCATCAGCAACGCGATGCTCGAGCGCGCGCCGCGGGCCGAGCATGTGATGCGCGAGGTCGCCGCGTTCGTCGGCGACTGCCCCCTGGTCGCCCACAACGCGGCCTTCGACCGCGCGTTCTGGTGCGCGGAACTGCGGCGTGCCGATCGCGAGGCCGAGCAGCGTTTCGCCTGCACGATGCTGCTCGCGCGCCGGCTGTACCCCGAAAGCACCAACCACCGCCTGGGCACGCTGGCCGCGCTGCACCGGCTGCCCGATGCCGGCCGCGCGCACCGCGCGCTCGCCGACGCGCAGACGACGGCCCACCTGCTGCTGACAATGCAGCGTGACGTGATGCAACGCTACGCACTGCGCGCCGCCCCGCATGAACTGCTGATGCAGCTCCAGCGCGCGCCGCACGGCCGCCTGGCCGAGTGCATCGCCGGGCACAGCACGCGCGCTGCCTCGGCCGAAACGCCGATTCGCCAACCCGCCCTGGGCAGGCTACCCTAGCGTCTTCGCCCGGCGCCCCGCGACAACCACTGCACCCATCGAGGAGAGAGAAGATGTCCGACAAGAAGACCCTGACCGCCGCCGAAAGCGCACTGCGCGACGCCGCGCTCGACTATCACCGCAGCCCTGTGCGCGGCAAGATCAGCGTCGTCGCCACCAAGCCGCTCTCGAACGGGCGCGACCTCTCGCTCGCCTATTCGCCCGGGGTTGCCTACGCGTGTCTGGCGATCGAGGCCGACCCCTCGCTCGCCGCCGAGTACACCTCGCGCGGCAACCTGGTCGGCGTCGTCACCAACGGCACGGCGGTGCTGGGCCTCGGGGACATCGGCCCGCTGGCCGGTAAGCCGGTGATGGAAGGCAAGGGGTGTTTGTTCAAGAAGTTCGCCGGCATCGACGTCTTCGACATCGAGCTCAACGAGAAGGACGCCGACAAGCTGGTCGAGATCATCGCCGCACTGGAGCCGACGCTGGGCGGCATCAACCTCGAAGACATCAAGGCACCGGAGTGCTTCTACGTCGAGAGAAAGCTCAAGGAGCGGCTCAAGATCCCGGTCTTCCACGACGACCAGCACGGCACCGCGATCATCTCCGGCGCGGCGGTCATCAACGGCATGGAGCTCACCGGCAAGCAGCTCTCGCAGGTGAAGATCGCCGCCAGCGGCGCCGGCGCGGCGGCAATCGCGTGCCTGGACATGCTGGTGCGCCTGGGCGCCAAGCCCGAGAACATCTTCGTCTGCGACAGCAGGGGCGTGCTGCACCACGAGCGCACGGACGCGCTGGACGAATCCAAGCGCCGCTACCAGCAGAACACCACCGCGCGTACGCTGGCCGACGTGATGGTCGGCGCCGACGTGCTGCTCGGCTGCTCGGCGGCCGGCGCGGTGACGCAGGAGATGGTGAGAACCATGGCGCCGCAGCCGCTGATCCTCGCCCTGGCCAACCCCGAGCCCGAGATCCGGCCCGAACTCGCGAAGGCGGTGCGACCGGACTGCATCATCGCCACCGGGCGCTCGGATTACGTGAACCAGGTCAACAACGTCCTGTGCTTCCCGTACATCTTCCGCGGCGCGCTCGACTGCGGCGCGCAGCGCATCACCGAGGAGATGAAGGTCGCCTGCGTGCACGAGATCGCGGCCCTCGCCAAGGCCGAGATCTCGGCCGAAGTGGCCGCCGCCTACCCGGGCGAGGAGATGCGCTTCGGGCCCGACTACCTGATTCCCAAGCCCTTCGATTCGCGGCTGATCCTGCGCATCGCGCCGGCGGTGGCCAAGGCGGCGGCCGAGTCGGGCGTGGCGACGCGGCCGATCGCCGACCTCGAGGCCTACCGGCAATCGCTGGCCCGGTTCATCGGCCACACCAGCATGTTCATGCGCCCGGTGTTCATGGCCGCTCGCGCCGCGCCCAAGCGCATCGTCTACGCCGAGGGCGAGGACGAGCGCACGCTGCGCGCGGTGCAGATCGCGCTCGAAGAGGGCATGGTCAAGCCGACGCTGGTCGGCCGCCCGGCGGTGATTGCGCAGCGCATCGCGCGCGCCGGCCTGCACCTCGTCGCCGGGCAGGACTTCGACGTCGTCAACCCCGAGGACGACCCGCGCTTTCGTCAGTACTGGGAGGCCTACCTTGGCATCAAGGGCCGCGACGGCATCACGCCCGAGATGGCCAAGGCGGCGGTGCGGCGCTCGAACACGCTGATCGCCGCGCTGTCGGTGCGCCTCGGCTACGCCGACGGCATGTTGTGCGGGCTGGTCGGGCGCTACGAGCAGCACCTGGACCACGTGGGCGACGTGATCGGCAGGCGCGGCGACGCACGCCACTACGCGGCGCTGAACGCGCTGATGCTCGACCCGTACACGCTCTTCATCGCCGACACCTTCGTCAACGAAGACCCGGACGCCCAGACGCTGGCCGAGATCGCCGCGATGTCGGCCGAGACGGTGCGCCAGTTCGGCCTCGAGCCGCGGGTGGCCTTCCTGTCGCATTCGATGTACGGATCGAGCAACCGCGCGTCGGCCCGCAAGATGCGCGCCGCGCGCGACCTCTTCGTGCGCCTGATGCCCGGCGTGCAGGCCGACGGCGAGATGCAGGGCGACGCCGCGCTGAGCGAGGACGTGCGGGCGAGCTTCCTGCCCGCGACCACGCTCGCCGGCTCTGCCAACGTGCTGGTCTGTCCGAATCTCGACGCCGCGAACATCCTTTTCAACGTGCTCAAGATGACCGGCGGCCACGGCATCACCGTCGGCCCGATCCTGCTCGGCGCGGCGGCGCCAGTGCACATCCTGACCCCGTCGGCAACCGTGCGCCGGGTCGTCAACATGACGGCGCTGGCGGTGGCGGGCGGGAGGTAGGAGCGGGTTCGGTCTGTTTGCAAACTCAAGCGCCGATAGGCGCGGATGCCCTTTTGCGGGATGTCGCGTGCGCTTCTGGTTCAGATGAACGGGCCGGTATTCAAGTTGCAAGGCGAGAGATCGGTACGCTGGTGAACGCACCTGGATCTGCTCTTCCCCTCGGATTGCAACAGTGACCGCGGCGCCTGCGCTGCGTTGCGGCGCATGGTCGCGCTCTTGAGGCGTGTACGATGGGCGTTGTATGAATTGAGCCTTGCGTCACCTGCAACAATCAGAGCAACTGGTCCTGTCCAATGCGAATAATCAACATCGTCGCAATCTCGGTACTCGCAATTGCCCAGGCTGCCTGCGGTGGCGGTGGTGGCACCACTGGCGATTCAACACAGGCTAGCAACGCGGTACCCATAGCAAACCCAGGGGCGTTGCAGAACGTCGTTGCCGGGATGGCCGTAACGCTCGATGGCAGCGCTAGCAATGATGCCGACGGGGATTCACTGACCTATGCATGGACGTTGACCACTAAACCAGTGGGCAGTGCAGCCGCGTTGGCTGGGGCGACCTCAGCGGCGCCGACGTTCATCGCAGACGCTGCGGGCACCTACGTTGCATCACTGGTCGTCAATGACGGGAAGGTGAGCAGCACAGCTTCGACGGTCATGGTGACAGCGACGACTGTGAATGCCGCTCCGGTTGCGCATGCTGGCTTGGCCCAGAACGTTGCTACCGGGCAGCTTGTCTCGCTTGACGGCAGCGCCAGCAGTGATGCCAATGGGGATGCCCTGACCTATGCATGGACGTTGAGCAGTAAACCAGCGGGCAGCGCAGCCGCGTTGGCTTGGGCGACCTCAGCGGCGCCGGGGTTCATCGCAGACGCTGCGGGTACTTACGTCGCGTCACTGGTGGTCAATGACGGCAAGGTGAGCAGCACAGCTTCGACGGTCATGGTGACAGCGACGACCGTGAATGCAGCTCCGGTTGCCCATGCTGGCTCCGCCCAGAACGTTGCTACCGGGCAGCTTGTCTCGCTCGACGGCAGCGCCAGCAGTGATGCCAATGGGGATGCCCTGACCTATGCATGGACGTTGAGCAGTAAACCAGCGGGCAGCGCAGCCGCGTTGGCTGGGGCGACCTCAGCGGCGCCGACCTTCATCGCAGACGCTGCTGGCACTTACGTCGCATCGCTGGTAGTCAATGATGGCAAGGTGGGCAGCACAGCTTCGACGGTCCTGGTGATAGCGACGACTGTGAATGCCGCTCCGGTTGCCCATGCTGGCTCCGGCCAGAACGTTGCTACCGGGCAGCTTGTCACGCTCGACGGCAGCGCTAGCAGTGATGCCAACAGTGATCCGCTGACTTACAGTTGGACGTTGACCATCGCGCCGATCGGCTCGCTTGCAGTCTTGTCGTCAGCGACTTCAATTCGACCGACATTTACCGCGGTCGTGGGGGGAGTATATGGAGCCAACCTCATCGTCAGCGACGGTAAGCTCAATAGCGGGACTTCCACTGTCACTATCAAGGTGGTCACGCCTATATCTACTTCAGACTGCGCCTCTTGTCACACCTCAACAGCTGCACGAAGTCATATTCTCATCGTGGCTCAGGGGTGTGATGGCTGTCACTCACCAGGAGCCATGGCCTTTTGGCACTGGTACTAGTGAAACGCGCGCGAAGTGCTCGAACTAGACTGACCCAGCAGTCTCCTATCGCCCAAGAAGATGGAGTGACCCGGGTAGCCGAAGCGATTGTGCTAGGCGAGCGCAGCAAACGGATCATCGGGTTCTGGCTAAGCCGAACTTTGACCGCCGAATACGGCGCAGAGCGAGCATTGACGCGGTGTGGAGGTCATTGCGGGTTGTTTTTTGTTGCCATGTAACTGGGGGTTTTCCTAGTGGTAAGTGACGCTTTCTTTGCTACCATGTAGGCGTGTACATCGAGATCATCCCCAACCGAACCTCGCCGCCGGCGATCTTGCTGCG
>CAIKUF010000155.1 GCA_903830565.1 uncultured bacterium | reverse complement strand
CCGGCCATCGTCTCGATGTGGCCGTAGCTGCTGTAGTAGAGAACGAGAACCTTTGCCATGCTGGACTCCTCAGTCGGTTGGAAACGCGCCACCTGCGGCGCTGGAAGCCGGCCCATTGTCCGCAGGACCGGCGGCGCAGGGTTCAAAGCGCGCGAACGCTTGCTTCAGTCGGCGCGAAGGCCGGCTTCGCGGCGGCGGCGCATCCCCCGCCCGGGGGAACCGCAAGGCGGGATGGCGCGGCAGCGGCCGGTCGCGCATGATGCGCACCAGGCGCCCACTCGTGCGCCGCTATCATCCGACACTTCGCATTGCGCTGAAACCCTGGAGACAGCCATGGCATCGATCAACAAAGTCATCCTCATCGGCAACCTCGGCCGCGACCCTGAAACCCGCTACACGCCCAGTGGCTCGGCCATTTGCAACATCCGGGTCGCAACGACGCGTACCTGGAAGGACAAGAACACCGGCGACAAGGTCGAAGAGACCGAATGGCACACGGTCGTGTTCTTCGACCGCCTGGCCGAAATCGCGGCTGAGTATCTCAAGAAGGGCCGCTCGGTCTACGTCGAAGGCCGCCTGAAGACGCGCAAGTGGCAGGACAAGGAAGGCCACGACCGGTACAGCACCGAGATCGTCGGCGAAGAAATGAAGATGCTCGGCAGCCGCGAAGGCATGGGCGGCGGCGACGAAGGCGGCTCGCGCGGCGATTCATCGTCAAGCCCGGCGCAACGCCCGGCGGCGAACAAGCCGGCCGCGTCGCCGGCGTCGAAGTCGTCGACCGGCTTCGACGACATGGACGACGACATTCCCTTCTAAGAGTGACGCCTCGCGCCCGAGGCGCGAGGCGTCAGAAGCCCTGCGGCGGCGAGTGCTGGAAGAGGCGTTCCATCGCGACATCGATCACCATGCTGCACAGGCTGTAGAGCACCGAGCCGATGAGCGCGGCGCCGAAGCTGCCGACATGGAACCCCGACAGCACCTCGGCCGCCGCATAGAACATCGCGGCGTTGATGACGAACAGGAACAAACCCAGCGTCAGCAGCGTGACCGGCAGGGTCAACAGCACGAGCAGCGGCCGCAGCAGCGTGTTGAAGAGCCCGATCACGAAGGCCGCGATCATTGCCGAGCCGAAGCTCGATACCGTCACGCCTGGGTAGAGGTGCGCCACCAGCAGCAGCGCGGCTGCGAGGAGCAGCCAGCGAATGATGATCTTCATGCGCGAAGGATAGCGCCGAACGCGTTTCGCGTCGCACCGAAGTCCGCGTTCGCAGCGCCTCGGCGCGCATGCGCTAGCCACGGCGGAGAGCGGAATGATGCGATACCGCGACAAAACCTCGATGCAATGCACGCGAATGCAAGTTTCTCCTATGAAAACCGCTTCTCTTCGTGGTGCGCACGCAGTACCATCCGCTGCGCAGGACGAGTGAGGAAACGAGAGCTCATGCGGCTCTCACCCGCCACCGGCACATCAACCAATCACTTGATGGAGAAAATCACAATGGCAACTGCTAAGAAGGCTCCGGCGAAGAAGGCCGCGGCGAAGAAGGCTCCGGCAAAGAAGGCGCCGGCAAAGAAGGCACCGGCGAAGAAGGCCGCTCCGGCCAAGAAGGCACCGGCCAAGAAGGCCGCTGTGAAGAAGGCCGCTCCGGCCAAAAAGCGCACGCCCAACGCCGCCTTCATGAAGCCGGTGACCCCGAGCGCGGCGCTGGCCGCGATCATCGGTTCCAAGGCCATTCCGCGCACCGAGGTCACGAAGAAGGTGTGGGAGTACATCAAGGCCAACAAGCTGCAGGACGCGGCCAAGCGCACGATGATCAATGCCGACGCCAAGCTGAAGGAGATCTTCAAGAAGGCCCAGGTGTCGATGTTCGAGATGACCAAGCTGATCAACGGCCATCTGAGCTGACAAGCGTGACTCGGGCCAACGGCCCGAGCCCCACAAGAGGCCGGTGCTCATGCACCGGCTTTTTTCGTGGCCGCAACACGCCAGTGGCGCGCCCGCTTGATACAAAGCAATGGCGACCATTCGTGAGGCCAGGGTTCTTACGTATAATTTCCAGGCTTTGCCGACCCTGATTCATCACCACACCATGAGCGAGCGCATCGACCGTGGCGGCTGGGATGATGACGACGAGGGCTCGGGCCACATCCCACCGTGGTCACGCGCGCAGGTGCAAGCGTTGCGAGACCGCCAACCGTCGATTTCGGTGTGGCACGTCGTCGCGGCGCAGGCCGCAGCGGGCGTGGTGCTGGCGGTTGTGGTCTGGGCCTTTAGTGGGCGCGCTGCGGTCGGCTGGTCTGCCCTTTACGGCGCCGCCGTCGTCGTGCTGCCTTCGGCGCTTCTCGCGCGTGGCGTGGGGCGGCTGGCCGGTACGCAGCCAACGGCGGGAGCCCTCGGGTTCCTGCTCTGGCAGGGCGTGAAGATGGTGCTTTCACTGGCGCTGCTGCTGGGCGCCGTGCGGGTGGTGCCGGGCCTGAACTGGCCGGCGCTGTTGGTGGCGGTGGTGGTGTGTTTGCAAGTGAATTGGCTGGCTCTGCTGTGGCGGGGTCGGGCGAAGAAGAACGAGCCTCGTTGAGGAAGACATGGCAGCAGCAGAAGGTCACGAATCCGCGCTCTCCGCCGGTGACTACATCATTCACCACCTGCACCATCTGCAGAGCGGCAAGCAGACTGGCGTCGTCGATTTCTCCGTCCTCAACCTCGATTCGCTGTTCTTCTCGATCACACTCGGCGCCTTGGCCTGCTGGCTGATGTGGCTCGCTGCCCGCAAGGCCACTTCGGGCGTGCCGGGGCGGTTTCAGGCGGCCGTCGAATTCCTTGTCGAGATGGTCGACAACCAGGCCAAGGGCATCGTTCACAACGCGAGCAGCCGCAAGTTCGTCGCCCCGCTGGCGCTGACGGCATTCGTCTGGATCTTGATGCTCAACGCGATGGACCTGCTGCCGGTCGATCTGCTGCCGCAGATCGCCAAGCTGTTCGGCGTGCACTATCTGCGCGTCGTCGGCACCGCCGACCTGTCTACGACGATGGCGATGTCGGTCACCGTGCTGCTGATCTGCCTGTACTACAACGTCAAGATCAAGGGGCCGGTCGGCTGGGTCAAGGAGCTTTTCACCGCTCCTTTCGGCAACCACTTCCTGCTCTGGCCGCTGAACTTCGCGATGCAGATGATCGAGTTCATCTCGAAGACGGTGTCGCACGGCATGCGGCTGTTCGGCAACATGTACGCCGGCGAGCTGATCTTCCTGCTGATCGCGCTGATGGGCGGTGCGTTCGCCTTCACCGGCACCGGCATCGCGCTGTTCCTCGGCCACATCGTCGCCGGCACCGTGTGGTCCATATTCCACATCCTGATCATCACCTTGCAGGCCTTCGTCTTCATGATGCTGACGCTGGTGTACGTGGGCCAGGCCCACGACGACCACTGAGCATCGCTCTTTCACCCACCCACCACCAAGCTCCAACAAGGAAATACCATGGAAGTCATCAGCTTTGTCGCCCTGGCCGCCGGCCTGATCATCGGTCTCGGCGCGTTCGGTGCCTGTATCGGCATCGGCATCATGGGCAGCAAGTACCTCGAGTCGGCCGCCCGCCAGCCCGAACTGATGGGCGAACTGCAGACCAAGATGTTCCTGCTGGTCGGCCTGATCGACGCCTCGTTCATCATCGGAACCGGTATCGCGCTGTGGTTCGCCACCGCCAACCCGTTCCTGGCCCAGATCGCCAACCTCCCGAAGTGAGACGCGCGCCCGCGCAATCCGCGCAGCGCCCGAGCACCCTTCGCTGAACCGAGAGGCGAGACGTGAGCATCAACCTAACACTCATTGCACAGATGATCGTGTTCCTGATCCTGATCGGGTTCACGATGAAGTTCGTCTGGCCGCCCATCGTGGCTGCGCTCGACGAGCGTGCGCGCAGGGTCGCCGACGGCCTGTCGGCCGCCGACAAGGCCAAGAGCGAGTTGGCGGTGGCCAACCAGCGTGTCGAGCAGCAGCTTTCCGCAGCACGCGACGACGCCGCCAAGCGCCTCGCCGACGCCGAGCGTCTGGCGCAGCAGATGGTCGAGGATGCCAAGTCGCGCGCCAGCGAAGAAGGCGCCAAGATCGTCGCCGCGGCGCGCGCCGAAGCCGAGCAGGAGGCGAACAAGGCCCGCGAAGTGCTGCGCGAGCAGGTGGCTGGCTTGGCCGTGCGCGGCGCCGAAGCCATCCTGCGCCGTGAGGTCAACCCCGCCGTCCACGCCGAGCTGCTGGGCCGCCTGAAAGCGGAACTCTAGCCATGGCCGAACTGGCAACGATTGCCCGGCCGTACGCCGAAGCGCTGTACAAGGCCGCCGCGGGCAGCGAGTTCGCGGCCCTGGTGGGTCAGGTCAACGCGATCGCCGCGGTGGCGGCGAACGCGGATTTGCGCCAGTTCGCCGACAACCCCAAGGTCGAGGCGGCTCAAGTGTTCGAGGTCGTTTCCGCCGCTGCCGGCGGCGCGCCGAGCGCCAAGACAAGCAACCTGCTGCGCGCCGTGATCGACAACGGCCGCCTGGCCGCGCTGCCCGAAATCGCGGCCCAGTTCCAGGCCTTGGTCAACACGCGATCGGGCGTTTCTGACCTCACCATTCAAAGCGCGTTCGCGATCGACGACGCCCAGCTCGCCGACGTGGTCGTCGCGCTCGAAGCGCGCTTTGGCCGCAAGCTCAATGCGCATGTCGAGATAACCCCCGAACTCATCGGCGGCATTCGCGCCGTGGTCGGCGACGAAGTGCTCGACACCTCGGTCAAAGCCCGTCTGGAACAGATGAAGGTGGCGCTCACCGCCTGAGGCCGCGTAGGCGGCCATGCCGAAAGCTCCCTGGAGAACCCCATGCAATTGAACCCCGCAGAGATTTCCGAACTGATCAAGAGCCGCATCGAGGGTCTTGGCAGCGCGGCCGACATCAAGAATCAGGGCACCGTCGTCTCGGTGGCCGACGGCATCTGCCGCGTTCATGGGCTGTCCGATGCGATGGCCGGCGAAATGCTCGAGTTTCCGGCGACCCCCGGTGGCCAGCAGACCTTCGGACTCACGCTGAACCTCGAGCGCGATTCGGTCGGCGCGGTGATCCTGGGCGAGTACGAGCACATCTCCGAAGGCGATGTCGTCAAGTGCACGGGCCGGATTCTGGAGGTGCCGGTTGGCCCCGAACTGCTCGGTCGCGTCGTCAACGCACTCGGTGTGCCGATCGACGGCAAGGGCCCGATCAACGCCAAGATGACCGACGTGATCGAGAAGGTCGCTCCGGGCGTGATCACCCGCCAGTCGGTGGGCCAACCGGTGCAGACGGGTCTGAAGTCGATCGACTCGATGGTGCCCATCGGGCGCGGTCAGCGCGAGTTGATCATCGGTGACCGTCAGACCGGCAAGACCGCGGTGGCCGTCGACACGATCATCAACCAGAAGGGTCAGAACATGACCTGCGTCTACGTCGCGATCGGCCAGAAGGCGAGCTCGATCAAGAACGTGGTGCGCGCGCTCGAACAGCACGGTGCGATGGACTACACCATCGTCGTCGCTGCCTCGGCCTCCGAGTCGGCGGCGATGCAATATGTGTCGCCCTACTCGGGCTGCACGATGGGCGAGTACTTCCGCGACCGTGGGCAGGACGCACTGATCATCTACGACGACCTGTCCAAGCAGGCCGTTGCGTATCGCCAAGTCTCGCTGCTGCTGCGTCGCCCGCCGGGCCGTGAAGCCTACCCCGGCGATGTCTTCTATCTGCACAGTCGCCTGCTCGAGCGCGCTGCCCGCGTCAATGCGGAGTACGTCGAGAAGTTCACCAACGGCGAGGTCAAGGGCAAGACCGGCTCGCTGACCGCGCTGCCCATCATCGAGACGCAGGCCGGCGACGTGTCGGCGTTCGTGCCGACCAACGTGATCTCGATCACCGACGGCCAGATCTTCCTCGAAACGTCGCTGTTCAACGCCGGCATCCGCCCCGCCATCAACGCCGGTATCTCGGTGTCGCGGGTCGGCAGCGCGGCGCAGACCAAGCTGATCAAGAGCCTGTCGGGCGGCATCCGTACCGACCTGGCGCAGTACCGCGAGTTGGCCGCGTTCGCGCAGTTCGCCTCCGACCTGGACGCGGCGACCCGCAAGCAGCTCGACCGCGGCGCGCGCGTGACCGAGCTGCTCAAGCAGCCGCAGTACTCGCCGCTACCGATCAGCCTGATGGCCGCGACACTTTTCGCCGTCAACAAGGGCTTCGTCGACGACGTGGACTTGAAGAAGGTGCTTGCCTTCGAACACGGCCTGCACCAGCACCTGAGGTCCAGCCACGCCGCATTGCTGGCCAAGCTCGAGAGCGACAAGGCGATGGATAAGCCCGCCGAGGAAGAACTCACCGGCGCGTTGACTGAGTTCAAGAAGTCGTTCGCCTAAGGAGACACGTCATGGCGGCCGGCAAGGAACTGCGCGACAAGATCAAGAGCTTCGAGAGTACGAAGAAGATCACCAAGGCCATGGAGATGATCGCGGCGTCGAAGATGCGCAAGGTGCAGGCCCGGATGAGCGCGGCTCGGCCGTATGCCGACAAGATCCGCAATATTGCGGCCAACCTGTCGCGGGCGAACCCGGAGTACCGCTCTGCGTACATGCGCAAGGTCGAGGCGCCGAAGAACATCGGTTTCATCGTCGTCACCTCCGACAAGGGGCTGTGCGGTGGTTTGAACACCAACCTGCTTCGTGCCGTGACGACGCGCATGGGCGAGGTTCAGCAGGCCGGTGGCAAGGTGCACACCGTGGCGCTCGGCAACAAGGGTTACGCCTTCTTGACGCGCATCAATGCCCGCGTGATGAGCTTCGCGGGGCAACTGGGTGACGCGCCGCCGATGGACAAGATTTTCGGCCCGGTCAAGGTGATGCTCGACGCCTTTATCGACGGTGAAATCGATTCCGTTCACCTGTGCTACACGAAGTTCATCAACACGATGTCGCAGCAGCCGATGATCGAGCAACTGCTGCCGCTCACCGGCGAACGCTTGACACAATCGGCGAGCGAGAAGGCGCAATACGACTGGGACTACATCTACGAGCCCGACGCCCCGAGCGTGATCGACGCGCTGCTCATGCGCTACCTCGAGGCGCTGGTCTACCAGGCGGTGGCCGAAAACATGGCCTCTGAACAGGCGGCGCGCAGGGTGGCGATGAAGGCTGCCACTGACAACGCCAGCGGCCTCATCGCCGAGTTCCAGCTCATCTACAACAAGACCCGCCAGGCAGCGATCACGACGGAACTCTCTGAAATCGTGGGCGGCGCAGCAGCCATCAGCGGCTGATGCGACGACCACGATTCGATGAAGGCTAACGTACGCGTAGCGAAAGCTAGGTGAGCAACGCGAACGGCCGGAACCAAATCGTGGGCTGCTGACCCCGTCACAAGACATTGAATACCGTTTGAAGGACTTCAGAAAATGGCACATGGCAAGATCGTTCAATGCATCGGCGCGGTGGTGGACGTCGAGTTCCCGCGCGACCAGATGCCCCACGTCTTCGACGCACTCAAGCTGGAGGGCTCGGCGCTGACGCTGGAAGTCCAGCAGCAGCTTGGCGACGGCGTCGTGCGCACCATCGCGCTCGGGTCGTCCGACGGCCTGCGTCGCGGCCTGATGGTCAGCAACACCGGCAACCCGATCACGGTGCCGGTGGGCACGGCCACGCTCGGCCGCATCATGGACGTGCTCGGCAACCCGATCGACGAGCGCGGCCCGGTCGATGCCGAGTTGTCGATGCCCATCCACCGCAAGGCGCCGGTCTACGACGAGCTTTCGCCGTCGCAGGAATTGCTGGAAACCGGCATCAAGGTGATCGACCTGATCTGCCCGTTCGCCAAGGGCGGCAAGGTGGGCCTGTTCGGCGGCGCCGGCGTCGGCAAGACCGTCAACATGATGGAGCTGATCAACAACATCGCGACGGGGCACGCGGGCCTGTCGGTGTTTACCGGTGTGGGCGAGCGCACGCGCGAGGGCAACGATTTCTACAACGAGATGATCGAGTCGGGCGTCGTCAACAAGGACAACCCCAGCGAGTCGAAGGTGGCGATGGTCTACGGCCAGATGAACGAACCGCCCGGCAACCGCCTGCGCGTCGCGCTGACCGGCCTGACGATCGCCGAATCGTTCCGCGACGAAGGCAAGGACGTGCTGCTCTTCATCGACAACATCTACCGCTTCACGCTCGCCGGTAACGAGGTGTCGGCGCTGCTGGGCCGCATGCCGTCGGCAGTGGGCTACCAGCCGACGCTGGCCGAGGAAATGGGCCGCCTGCAGGAGCGCATCACGTCGACCAAGGTGGGCTCGATCACCTCGGTCCAGGCCGTCTACGTGCCGGCGGACGACTTGACCGACCCGTCACCGGCGACGACCTTCGCCCACCTCGACGCCACCGTGGTGCTGTCGCGCGACATCGCCTCGCTCGGCATCTACCCGGCGGTGGACCCGCTGGACTCGACCTCGCGCCAGGTCGACCCGAACGTGGTCGGCGAGGATCACTACAACACGACCCGCGCCGTGCAGGGAACGCTGCAGCGCTACAAGGAACTGCGCGACATCATCGCGATTATGGGCATGGACGAGTTGAGCCCGGAAGACAAGCTCGCCGTGAGCCGCGCGCGCAAGATCCAGCGCTTCCTGAGCCAGCCTTTCCACGTGGCTGAAGTCTTCACCGGAACGGCGGGCAAGTACGTGCCGCTGAAGGAAACGATTCGCGGCTTCAAGATGATCATCGAAGGCGAATGCGACGCGCTGCCCGAGCAGGCCTTCTACATGGTCGGCACGATTGACGAGGCCTTCGAGAAGGCGAAGACGACCAACTAAGGATCCGCCATGGCCACCATTCATGTCGACGTCGTGTCGACAGAAAATAGCATCTTCTCCGGCGAGGCCACGTTCGTGGCTTTGCCTGGAGAGAACGGCGAACTCGGTATCCTGCCGCGTCACACACCGCTGATCACGCGCATCAAGCCGGGCGCAGTGCGCATCCTGCGCGCCAATCCGGACGGAACAGCCAGCGGCGAGGAAGAGTTCGTCTTCGTCGCCGGCGGCATCCTCGAAGTCCAGCCGGGAACGGTGACGGTGCTCGCCGATACCGCGATCCGCGGCCACGACCTCGACGAAGCCAAGGCCATCGAAGCGCGCAAGCTGGCCGAGGAAGCGATGCGCAACGCCAGCAGCGACATCGACCTCGCGAAGGCGCAGAGCGAGTTCGCCACGATGGCCGCGCAGATCGCCGCGCTGCGCAAGTTCCGCAAGAAATAGGCGCACTGCTTGCCCCTTGCCGTGCGCCGAGCCGAACGCCCGCCCTCCAGCGGGCGTTTTTGTCTGCGCGCAAGGGTCAGCGCCGATGCCCTGAAGCGGCTGCGGCGCTAGACTGAAATCCGTGTTGCACGCCTCAGGTTGAGATCACCCATGCCACGCATCGTCATCAGCGGAACCGGCCTCTACCGGCCGGCCCAGATCATCACCAACGCCGAGTTGGTCGAGTCCTTCAACGCCTACGCGAAACGCTTCAACGCGCGCAACGCGGCGCGCATCGCGGCCGGCGAGGTCGAGGCGATGGTCGACTCCAGCGTCGAGTTCATCGAGAAGGCGTCGGGCATCAAGCAGCGCTACGTGATCGACAAGTCGGGCGTGCTCGACCCCGAACGCATGCGGCCGCGCATTGCACCGCGCGCCGACGACGAGTTGTCGGTGATGGGCGAGATCGCGCAGGCGGCGGCACGCCAGGCGCTGGCCGCCGCCGGCAAGCGCGGCGAGGATGTCGATGCCGTGCTCTGCGCCGCCGCCAACATGCAACGCGCCTACCCGGCGATGGCGGTCGAGATCCAGCAGGCGATCGGCGCCGGTGGCTACGGCTTCGACATGAACGTGGCCTGCTCGTCGGCCACCTTCGCGATCGAGCAAGCGGCCAACGCCGTGCGCGCGGGCAGCGCGCGCTGCGTGCTGGTCGTCAACCCCGAGATCACGTCGGCCCACCTCGAATGGCGCGACCGCGATTGCCACTTCATCTTCGGCGACGTCTGCACCGCGGTGATCGTCGAGCGCGAGGACACGGCCGCCGCGCCGCAGCGCTGGGAGATCCTCGGCACCCGGCTGGCGACGCAGTTCTCGAACAACATCCGCAACAACTTCGGCTTCCTCAATCGCTGCGAGGACACCGACCCCGATGCGCGCGACAAGACCTTCCGCCAGGAGGGCCGCAAGGTCTTCAAGGAAGTCGTGCCGCTGGCCGCGGCGCACATCGAAAGCCATCTCGCCGCGCTGGGCCTCACGCCGACGCAGGTTCGGCGCTACTGGCTGCACCAGGCCAACCAGGGCATGAACCAGTTCGTGCTCCGGAAGCTGCTCGGCCGCGACGTGGACGCCGACATCGCGCCGCTGATCCTGGGCGAATACGCCAACACCGCATCTGCGGGTTCGATCATCGCCTTTCATTCGCACAGCGCCGATCTGGTGCCGGGCGAAGTCGGCGTCATCTGCTCGTTCGGCGCCGGCTACTCGGTGGGCAGCGTGATCGTGCGCCGACTGTAGCTTTATCATCTGCCCGCGCCTGCCGAGTCGCGGGCGTTGGAGGGCTGACATGGCGCTGATGAACTTCATCAAGAAACAGTTCATCGACATCCTCGAGTGGGTCGAGGACGGCGATGGCGTACTGGCCTGGCGCTACCCGATCGCCGACCGCGAGATCCAGTACGGCGGCTCGCTGACGGTGCGCGAATCGCAGATGACGGTATTCGTCAACGAGGGCAAGGTGGCCGATGTCTTCGGCCCCGGCCGCTACACGCTGACGACGCAGACGCTGCCTGTCCTGACCTATCTGAAGAACTGGGACAAGCTGTTTCAGAGCCCGTTCAAGAGCGACGTCTACTTCTTCAGCACGCGCCAGCAGGTCGACCAGCGCTGGGGCACGACGCAGCCGGTGACGATACGCGACAAGGACTTCGGCGCCGTGCGCCTGCGCGCCTTCGGCAACTACGCCTACCGCATCGCCGACCCCAAGCTCTTTCACACCGAGATCTCGGGCACGCGCGCGGCCTACACCGTGGTCGACCTCGACGGCCAGTTGCGCGCGCTGATGCTGCAGCACATCAGCGACGCGGTGGCCTCGGCGGGCATTCCGTTCCTCGATCTCGCGGCCAACCAGGTCGAGTTCGCCAAGCAGTTGCGCGAAGCGACGGCGCCCGAGTTCGCGAAGATCGGCCTCGCGCTCGAGACGGTGACGGTGCAGAACGTCTCGCTGCCCGAGGACCTGCAGAAGGTGCTCGACCAGAAGATCGGCATGGGCATGGTCGGCAACGACATGGGCAAGTTCATGCAGTACCAGACCGCGCAGGCGATCCCCAAGCTCGCCGAAGGCGCGGGCAGCGGCGGCAGCGTGGCCGGCGATGCGATCGGTCTCGGCGCCGGTGTCGCGCTCGGACAGGTGCTTGCGCAGAACCTGCAGAAGGGCCTGCAGGCCACCGCTGGTGAGGCCCAGCCCGCCGTGGAAGGCGTACGCGCCGACGACGTGATGGGCTTGCTCGAAAAGCTGGGCGAGCTCAAAGCCAAGGGCATCCTCACCGACGAGGAATTCAGCGCGAAGAAGGCCGAGTTGCTGAAGAAGCTCGTCTGAGAGACAAGAGGCTGAGAGTCTCTCGATCATGCCCGCTTATCACGCCAAAAGGCATCCGCTCGTCGTTGCAAATGCTCGCCATAGCGGGGGCTATGGCTGTGCTTTGCGCCTAGATCGGCCGCCTTTTGGCGCGCTGCTCGGGCACGCCCGAAAAACTCTCAGTCTCTGAACCTTGGCCACGCCAGCTTCTCCGCAGCGTGGCTGGCGCGCAGCCTGCCCCAACTGCGGGGCGCCGGTCGCCTTCGCCTCGGCGGCATCGCCGATCGCCGTCTGCTCCTTCTGCCGCAGCACGCTCGCACGCGATGGCGAGGCGCTGCGCCGCATCGGCCAATCGGCCGAGCTGTTCGACGACCACACGCCGCTGCAGCTCGGCGCGGCCGGGCACCACCAGGGCGTTGCCTTCACGCTGATCGGGCGCCTGCAACTGCGCTATGAAGGCGGCAGCTGGAACGAATGGCACGCGCTCTTCGACGGCGGCAAGAGCGGTTGGCTGTCGGAGGACAATGGCCGTTATGTGATGGCTTTCGACGCGCCGCCGCCGGCGCTGGCGCCGCGCGCCGCCACGCTGCGCGCAGGGCAGGGGCTGGCGCTCGACGGACGCGCCTGGCAGGTGGCTTCGGTGGCCCGCACCCGCATCGCGGCGGCCGAGGGCGAGTTGCCGTCGGCGCCGAACCTGAAGGACGAATTCACCGTCGCCGACCTGCGGAGCACGCAGGACGAAGTGGCCACCCTCGACGACTCGGACGCGCCCGGCGTGCGCTGGTCGATCGGCACCGGGGTCGATCTGGCCGACCTCGCGCTCACCGGCTTGCGCGAGGCGAGCGAGAAGACGCTGAGCGCACGCGGCGCCGAGTGCCCGAGCTGCGGCGCCGCGCTCGAGATCAAGCTCAGCACGACGCTGTCGATCGCCTGCGCGCAGTGCCATGCGGTGGTCGACGTCTCGCGAGGCGTCGGCGGCGACCTCGCGCATTACGCGCAGGACAACGCGCAGGCGCCAGGCGGCGAGCCGCAGCTCGCGCTCGGGAGCACGGCATCGCTGGCGCTTGGCGGGCCGACCAAGCCGTGGCAGATCGTCGGCTATGTCGAGCGCTGCGAAATCCCCGACGACCCCGATGACGAACGCGTGTTTTGGCGCGAGTACCTGCTCTACCACCGCGGCGAGGGCTTCGCGTTTCTGGTCGATGCCGAGGACGGCTGGAGCTGGACGGCGACTATCACGGGCGCGCCCAGCGTGCGCGGGGACGGCGCCCTGTGGCGCGGCGACAGCTACCGCAAGCTCTACAGCTACACCGGCGCGATCACCTATGTGCTGGGCGAGTTCTACTGGCGCCTCGAACGCGGCGAGCGCACGTTCAACACCGACTTCGCGTCGGGCAAGAAGCGCCTGAACCGCGAGCACGCCGGGCAGGAGATCACCTGGTCGGCCGGCGAGACGCTGGACGCGAGCGTCATCGCGAGGGCCTTCCATCTACCGGAGGAGCGCAGCGCCGCACTGGCCCGAGACAGCTCGCCGATCAGCGGCGGTGGCCATTCGCTGGTCAGGAATCTGTTCGTCGCGGTGTTGGCGATCTTCTTCCTCGTGATGATGCTAAGGAGCTGCAGCCGCGACGAATGCGACGATCTGCGTACCACGTTCGGCGAGCGGAGCGACGCCTACCAGCAATGCCGTCGCTCGGGATCGGGCGGTGGGTACGTAGCGCGCAGCGGCGGCGGATCCTACGGCGGCTTCGGCGGTGGTGGCGGCCACAAGTAGTTGGTCAACGAAAGGAGTTCCTCATGATGGGCATCGAATGGTTGAAACCCGGCGTGTTCATAGGCTCGTTGCTGTTCGCGCTGATGGGCGTCGGCGTGTTCTGGCTCTGCTTCGTCATCATCGACAAGCTCACGCCCTACCAGCTGTGGGCCGAGATCGTCGAGAAGAAGAATGTCGCGCTGGCCATCGTCGTCGGCTCGATGTGCATCGCGATCGGGCTGATCATCGCGGCGGCCGTTCACGGCTAATGGCGTGACGCCCGTGCCGCCTGCTTCGGCAGCCGCCGCAGCCCGGCCGAGCATCGCGCCGGCCGAAGTGGCGCTGCTCGCTTCGGTGTTCGTCGTCGCGGCCTGCGGGCTGCTCTACGAGCTCGCTGCGGGCGCGCTGGCGAGTTGGCTGCTCGGCGATTCGGTGCTGCAGTTCAGCACTGTCATCGGCGTCTATCTGTTCGCGCTCGGCGTCGGCTCGTATCTCAGCCGCTTCGTCGAGAGGCAACTGGTGGCCACCTTTCTGCGCGTCGAACTGCTTGTCGGCCTGGTCGGCGGGCTGATGCCGGCGGCACTCTTCGTCGCCCACAATCTGCTCCACGACACGGCGACACTCGTGCCGTTTCGCGTGCTGCTCTATGCGATGGTGATGCTGGTGGGCACGCTGGTGGGGATCGAGATCCCGCTCGTGATGCGCATTCTGAAGGCGCACTTCCGCAGCCGCTGGCAGCTCGGCGAACTCGTCTCGCAAGTGCTCACCTTCGACTATCTTGGCGCGCTCGCGGTGGCGGTGGCCTTTCCGTTGCTGTTGTTGCCGCACCTGGGGCTGATCCGCACCGGCGTCGTCTTCGGACTGATGAACGCGGCCGTCGCGGCCTGGGCGCTGTGGCTGTTCCGGGCCGAGCTTCGCAACGTGCGCGCGCACGCGGTGGCTTGCCTGGCCGTGGTCGGCGCACTGTGCGCCGCGGCACTGGCCGCGGACGGCCTGACCACCTGGGCCGAAGACCGCTTCTACGGCGAGCGCATCGTGCACGCCGCGAGCAGCGACTACCAGCGCGTGGTCGTGACCGCCGGCGCGTCGGGCGGCGTGCGTCTGTTCCTCAACAGCAACCTGCAGTTCGACAGCCGTGACGAGTACCGCTACCACGAAGCCCTGGTGCACCCGGCAATGGCGGCGCAGGGTGCGCCCAAGCGCATCGCCATCCTCGGCGGCGGCGACGGCATGGCGCTGCGCGAAGTGCTCAAGTACCCGAGCGTCGAGCACATCACGCTGGTCGAGCTCGACCCGCATATCAACAGCCTCTTCGCCCGCGAGCCCGTGCTGCGGCGCTTGAACGGCGACGCCTTTGCATCGCCCAAGGTCAAGGTCGTCAACACCGACGCCTTCACCTGGCTCGAAGGTCATGACGAAGTGTTCGACGTGATCGTCATCGACTTTCCCGACCCGAGCAACTTCTCGCTCGGCAAGCTGTACACGACGAGCTTCTACGCGCTCGTCGATCGCCACCTGTCGGCGAGCGGCTATGCGGTTGTGCAGACCACTTCGCCGCTGGTCGCGCGGCGCAGCTTCTGGACCGTCGTCGCGACCGTAGAAGCCGTGGGACTGATCGCAACGCCCTACCACGCCCATGTGCCGAGCTTCGGCGAATGGGGCTTCGTCATTGCCAGCCGGAGGCCGTGGCGGCAGCCGCAGGAACTGCCCGCCGGGCTGCGCTTTCTGACCGTTGCCGGTCTGCCGGCACTGCTGCAATTCCCGCCCGACATGGAGCGCGTTCCGGCCGAGGCCAACCGCTTGTCGAACCAGGTGCTGGTGCAGGTGTTCGAGGACGAATGGGGCCGCGTTCACCATTGAACCTACAAACCGCAGTTGACCGCTTTCCTTTGCTGGCGACAGCGCATGAACACTGACATTTGGGCCCACGCGCACCCTCACCGTCTGGGTGAGAGCGCTACGCACCCGATTGAGCCGCGCTGCGACGCGCTGGCCGCGTTGCTCCTCCTCGCGGGCATGAGCCCGCAGCGTCGTCGCGCCTTGCCAGCTCGTCGCATCACGGCCCACTCGGGCGCGTCCAACTGCGGTTTGTAGGTTGAACCTGGGGCTCACCCGCCGCGCGGCGCTGCTGGCGCCACTCGCACTCGCGGCCTGCCGCGGCGGCGCAGCGGCGAGCTACGACGGCGCTTGGGTCGGCGCGTCGCACGAGCGTGGACACCTGCTGCGCAAGCCCGCCGCTCCGGCTGCGCCTTCGGTCACCAAACGCTGTGCGGTTGCGATCGTCGGCGGCGGCGTCGCCGGCCTTGCCGCGGCGCGAGCGCTGCAGCGCGCCGGCATCGACGACGTTCAACTCTTCGAACTCGAGGACGAAGCCGGCGGCAATGCGCGCGGACACCGCATGGCCGGCATGGCGTGTCCGCTCGGCGCGCACTATCTTCCGCTGCCGGGGCCCGATGCCCACGAGGTGTCCGAGTTGCTGCACGAATGGGGCCTGCTGCGCAACCAGTTCGGGCGCACGGTGGCCGACGAGCGCCACCTGTGCCACAGCCCGCAGGAACGCCTGTGGATGGCCGGGCAGTGGATCGACGGCCTGCTTCCGCCGGCAGAACGTGGATCGGTGCGCGAGCAGCAGTACCGGCGCTTCGCCGACCTCGTCGCGGAGGCCTCGCGCAAGCTCGGGTTCGCACTGCCGACCCGCCGCGCCGCCTGGACTGGCGGCCACGCCGCGCTGGACGCAATGACCTTCGCGGCCTGGCTTGCCGCCCAAGGTCTGACCGACAGCGGGCTGCGCTGGTACCTCGACTACGCCTGCCGCGACGACTATGGCGCAGGCAGCGACGTCGTCTCGGCCTGGGCCGGATTGCACTACTTCGCGAGCCGGCACGGCTTTCATGCGCCGGGCGACGAAAGCGCCGAGCGCGACGCCGTCTTCACCTGGCCGGAGGGCAACGCCTGGATCACGCGCAAGCTGTCGGCGCCGCTCGGCGAGCGCCTGCATTCCGGCCTGCTGGTGCAACGCGTGCAGGTCAACCGTCACGAAGTCGAGCTCGATGTCTGGAGCGCTTCCGCGCAAAGAAGCGAGCACTGGCTCGCGCAGCAGGTGGTGCTGGCGTTGCCGCTGCACGTCGCAGTGCGCGTGGTCGCGCAGCCGCCTGCAGCGCTCGTCGATGCCGCCGCGCAGGTGCCGCACGCGCCGTGGCTGGTGGCCAACCTGCACCTGCGCGCGCCGCTCACCGACAAACCGGGCGCGGCGCCGTCGTGGGACAACGTGCTCTACGACCCCGGCGATTCAGACCGCGCGGGCCGCTATGCGCTGGGCTACGTCGACGCCATGCACCAGAGCCTGCGCCCCGTCGCCGGCCCGACGGTGCTGACGGCCTACTGGGCGCTCGGCGAACGCGATGCTGCGGCGCTGGCTCGCAATCGCCAGGCCTTGTTGACGGAGCCTTGGGAAGCTTGGCCGCGCCGAGTTGTCGACGATCTGGCGCGCGCCCACCCCGACCTGCCGGCCAAGGTCGTGCGCGCCGACCTGATGCGCTACGGCCATGCGATGGCGATCCCGGCGCCGGGCGTTCGCGGCAGCGCAGCGCTGCGCGCACTCGCGGAGCCCGAAGCGGGCGCAAGGTTGTACTTTGCGCACAGCGATCTGGCGGGCTACTCGGTCTTCGAAGAGGCCTTCACGCTCGGCGACGCGGCAGGCAGCGCTGCTGCCAAGCGGTTTCGGAGTTAGGCTCCTGTGCCCTCACCGCGTTGAAGGCGCTGGCGTTGCACGCGCTGCGGGCTGAACGCTTCGATCAACTGCTCGACCAGCTGCAGCGCAGCCGCCGAGTTATCGGCCCCGAGGTTGCAGACGTAGGCGTCCAGCGTCACCGCACCGCGCTCGGGCCAGGTATGCACAGCCAGGTGCGATTCGGCGAGCAGCACGACGCCGGTCACGCCGCCCGGCGGCGGAAAGGCGTGGAACAGTTCGCCCACGGGCGTCAAGCCGCAGGTGCGGACGGCTTGCAGGCACAGCGTGCGCAGCGCCTGTGGGTCGGTCATCGTGGGAGGGTCCGCCGGGCAGCCGGATAGATCGGCGGTGAAGTGCTGGCCTTGCATGCGGTCCGGCCTGTCAACGAAGCACGGGCGTGTCGGGCAACTCGTTGGGGTTGGTCTCGCCGGGCGCCAGCGGGAAATGCTCTTGCAGCGACGCCGTCACGGCATCGATCGCCGAGATCAACCCGTCCTCGAACCGCCCATCGCGAAACGCGCTGCTCATGCCGTGCGCAACGGCCTGCCATTGCGCTGCGCCCACGTGTCGGCTCAGCCCGCGATCGGCGACGATCTCGATGCGGCGCTCGGCGAGCAAGAGGTAGATCAGCACGCCGTTGTTGTGTTCAGTGTCCCAGACGCGCAGCTTGCCGAACTGCGTCACCGCGCGCTCGCGCGCCGTCGCGTCGCGCCAGAGATACGACAGCGGCAGGCCGGCCTCGACGCAAACGCGAATTTCGCCGCTGTGCGTTGATTCACTCGCCGCCACACGGTCGCGCAGCCGGCCGAGCGCGGCGTTGCCGAGCGCGCGCCGGGCGTCGCCTTCGTCGAGCCAGCGGTGCTTGAGGATGCGCAGCCAACGGTTCATGCTCACCAACTCCCCGAGGCGCCGCCGCCGCCGAAGTCGCCGCCACCGCCAGAGCTGAAACCACCCCCCCCGCCTCCGCCGCCACCCCAGCCACCGCCACCACCGCCCCAGATCGTCGGGCCCTCACCACCGAAACCGCCGCGGCCGCTTCCCGGGCGGCTGCCTATCCCCATCACGCCGACGAGCACGAGCGACGCGACGGCCGCGAGGCCGCCGATGAGCAGGCTCGCGGTGAGCCACCAGCCGACCCCGCCGACGACACCGCCAGTGGCCAGTGCGCCGACCTTGCGACCGAGCAGACCGGTCAGCACCGCGCCGACGATGGGCACGCCGAGGAAGATGAAGATCGACAGGTGCTCCCAGTCGAAGCCCTGGCTCGTCGCACCGCGCGCGCTCGGCGCTTGCGGCTCAGGCAGCCCCTCGGTGCCGATGCGCTCGGCGAGTCGATCGACGGCCGCGCTCAGGCCGCCGGCATAGTCACCGGCCTTGAATGCCGGCGTGATGCGCTCGCTGATGATGCGGCTGGCAGCCAGATCGGGAATCGCGCCTTCGAGCGCCTTGGCGACCTCGATGCGCACGCGGCGGTCGTTCTTTGCGACGACGATCAGCACGCCGTCGCCGACCTGGCGGCGACCGATCTTCCACGTGTCTGCAACGCGCCGCGCGTAGGCCGCGATGTCTTCGGGCTGCGTGCTCGCGATCATCAGCACGACGATCTGCGAGCCACGCGCGCGCTCGACGTCGGCCAGTTGGGTGTCCAGCGCCTGGCGCTGCGCAGTGCTGAGCGTGCCGGTCTGGTCGATCACGCGGCCGGCCAGCAGCGGCACCGGCTGCACGTCCTGCGCTGACGCGCCGACAGCCAACGTCAGCGAGCACAGCAGCGCAGCGAGCCAGCGCAGCATGGTCGAGTCGGCGCTACTTCGACGCCGCCTTGTCGAAGCTCACCGTCGGCGGCACCGAGATCTGGGCCTCGTTCTGAACCGTGAAGTTCGGCTTCGGGCTGTAGCTGAAGATCATTGCCGTCAGGTTGGTCGGGAAGCTGCGCGCCAGCACGTTGTAGTCGGCCACCGTCTTGATGTAGCGGTTGCGGGCGACGGTGATGCGGTTCTCCGTGCCTTCGAGTTGCACTCGCAGATCCTGGAAGGCCTGGTTGGCCTTGAGCGTCGGGTACTGCTCGGCCACCACCATCAGGCGGCTCAAAGCACCGGTGAGTTCGCCCTGCGCCTTCTGGAACTTCTCGAACGCTTCGGGGTTGTTGACGAGTTCAGGTGTCGCGTTGATGCTGGTCGCGCGCGAGCGGGCCTCGATCACCTTGGTCAGCGTGTCCTGCTCGAAACCGGCTTCGCCCTTGACGGTGGCGACGATGTTCGGGATCAGGTCGGCGCGGCGCTGGTATTGGTTCAGCACCTCGGACCACGATGCCTTGACCTGTTCGTCGAGGCGTTGGAAGTCGTTGTATCCGCAGCCGCTCAGCGAGAGCGCAGCGATGAGGGCCAGGAGCCAGTGCCAACGGGTTCGAGACATGAGAATCCTCCAGGGTTGCGCAGCGGTCGCTGCCAGCGTAGGGAACATGGGGACTGGGTGGCGCATTCAAGTCCACGCGGGCAAGCTATCGTAGTGGAAGTCGCGCCGCTTCGGACACGGCGCGCCGCGAATCTAACGCGAGCTCGCGTCAGCGCACGCCGCATAGCCCTAACTGCTCGCGGGAGTTTGCGACAATGAATCCATGACTGCACCTCTTCAGAACGACACCTTCCTGCGTGCCTGCCTGCGCCAACCGACCGACTACACGCCGGTCTGGCTGATGCGTCAGGCCGGCCGCTATCTACCCGAGTACAAGGCCACGCGCGTCAAGGCCGGCAACAGCTTCATGGGCCTGGCGACCAACGTGGCCTATGCCACCGAAGTGACCCTGCAGCCGCTGGATCGCTATGCGATCGATGCCGCAATCCTGTTCTCGGACATCCTCACCGTTCCCGACGCAATGGGCCTAGGCCTGAGCTTCGGCGCCGGTGAAGGGCCGCGCTTCGCGCATCCGGTGCGCGACGAGGCGGCCGTCAAGGCCTTGGCGGTGCCCGACCTCAACAAGCTGCGCTATGTGTTCGACGCCGTGACGTCGATTCGAAAGGCGTTGAACGGCCGCGTGCCGCTGATCGGTTTCTCGGGCAGCCCGTGGACGCTGGCCTGCTACATGGTCGAAGGCGGTGGCTCGGACGACTACCGCCTGGTCAAGACCATGCTCTACAGCCGGCCGGACTTGATGCACCGCATTCTGGAAGTCAACGCCGCCGCAGTGTCTGCTTACCTGAACGCGCAGATCGACGCCGGCGCACAGGCCGTGATGGTGTTCGACTCCTGGGGTGGCGTGCTCGCCGACGGCGCCTTCCAGCGCTTCAGCCTCGACTACACGCGCCGTGTCGTGGCCGCGCTGCAGCGCGAGAAGGACGGCAAGCGCGTGCCCTGCATCGTCTTCACGAAAGGCGGCGGCCCGTGGCTGGATGAGCTTGCCGATTGCGGCGCAGACGTGATCGGCCTGGACTGGACGGTGAACCTCGGCCAGGCTCGTGCGCGGGTTGGTGATCGCGTGGCCTTGCAAGGCAATCTCGACCCGGCGGTGCTGTTCGCAACACCCGAGGTCGTGGCACGCGAAGCCATCGCCGCGCTCGACAGCTTCGGCCCTCCGCAGCGGAGCGACGGCACCTGGGATGGGCATGTCTTCAACTTGGGCCACGGCATCAATCAGCACACCCCGCTGGAGAACGTTGCCGCATTGGTCGATGCCGTGCATTCGCACTCGCGAGCGCTGCGAAGCCCGCATACAGCCTCGGGTTGAGCGCCCCGCCGTCCCGTCAGGCCGGCGCCGGTGCCAGTGTTTTCCCGGTGCCCCTTGGCTGAAAATTCGCTGTCGAAAATCGTGAAATATTGCCTTCGGTACTTGACTTATCCCCAAATTTCAGATTTGGATACTTGTTGGTGGAATTTTCCGCGTTGCACCATGGCAAGCCGCAAGTTGACGTGCAAGTCATTGATTTCATTGGATTGTTTCGCATTGTTGCGAAATCGGGCAAGATCGCTGCGAGGCCCGTGGATCAAGCACTTGGCTCACCTGAGCGCAGGTTTCCCACAAAGTTATCCACAGGGTGCGTGGATGGTTTCAAAAAGTACGTCAAATCATGGACTTAGCAGCATTGTTTGAAGGAACCTGGAGTTTTGGCGCGTAACTCGCTGGCTGCCGTCGATGGCTGAACTGCGCGTCCAGGTGGCCGTCGACGCGCCACAGCACAGCGGACTGATAGCGTCGCTGGATTACACCAGTGAGTGCCCGCTCGCGCCGGGCACCTTGGTGCGTGTGCCGCTAGGCAAGCGAGAGGTTCCCGGCTTGGTGTGGCCTGCAGCCGAGCCAAGCGATGCGCCAGCCGCAGCGCTGCGTGCAGTGCAGCAAGTCTTTCATTCGCTGCCCCCTCTGTCACCGACATGGTGCGAGTTGGTCAGCTTCACAGCCGCCTACTACCAGCGCAGCGTGGGCGAGGTCGCGCTCTCGGTGCTCCCCCCCGAGTTGCGCAAGCTCGACGACGCGCAGTTGCAGCGCCGCATCGGTCGGCTTTGCAAGGCCCTTGCGGGTGACGAGCCAGCTGCCGAACGCCGCGAGATGCCGTCGCCGAGCGCCGAACAAGCGCAGGTGCTGGCAGCACTCGGCGAGCTGATGGACTCCCAGACCAAGCCCGTCGTGTTGCTCCACGGTGCAACAGGCAGTGGCAAGACCGAGGTTTACCTGCGCATCGCCGAGCAGGTGCTGGCCAGCGGCCACCAGGTGCTGGTGCTGGTGCCCGAGATCAACCTCACGCCGCAGCTTGAAGCGCGCTTTGCGCAGCGGTTCGGCGCCCGGCGCACGGTCTCGCTGCACAGCGGCCTCACGCCGACGCAGCGTTTGCGCCACTGGCTGGCCGCGCATCTGGGGCTCGCGGATCTGGTGCTCGGTACACGGCTCGCGGTGTTTGCTTCGCTGCCGCGGCTCGGGCTGATCGTTGTCGACGAGGAGCACGACCCGTCGTACAAGCAGCAGGAAGGTGCCCGCTATTCGGCACGCGACCTGGCGGTCTACCGCGGCCGGCTCGAACATGCAACGGTGCTGCTCGGCTCGGCGACGCCGTCGCTCGAGAGCTGGAAGCGCGCCGAGGAAGGACGCTACACGCGCCTTGCGATGCCGTCGCGCATCGGCGGCGGCGCACTGCCGAAGGTGCGCCTGATCGACATGAACCAGGTGCCGCGTGGCGGCGCGCAGCAGGCGCTGTCGCCGCAGCTCGTGGCGGCCTTGCAGCAACGGCTCGAGCGCGGCGAACAAAGCCTCGTCTTTCTCAATCGCCGCGGCTACGCGCCGGTCCTGCATTGCGGCGCATGCGGTTGGAAGAGCGCCTGCCCGCATTGCAGCGCCTGGCGCGTCTTCCATAAGCTCGACCGCTCGCTGCGCTGCCACCATTGCGGCTACGCGCAGGCCGTGCCGCGCGCCTGCCCGGATTGCGGCAACGCTGACATCGCACCGATCGGGCGCGGCACCGAGCGTCTCGAAGAGCAGCTGGCACAGGTGCTTCCCGAGGCCCGCGTCGCGCGCATCGACGCCGACAGCACGCGCCTCAAAGGCTCGCTGCAGGCGCAGCTCGGCGCGGTGCACGCCGGCGAGGTCGACGTGCTGGTAGGCACGCAGATGATCGCCAAAGGGCACGACTTTCGCCGCATCACGCTGGTCGCCGCGGTCAACCCGGACAGCGCACTCTTCAGCAGCGACTTTCGCGCTCCCGAGCGTCTGTTCGCGCTGTTGCTGCAGGCGGCAGGACGCGCCGGACGCGACGCCGAGCAGTCCGCTCGCAGCGAGATGTGGGTGCAGACCTGGCACCCGCGGCACGCGCTTTACACCGCGCTGTGCAAACACGACTTCGCGGCCTTCGCGGCCAGCCAGTTGAAGGAGCGCGAGATGGCCGCTCTGCCGCCCTACTCGCACCTTGCGCTGCTGCGCGCCGAGGCCCGTAGCGCCGTGGCGGCGCGCGACTTCCTGCAAGCGGCGTCCGACATCGCCGCCACGCAGCCGGGCACCGAAGGCGTGGCCTTCTATCCGCCGGTGCCGGCCAGCGTGGCGCGCGTGGCCAACGTCGAACGCATGCAGATGCTGATCGAGTCGCCCTCGCGCGTTGTCCTGCAGCGCGTGCTCGCCGCCTGGCTGCCGCAGCTGCACGCGCTGCGCAGCGAGCGCCGCGGCGCCGACGAGCGCATCCTGCGCTGGGCGATCGACGTCGACCCGCTCGCGATTTGACCTCCATGATCCGAGCGCATCGCCGCTCGATGACGCTGATCGTCGGGCCTTTTTTTCAGCGCAATCCAGAACGCACGTAGACATGACCCAGTTCGCCTTCCTGTCTTCATCCACCTTCCTCAAGGTGCCCGCAGACGGAGACAAGCGGCCGTACGGCATCGCCGGCATCTGCTGGGATGGCTCGGTGACGAATCGGCCAGGGGCCCGCTTTGGCCCTCGCGCCATCCGCGAAGCAAGCCACACGCTGTGCGACGGCATTCATCCGCTGTTCGATGTTTCGCCTGCCGACACCCTCGCCGACCTCGGCGATCTTGTGCTGCCCAACACAAGCCGCGATGCGATGCGCGCCGCGCTGACGGAGCAGGTCGATCCGCTGATCGCGCAGCGCCACATGGTCTGGCTGGGCGGCGACCACTCGATCACATTGCCACTGCTGCGCCGCTACCGCCAGCACTTCGGCCGCCCGCTGGCAGTGGTGCACTTCGACGCCCATTGCGACACGTGGAGCGACCACTTCGGCGAGCCGAGCGGCCACGGCACCTGGGCTCGCGAGGCAATGCAGGAAGGACTGGTCGTCGATTCCTGCTTCACGCAGATCGGCATCCGCTCGTCCGGCGAGCGCGCCGCGCGCGAATATGTTCGCGATCGCGGCGGGCTGATCTTCACCTCGCGCGACCTGCGTGGCCTCGAGAGTCCGGCCCAACTGGCGCCCCTGTGCCACCAGGTCCGCGAGCGCTTGGCCGCTCACGGCCAGCCTCCCGTCTACCTGAGCCTGGACATCGACTGCCTGGACCCCGCCTTCGCCCCCGGCACGGGCACGCCTGAGCCCGGCGGAATGACGAGCAACCAAGTGCTCACGTTGCTCGAGCAGTTGGTCGACCTGCCCTGGGTCGGCATGGATTGCGTCGAGGTCGCGCCCGCGTACGACCGCGCCGAGATCACGTCCCTTGCGGCGGCGCATTTCGTCTGGACCTATTTGGCCGGGCGCATCAGCCGCGCGTTGGCGACTACCCGCGCGGAAGGCTGAAATCAGGCGAGCAGCGCAGGCACTTGAGCCGCCAGCGCCTGCCGCTGCGCGGTCGCGCTTCCCATCAGCACGAAGCCGAGTAGCGTGCCGTCGGCGTCACAAAAGCGAGCCTCCAGCGCGTCGGCGTCGGATCGCAGCGACCAGTCTCCTGCAGCGCCCAGTGGCGGCGGGCAGACGATGGTCGGGCAGGCGGGCGTCTTCACGAGCACCGGCATCGCCGCGTAGCTCACCGCGGTTGGAGTGCCGCTGAGCGTTGCAGCGAGCGCGCGCGCCTGCTGCATGATCGGCATCACGTAAGGCAGCGTGTGGCCCTCGACTTCTGCGCAGTCGCCCACCGCGTAGACATGCGCTGCCGAAGTCGCGAGATGGCGGTCGGCGACGATGCCGCGTTGCACGACCAAGCCGGCCTCGCGCGCGAGGCCAGACCGCGGACGCAGTCCGATGGCCGACAGCACTAGGTCGGCCTCGACGCGGCTGCCGTCCGTGAGATCGAGTGAATAGCCGTCCGCGTTGCGCAGGGCGCTGATCGCGGCAAGCCCGAAGCGAAAGCGCACACCCGCCGCTTCGAGCCGCGCGCGCATCCATTCGCCGGCAGCAACCGGCAGCAGGCGCGACAACGGCCCGGCGGCAGGGTCGATCACCGTCGGCGTGATGCTGCGCGCGAGCAGGTCGTTCGCAAACTCGCAGCCGATCAGCCCGGCGCCGAGAATTGCCACCCGCGACACGCCGTCGAGCCTGTCGGCAAAGCGCACGTAGTCGTCGAGGTCGTTGACCGAGAGCACGTCGGCAGCGCCATCGCCTTCGAGTGGCAGACGTATGGCGTCGGCGCCCAGGGCGAGCACGAGGTCGCGATAAGCGAGCGGCTCACGATTCGCGAGATGCACGACCCGCGCAAAGGTATCGATGCGCCGCACCTCGGTGTGCGCCAGCACGGTTGCCGGCAACTCGTCGGCCATCTGCGTGGCCGACTTCATGACCAAGGTGCTGGCGTCCTTCCGCCCGGACAGCGCATTCGAGAGCATCGGCTTCGAGTAGAAGCCCGCATGGTCGCGGCTGACGACGACGAGCGGCGTCAGCTTGTCGCGCTTGCGGAACTCGCGCGCTATCGTGTAGCCGGCAAGGCCGCTACCGACGATGACGACCGGCAACGATGAGGCATCGGCCATCGCCGATCAGACCTCGACCATCTCGAAGTCGGCCTTCGCGACGCCGCAGTCGGGGCACTCCCAATCGGCGGGAATGTCGGCCCAGCGCGTGCCGGGTGCGATGCCTTCGGCGGGCAGGCCGAGCGACTCGTCGTAGATGAAGCCGCAGACGATGCACTGATAGGTTTTCATGAAATTGTCGCTCCAGTTTGGAAGTTAGGTCTTCAGGCGCTCAGCTTGTCGAGAACGGCCTGATAGTGGTTGGCGTGGCGCTCTTCGACCTTGGCCAGCGCGGCAAAGCGCCTGGCGGCCTTTTCGAGCACGGCCTTGAAGAGTTCGGCATGTTCCTTCGACTCCGCGATCTGCTGGTCGATCTCGGCCACCGCGGCCGAATGGCCTTCGGCGACGGCCGCATTGCGAAAGCTCGGGTACATCTCGGTGTACTCGTAGGTCTCGCCCTCGATCGCGAATTGCAAGGCCTTGGCCGGCGTCATGTTGGCTTTCGGGAACAGGAGGTCGGCGTGGCCGAAGGCATGCAGGATTTCCTGCTCGGCAGTGGCCTCGAAGACGGCCGCCGTGGCCTCGTCGCCCATCGCGCGGCACAGCTTGGCGAAGTAGCGGTACTTGATGTGCGCCATCGACTCGCCGGCGAAGGCGGCCTCGAGATTCTTGATGGTCGGTGATGCGGGGTTGTGGATCGGGTTGGACATGGCTTTCTCCGGTCGGTGCGGCGTGGCCGCGGTGAATGAGATGCTAAGTGCGGCAGGCTCACTGGCAAAGGCAATTGCTTCTATAAACATGATAGGAATCATCGATGACACCCCGCCCGACCGGGCGCGCGCTCAGTCCGCCTCTGCATCTGGAGCGGTCTGCTTTTCCAGCCGGCTGAGCCATTCGATCGCCTGTTCGCGGGTGGCGCCGCACATCTCCGCCGTGGGCCGCAGCGCGACGCAGACCGCCGGCCGCTCAGGGCTGCCGAAGAGGCGGCAGCGCAGGTGCTCGTCGAGTTGTACGCAGTTGATCCCGGCGGGCTTGCCCTGCGGCATTCGCGGAATCGGGCTCGAGATCGACGGCGCCGTACAGCAAGCAGCGCAGTGCGGCCGGCAGGCCAGGGGTTCATTGATGCGTTTCGGTGACACGCCTGCATCATGACCGGCGCGGCACCCCTTCAGCAAGTGGCGACGATAATCGACGCCTTCACACAGGCCGAAGCCCGCGCTGCAAGGTCTAGAACCTGTTCAACGATTGGCCGACAAGACAACCCGATGCGCTACCCGAAGGAATTCGACGTCATCGTCGTCGGCGGCGGCCATGCCGGCACCGAAGCCGCGCTGGCGGCCGCGCGCATGGGCTGCTCGACACTGCTGCTGACGCACAACATCGAGACGCTGGGACAGATGAGTTGCAACCCGTCGATCGGCGGGATCGGCAAGGGCCATCTGGTGAAGGAGGTCGATGCACTCGGCGGTGCGATGGCGGCGGCGACCGACGAGGCCGGCATCCAGTTCCGCATCCTCAACAGCTCCAAGGGCCCTGCGGTACGGGCCACGCGGGCGCAGGCCGACCGCATCCTCTACAAGGCAGCGATCCGGCGCCGGCTCGAGAACCAGTCGCACCTGTGGCTGTTCCAGCAGGCGGTGGACGACCTCCTGGTCGAAGGCGGCCGCGTCGTCGGTGCGGTGACGCAGGCCGGCATCCGCTTCGCTTCGCGCACCGTGGTGCTGACGGCCGGGACCTTCCTCGACGGGCGCATCCACGTCGGGCTGCAGAACCACCCGGCCGGGCGCGCCGGGGATCCGCCGTCACTGTCGCTCTCGGCGCGCCTCAAGGAACTCAAGCTGCCCCAGGGGCGGCTCAAGACCGGTACGCCACCGCGCATCGACGGCCGCAGCATCGACTTTGGCCGCCTGACCGAGCAACCGGGCGACCTCGACCCGGTGCCGGTGTTCAGCTTCCTTGGCAACGCAAGCCAGCATCCGCGCCAAGTGCCGTGCTGGATCACGCACACCAACGAGCGCACGCACGACATCATCCGCTCGGGTTTCGACCGCAGCCCGATGTTCACCGGCGTCATCGAAGGCGTCGGGCCGCGCTACTGCCCGAGCATCGAAGACAAGGTCAATCGCTTCGCGGGCAAGACTTCGCACCAGATCTTCCTCGAGCCCGAAGGGCTGACGACGCACGAGGTCTATCCCAACGGCATCTCGACCTCGCTGCCGTTCGACGTGCAATTGGCGGCCGTGCGCTCGATCGCCGGCCTGGAAGAGGCTCACATCTTGCGGCCGGGCTATGCGATCGAGTACGACTACTTCGACCCGCGCGCGCTGCGAGCCACCTTCGAGACGCGCGCCATCGCCGGCCTTTTCTTCGCCGGGCAGATCAACGGCACGACCGGCTACGAAGAAGCTGCCGCACAGGGCCTCTTCGCCGGGCTGAACGCAGCGCTGCAAGTGCAGCAGCGCGATCCGTGGACGCCAGGCCGGGACAAAGCCTATCTCGGCGTGCTCGTCGACGATCTGATCACCAAGGGCATCAGCGAACCGTACCGGATGTTCACCAGCCGCGCCGAGTTTCGCCTGCAATTGCGCGAGGACAATGCCGACCTTCGCCTGACCGAAACCGGGCGCGCGCTCGGGCTGGTCGACGACGCGCGCTGGTCGGCCTTCTGCCGCAAGCGCGACGCTGTTTCACGTGAAACAGAGCGCCTCAAGCTGACCTGGGTCGGGCCGGCGTCGGTTCCGGCCGCCGACGCCGAGCGCCTGCTCGGCAAGGCGATCGAGCACGAGTACAGCCTCGCCGAATTGCTGCGCCGGCCAGGGGTCGGGTTCGACACCGTGGCTGCGGTGGCGGCCATCGGAAGGCCCGGGGCCGGCGTGTCGAGGCAGGCGCTCGTCGACGAACTCGGTACAGACTTGGCCGCGACCGTGATCGAACAGCTCGAGGTCAGCGTCAAGTACGCCGGCTACATCGACAAGCAGGTCGAGGACGTGCTGCGCGCCGGCCACTACGAACACCTTCGGCTGCCCGACGATCTGGACTATGCCCAGGTCAGCGCGCTGTCGTACGAGGTTCGGCAGCGGCTCAGCCAGCAGCGCCCGCAGACGCTGGGCCAGGCGTCTCGGCTTTCGGGCGTCACGCCGGCGGCGATCTCGCTGCTGCTGATCCACCTGAAGAAGGGCAACTTCAAAGCGCTCAGTGCTGTCCAAACCGACGAATTCGATGCGGCAGCCTGATCCGCAGTTGCTGGTCGAGGGCGCCGCTGCGCTCGATGTCGTTCTCAGCGACGAGAAGCGAGCGCAACTTCTCGCCTATCTGGCGCTGCTCGCGAAGTGGAACCGCGTCTACAACCTGACTGCCGTGCGCGATCCGGCGCAAATGCTCGTGCAGCATCTGCTCGACAGCATTGCGGTGATTGCTCCCTTGCGCCGCTGGACCGGTGGCGCAGCCCGGCGCGTGCTCGATGTCGGCAGCGGGGCCGGGCTGCCGGGCGTGGTCATCGCCGCGCTGATGCCCGAACTCGACGTGACCTGTGTCGACGCGGTCGGCAAGAAGGCAGCGTTCGTGCGACAGGTCGCTGGGGAACTCGGCCTAAAGAATCTGCACGCGGTGCACTCGCGCGTCGAGGCCTTGACGGGAGATCCGTTCGACGTGATCGTCTCGCGCGCGTTTGCCTCGTTGGCCGACTTCGTTGCGCTAAGCTGGCGCCACGTCGGCATGGAGTCCGTGTGGGTGGCCATGAAAGCGCGCACCGCCGACGATGAAGTCGCCGAGCTTCCGAAGACCATCGATGTGTTTCACGTGGAACAACTGACCGTGCCCCAGCTTGACGGTGAACGCTGCTTGGTCTGGATGAGAGAGAAACCATGAAGCTCCCTTCCCTTGCCGCCGCCCTGCTCTTCAGTGTTGCGGCGGCTTCCGCCCAGAGCATGGCGCCGGTCGAACCCATCGCCTCACTCGACGTGGCGCGCTACCTCGGCACCTGGTACCAGGTGGCGCTGTACCCGAACCGGTTCCAATCCCAGTGCGTCAGTGAAACCACCGCCACCTACCGCGAACGCGGCGACGGCGCCATCGAGGTGCGCAACCGCTGCCGCAAGGCGACTGGCGATTTCGACGAGGCGATCGGTTACGCCGTCCCGACCGGCACGCTCACCGAGGGCACGCTGCGTCCCGCGCAGCTCGAAGTGAGCTTCCTGCCGTCCTGGCTTAGGTGGGCGCAGGGTCTCGGGCACTGGGGCTGGGGCGCTTACTGGGTGATCCAGTTGGCGCCTGACTACCGCTATGCGGTCGTCAGTGAAGCCTCGCGCAAGTACCTGTGGGTGCTGTCGCGCACACCCGCGCTGACTGACGCCGACGAGGCCGCGATCCGCGCGCGGCTGCAGCAGCAGGGTTACGACCTGGCCCAGCTTCAAATGCATCCACAGCACAAGACGCCTCGGTCACAATAGCGACCCGGCGGCTGCGCGCTGCTGCGTCACCCTACACTTCACCTTCATGTTCGGCATCTCAGACTACGGCGCCTTCGGCGCAGCGGTGCTCCTGTTCCTGGCCCTGCCCGGGCCGGGGACCTTCGCCTTGCTCACGTCCACCGGCAAGGGTGGCTTTCGCGCCGGCGCCGCCGCGACGTTCGGGCTGATCGCTGGCGACCAGGTGCTTCTTTGGCTGGCCGTGGCCGGTGTGGCGGCGCTGCTCGCGGCCTACCCGGCGGTCTTCAAAGCCGTTCAGTACGGGGGCGCCGCGTACTTGGCCTGGATCGGCTTCAAGCTCATCTTCGCCCGCGATGGCAAGGCCTCGCCAGTCCACATCGAGCCGCGGCACTACGCCCGCCAGGCGTTTCTGATCACGCTGCTCAACCCGAAGGCGATCGTGTTTTACATGGCCTTCTTTCCCCTGTTCATCGATCCGGCCACGCACAAGGGCGGCATCGCCTTTGTCGCGATGGCGGCAACCATCGCCATCCTGACCGCCGTCTATTGCCTGACACTGTGCGCGTTTGCGCAGGCCGTCGCGCACAAGGTCAGGGCACATCGCCGCGCTGCCCGCTGGCTGGAGCGCCTGGCCGGTGTGTTCCTGATCGGCTTCGGCATCCGTCTTGGAACGAACTGACACGCCATGACCCGAATCTTCTGCGTCGCGAACCAGAAGGGTGGTGTCGGCAAGACGACGACGACGGTCAACCTTGCTGCCGGGCTGGCGCAACTCGGGCAGCGCGTTCTGGTGGTCGACCTGGACCCTCAAGGCAATGCCACCATGGGTTCTGGGGTTGACAAGCGCTCACTTACGCTCAGCGTCTACGACGTGTTGCTGGAGAGCGCCAGCATCGCCGAGGCACGCGTCGCCTCCCCGCGCGGCGGTTTCGACGTGCTGGGCGCCAACCGCGAACTCGCCGGCGCCGAAGTCGAACTCGTCACGCTGGAGCGGCGCGAGAAGCGCCTCAAGACGGCGCTTGCGGCGGTGGCCTCCGAGTACGACTTCGTGCTCATCGACTGCCCGCCCTCGCTCAGCATGCTGACGCTCAACGGCCTGTGCAGCGCGCACGGTGTGATCGTGCCGATGCAATGCGAGTACTTCGCGCTCGAAGGCCTGTCGGACCTCGTCAACACGATCAAGCAGGTGCACGCCAACCTCAACCCCGATCTGTTGATCATCGGCCTGCTGCGTGTGATGTTCGATCCGCGCATCACACTGCAGCAGCAGGTCAGCGAGCAGCTCAAGGCGCACTTCGGCGACAAGGTGTTCAACACCGTGATACCGCGCAACGTGCGCCTTGCCGAGGCGCCGAGCTACGGCCTGCCCGGCGTCGTCTTTGACCCGTCGTCCAAAGGCGCGCAGGGCTTCGTCGCCTTTGCGGCGGAGATGGTCGAGCGCGCGCGCAAGATGTGAACGGGCCGTGCCGAGCATGAGCCCCAGCGCGATTTCGCGCTACGAAGACGCCGGGCTCAACGCCAGCGCCCCGCCGCAGCAACGCCTGCTCGACGGCTGGCTGCTGCGCTTCTCGCCCGGCAAAGCCAAGCGCGCGCGCTGCGTCAATGCTCTCGCCGCCGGCAGGCTGCCACTGGCCGAGAAGCTGGCGCTGTGCGAGCAGGCCTATGCCGAGACTGGGCTGCCGATGATCGTTCGCATCACGCCGCTGAGCGAGCCGGCGCAGCTCGACCAAGCGCTCGCGGCGATGGGCTGGCACAGCTTAGACGACACCCGCGTCATGGTGCTGCCTGATCTGCACGCGCTCGCTACTTCGGTTACGGACGTTGTCGCACTGCAGCCTGTCGATGGCGAGCACTTTGCGCAAGTCGTCGGGGCGCTGCGCGGCTCGCCGCTCGCACAACGTGACGCCCAGGCCGTGCGCCTGCGCAACGCGCCGGTGAACCATCGTGGCTTTGTCGTGCAGCGCGACGGTGAAACGCTTGCCTGCGGGCAGTACGCGATGGAATCGGTCGTCGTCGGCCTCTACGATGTATTCACTTCGCCGCGCGAGCGCGGACGGGGCATCGCGCGCGAGCTTTGTCACGCCATGCTCGTGCGCGCCCGCGCCGAGGGCGCTCGCAGCGCCTACCTCCAGGTCGACGCCGGCAACGACGCCGCGCGCGCCGTCTATCGCCGGCTCGGCTTCGCCGACGCCTACGCCTACCACTACCGCGCGCGCGACCCGCAAATGGCATGAGAACGCGCGTGTTGACGCTCCCGGGCTGGCTCAATTCCGACCCCGCACACTGGCAGACCCAATGGGAACGCCTGCACGGCTTCTCTCGCATCGAGCAGGACGACTGGCAGTGGCCACGCCGAGGCGACTGGATGGCGCGCCTGGAGGAAGTGCTGCTCGAAGCCGACACCCCGGCACTGCTGGTCGCGCACAGCCTCGGCTGCCAGCTCGTGGCCGCATGGGCGGCGCACTCGCGACACGTCTCGCGCGTTTGCGGCGCCCTGCTCGTTGCGCCGCCAGACACCGAGCGCAGCGACATGCCGCCGCAGTTGCACACCTGGCGGCCGATGGCGCGTCAGCGCCTGCCCTTCGCTGCCATGGTGGTCGCGAGCAGCGACGATCCGTACTGTGCGCTCGAACGCAGCGCGTCTCTGGCCTCGAGCTGGGGCGCGGAACTGATCGTCGTCGGCGCCTTGGGGCATGTCAATGGCGCGTCCGGGCTCGGCGACTGGCCCGAAGGAGTCGCCCTCCTGCGCACACTGGCGACCGCACCGACAGAACCTGTCTCCCTCCCGACCAACGGCTGAACAAACCGAGGAACTTTGCGAATGGTCACCAAGAAACCCAAGGGCCTGGGCCTGGGCCTCGAAGCGCTGCTCGGCCCCACGGTCAAGGACAGCACTGCCGCACCCGGAAGCGAGCTGCCGAGCGTGCTCAAGTTGAAGCAGATCCAGCCCGGCCGCTACCAACCGCGCACGCGCATGGACGAAGGCTCGCTGTACGAGCTGGCCGAGAGCATCAAGAGCCAGGGCATCATGCAGCCGGTTCTCGTGCGCCCGCTGACCGGCGGGCGCTACGAGATCATCGCCGGCGAGCGGCGCTTTCGAGCGGCCGCCCTGGCAGGCTTGGACGAAGTGCCGGTGCTCGTGCGAGACGTCCCCGACGAGACCGCCGCGGTGATGGCGCTGATCGAGAACATCCAGCGCGAGAACCTGAACCCACTGGAAGAAGCCCAGGGTTTGCAAAGGCTGACACAAGAGTTTGGGCTCACTCACGAGGAAGCAGCCAAGGCGGTCGGACGCTCGCGAAGCGCTGCCAGCAACCTGCTGCGTCTGCTGAACCTGGCCGACCCGGTGCAGCAGCTTCTGCTCGCCGGCGACATCGACATGGGCCACGCACGCGCGCTGCTGGCGCTCGACAAGGCGCACCAGATCACCCACGCCAGCGAGATCGTCGCCCGCAAGCTCAGCGTGCGCGAGGCCGAGAAGATGGTCGCGCGTGCGGCCGGGAACGGCAGGCAGCGGCCGCTGCTGCGCGTCAAGCAACCGAAGTCGCGCGATGTCGCGCGCCTCGAAGAGGAGCTCTCCGATCTGCTCACCGCAGCGGTCGAGATCCGCGTCAAGAAACGCACCCGCCGCGGCGAACAAGGCGAGGTCGCCATCGCCTTCGGCTCGCTCGAAGAGTTGAACGGCCTACTCGAAAAGCTGCGCCCGAAGGCCTGATTCGCCGTCGCGGCCCGAAGCCGCTCAGACGACGAATATCTTCCCGGGATTCATGATGTTCTTCGGGTCGAGCGCGCGCTTGACCGCACGCATCATTTCGACGGCGCCCACGCCGGCCTCGTCGAGCAGGAAGCCCTGCTTGTGCAGGCCGATGCCGTGCTCGCCGCTGCAGGTGCCCTCCATCGCGATCGCACGTTGAACGAGTGCCTGATTGAGCCGCTCGGCCGTCTCGCGCTCGGCCGGGATGGTCGGGTCGATCAGGTAGGCAATATGGAAGTTGCCATCACCAACATGGCCGACGATGTAGTGCGGCAGTCCGGCCGCCTCGGCCTCGGCCTTGGCCAGGGTCACGCACTCGGTCAGGCGCGAAATCGGCACGCAGGTGTCGGTCGTCACCGCGCGGCAGCCCGGCTTGGTCTGCAGCCCGGCGAAGTAGGCGTGGTGGCGCGCCGTCCACAGCCTGGTGCGCTCTTCGGGCGTGGTCGCCCACTGGAAATCTTCGCCGCCGAATTCGCTCGCGACCTCCTGCACCGTCGCCGCCTGTTCCTGCACGCTCGCCGCGCTGCCGTGGAATTCCATCAGCAGCATCGGGCTCTCGCGCAGCGCGAGGCGGTCGTGCAGATTGACCGCGCGCACCGCGTTCGCGTCGAGCAGTTCGCAGCGCGCAATCGGCACGCCCATCTGGATGACCTGGATCGTCGTCCTCACCGCTGCCGCAATGTCGGCAAAGTGGCAGACTGCCGCCGACACCGCCTCTGGCAGCGGGTAGAGCTTGAGCGTCACCTCGGCGATCACGCCCAGCGTGCCTTCGCTGCCGACGACAAGGCGCGTCAGGTCGTAGCCGGCGGCCGACTTGCGGGCGCGTGTTCCAGTGCGGATCACCTCGCCGCTCGCCGTCACGACAGTCAGCGCGAGCACATTCTCGCGCATGGTTCCGTAGCGCACGGCGTTGGTGCCGCTGGCGCGGGTCGCGCACATGCCGCCCAGCGTCGCGTCGGCGCCGGGGTCGACCGGGAAGAAGAGGCCCGTGTGGCGGATCTCGTCATTGAGCTGTGTCCGCGTCACGCCCGCCTGCACCGTGACCGTCAGGTCCTCGGGCTGCACCGAGAGCACCGCGTTCATCCGCGAAAGGTCGATGCTCACGCCGCCCTGCACGGCCAGCAGATGGCCTTCGAGCGACGAGCCGACGCCGAACGGAATCACCGGCACCGCATGGCGTCCGGCCAGTTCGACGACGAAGGCCACATCCTCGGTCGACTCGGCATAGACCACCGCGTCCGGTGGCGGCACATCGAACGGCGACTCGTCGCGACCGTGCTGCTCGCGCACCGCGAGCGCGACCGAGCAGCGCTCGCCGAAGCGCACCTTCAGCGCCGCAAGCATCTCGGCCGGCACGGGGCGCGCTTCGAACTGCGGCAGGACATGGGTCGGGACAGGTGCATTCATGGAGTTCTCCGCAGGCAAGAAGCATTCTAGAAGTCCTCCGGTTTACCGTGATCGCCCTGCTAGCATCAGCGAATGGCCCACCGACTGACCCAGATCGCCACCCGCACCGGAGACGACGGCACGACCGGCCTCGGCGACGGCACGCGCGTCCCCAAGGACCACCTGCGCGTGCAGACGATGGGCGATGTCGACGAGCTCAACTCGACGCTGGGCGTGCTGCTCGCCGAGCCGCTACCGGACGATGTGCGCGTGTTGCTCGTGACAATCCAGCACGAACTCTTCAACCTCGGCGGCGAGCTGTCGATCCCGGGCTTTGAGTTGCTCAAGGCCGAGGCCGTGCTGCGCCTTGACGATGCGCTGGCGCACTACAACGCCGCGCTGCCGCGGCTCGCAGAGTTCATCTTGCCGGCGGGAACGCGCAGCGCGGCGCTGGCCCATGTGAGTCGCAGCGTCGCCCGCCGCGCCGAGCGCGCACTGATTGCCCTCGCCGCCTACGAGACCGTCAATGCGGCGCCGCGGCAATACCTGAACCGGCTGTCGGACCTGCTGTTTGTCCTCGCGCGTGTGCTCAACCGCGCCAACCTTGATGGCCTGGGCGGCGACGACGTTTACTGGAACAGCGCCAAACTGGCGGGGCGGTCGGGCTAATCCAGCCCAACGGTTAGTGGCCTATAACAGTGAAATCGGAAGTGGCCGTCCGCGCGATACGGCGCACGCTGCGGCGTTGCGAATGCTCGCGATGCCTACGGGCATCGCTGCGCTTCGCGCCTTGCATCGCACCCCGTCTCGCACGTTCTTCCACTCCCATTTCACTGTTACAGGCCACTAGTACCCGATCTCGCGCATCTCGACGTCGATGCGCACCACCGGCCGTCCGAGGGCGGCCGCGGCGGCACGCGCGAAGCCATGCCGGAACTCGGCGTCATCAGCGAAGCGATGCGGGCCGACGGTGGCGGCGACGACCAGGATCTTGTCGGCAATCAGCACCTTGCCGCTGGCGCGCAGGGGCTCGCAGTCGTTGGCCACGAACTGCTCGTCGAGCCAGCGCCGCGCCACGTCAGGGGCCATCTTGTCGGCCTCGGTGAGCGTGGTTTCGAATTCCTGACCGTGTGCGAAGCACACCTTCACTTCCGAGCGCATGGGCAGAACCTCCTGGCACGAGAGTATGCGTCAGGTCGGGCCGCGAACCCACTCAGTGCATTTCACGCGCGCCGCCGCACCTTGACGGCATCGCTGAGGATTTGCAACACCGTCAGCGAATCGTCCCAACCCAGGCAGGGGTCGGTGATGCTCTGCCCGAAGGCGAGCTTGGCCGGGTCGTCCTCGCCGGCGGTGAACTTCTGCGCGCCGGGCTGCAGGTGGCTCTCGACCATCACCCCGAACACGCGCCGGCTTCCGCCCGCGATCTGGGCGCCGATGTCGCGCGCCACCTCGACCTGCTTCTGGTACTGCTTGCCGCTGTTGGCGTGCGAGCAATCGACCATCAGCGTGCCGGGCAGCTTGGCCGCCTCGAGGTCGCGGCACGCTGCCTCGACATGCGCTGCGCTGTAGTTCGGCGTCTTGCCGCCGCGCAGGATGACGTGGCAATCACGGTTGCCGCGCGTCTCGACGATCGCCACCTGGCCGTTCTTGTGCACCGAGAGGAAGTGGTGCGGGCGCGATGCGGCCTTGATGGCGTCGATGGCGATCTTGAGGTTGCCGTCGGTGCCGTTCTTGAAGCCGATCGGAGCCGACAGCCCCGAGGCCAGTTCGCGGTGGACCTGGCTCTCGGTCGTTCGCGCGCCGATCGCGCCCCAACTGATGAGGTCGCCGATGTACTGCGGCGAGATCACATCGAGGAACTCGCTGCCCGCCGGCAGGCCGAGGCGGTTGATCTCGACCAGCAGTTGGCGTGCGATGCGCAGGCCCTCGTCAATGCGGTAGGTCTCGTCGAGGTAGGGGTCGTTGATCAGGCCCTTCCAGCCGACCGTCGTGCGCGGCTTCTCGAAGTAGACGCGCATCACGATCTCCAGCGTGTCGGCGTAGTTCTGGCGTTGGGCAAGCAGGCGCCGCGCGTATTCCAGGGCCGCTGCCGGGTCGTGGATCGAGCACGGCCCCATCACGACCAGCAGCCGGTCTTCCTGGCCCGCCATGATGTGCTTGATGCCGCGGCGCGCGCCGGTGATCACCTTTTCGGCCGGCGTGCCGCAGATCGGGAAGAAGCGCACCAGGTGCTCGGGCGGCGGCAGCGGCGTGATGTCGCGGATGCGCTCGTCGTCGGTCGGGCCGGTCTTGTCGAGCGACGCGTGCCACACATCGCTGGCGGTGCTGGTCTTGGCGTTCATGTTCGATCTCTCCTGTCGGTGGCCGTCGTTGCGGAGTCGGCGCGGGCACAAAAAAACCGCCGGGGAGGCCCGGCGGTTTCGGTAGATTCGTACGCTCAGTTCGTTGCCTATGCGTTCGCTTCTCCGCCGCCGGTGCGCTGCGGAAACCAGAAGGTCGCAAACGAGAACTGGGCGCGATGCATAGGCGCGCAATGTAGCACGGCGACGCGGCGGCAACCCGCCATAGCCTTGTCCAACGTGGTATGAGCCTGAACGAGGGGCGTGTTTCCAACGAGGAATGAGCCTGAGCGAGGCGGCGTGAGGCCCAATGGGGGGCGAGTTGATCATCACAGGGATGGTGATCGACATGGACGAGACGCGGCT
>CAIKUF010000154.1 GCA_903830565.1 uncultured bacterium | reverse complement strand
GCCATTCACAGCATCGGGAGGTCAGCACAGCCAAGTCAAGAACTACACTTATCCACAGCCGAACCTCTCAAGGTCGGCTTCCACCCCTGGCTCAATATTCGGTCGGCACGGTGGCTCAAATTTGGATCGGCGCCGACACCCGAGATCCACAGCCGCGCGGCTTCGTTGTTCTGTTCGGCCTCTTTCCTGTCGTCGCCCTTGAGGTCGTCGTCATCCGCAGCGCCGGGCTTCTCGCGGTAGCAGTGGTGGGCTTCGTCGTTGATGACGAGGATGTTGCTCATGCCCATCAGGCCGGGCATGACGCGTTGGAGCATCTGGCCTTCGGTCTCCAGCGTGTTCAGTTCGCCGCCGCCGCGGCCCTGGAGCAGCAGGCGGCCGCCCTTGGACAGCTCGATGCGCTCGCGCAGCTTGAAGCCGTGGAAATTGGTGATGACGATCTTTGCCCGCTCGATGTCGCCGAGCATGTCGCCCGGCACCAGTTCGCGGCTGGCGTAGTAGCTGTCGGGGTCATTGGGCTGGAGCACGCGCAGACGGTCGCGGATGGTGATGCCCGGCGCCACGATCAGAAAGCCGCGCGTGAACTTGCGGCTGTTCGGTCGCCGCACCGCGTTGACGGTTTGCCAGGCGATGAGCATGGCCATCACGGTCGTCTTGCCGGCGCCAGTGGCGAGCTTGAGCGCGAGCCGGGTGAGTTCGGGGTTGGCGTCGTGGTTGGCGTTTGCCAGGTGCTCGATGAAGCGTGCGCCGTTCTTGCCCGATTGCGGCGCGACCTCGGTCAGCCAAATCGCGGTCTCGACAGCTTCGACCTGGCAGAAGAAGGGCCTCACGCCGGCGAACGCGTGGTGCCGCCAATGCTGCAGCAGCCGCGCGGTTTCGGGCGTGACTTTCCAGTCGTTCGGGTTCGTCAGCGCCCGCCACTTGTCGACTTCGGCGCGCACGCCGTTGATGATGGCCGAGTGGTATTGCTGTTGCTGCGTCGACAGCTCGTCGTCGAACAGCAGCGACTCCTGCTTGGGCGCGCCGCGTTGCTTGCGCGGCTTGGGAATCGGGGTGATGAACTCGGCCGGCCGGCGGCTGTCGAGAACATGCTGCGTGGGCTGACCGGTCGCGTCGAGTTCCCAATGCCGCCTGGGGGCCTCATACGGTGAGTTCAGGATGGGTCTGTCGAAGAACGGATTGCTCATGGCCCTTGACTCCCGCAAACCCAGAGAGCGCCGGCCATGCGCAGGCGACTCGGGCAGCTTGGCGCCGATTCTCGTTGCCTTTGCGCGGCGCGATTGTGTTGCCGTGGAGGAATTTTTCCGGACCGGCCACTTTCGGAGACGGTCAGGCGAATCGGTATTCCGGCGAACCATGCGCACTTGTGCATCGGCGCTTCCTACAATCACGCCCAAGTCAACCAGCCGTTCAACGCCATGCACACCTCAGCCCGCGACGCGAAAGATCGGCTGCTCGACCACATCGCCCCCGGCGACAAGGCCGAGATCCTGTCGCAGGCGCTGCCCTACATCCGCCGCTTTCACGGCAAGACCATCGTCATCAAGTACGGCGGCAATGCGATGACGGACCCGGCCCTGCAGCAGGACTTCGCCGAGGATGTGGTGCTCTTGAAGCTCGTCGGCATGAACCCGGTCGTCGTTCACGGCGGCGGCCCGCAGATCGACGATGCGCTGGCCAAGATCGGCAAGAAGGGCAGCTTCGTGCAGGGCATGCGCGTCACCGACGCCGAGACGATGGAAGTCGTCGAGTGGGTGCTTGCCGGGCAGGTGCAGCAGGACATCGTCGGCCTCATCAACGTCGCCGGCGGCAAGGCGGTGGGCCTGACCGGGCGCGACGGCGGGCTGATCCGCGCGCGCAAGTTGAAGATGGTCGACCTCAAGGACCCGAGCAAGTATTACGACGTCGGCCAGGTCGGCGAAATCGAATCGATAGACCCGGCGGTGGTGCGCGCGCTGCAGGACGACCAGTTCATCCCCGTCATCTCGCCGCTCGGCTTCGGCGCCGACAACGAGAACTACAACATCAACGCCGACGTCGTCGCCGGCAAGCTGGCCGAGGTGCTCAAGGCCGAGAAGCTGATGCTGCTGACCAACACGCCGGGTGTGCTCGACAAGGACGGCAAGCTGCTCACCAACCTCTCGGCGCGCGAGATCGACGATCTGTTCGCCGACGGCACGATCTCGGGCGGCATGCTGCCCAAGATCTCGTCGGCGCTGGAGGCCGCCAAGAGCGGCGTCAACACCGTGCACATCATCGACGGGCGGGTGCCGCACGCGATGCTGCTTGAAATCCTTACCGACCAGGCCTACGGAACGATGATCCGTTCGCGTTGATGTCGGTAAGTGCAAGGCTTAGCCTACAGCGCGCAGCGCTTCCCGTGTCATCCCCGCGAAGGCGGGGATCCAGCCACGGCTACGAACATGCGTGGGTCCCCGCCTTCGCGGGGACGACCGGACCCGTCTTGATCGCCAAGCGCGAGCGCAAGCGAAGCGCCCGGGTCTGGCTGTTCGACCTCGACGACACGCTGCACAACGCCGGCCGGGCTTCGATGCCCGGCATCCATGCGGCCATCGGCGAGTACGTGCAGCGCGAACTCGCGCTGACGAGCGACGAGGCCCATGCGCTGCGCCGCCGCTATTGGCTCCGCTATGGGGCGACGCTGCTCGGGCTGGTGCGCCATCACGGCATCGATGCGGCGCACTTCCTGCACCACACGCATCTGCTGCCTGGGCTGGAGGAGCGCGTACACGGCCATCCGCACGACCTCGCCGCGCTGCGGCGGCTGCGCGGCAGGAAGATCATTCTCACCAACGCGCCGCGCGCGTATGCCGAGCGCGTGCTCGGCGCGCTCGGCATCGCGCGCTGCTTCGACGGCCTCATCGCGATCGAAGACATGCACATGTTCGGCCACCTGCGCCCCAAGCCCGACGCGCGCATGCTGCGCCGGCTGGTCGCCCATCTGCGCGTTCCGCCGTCGCGCTGCGTGCTCGTCGAGGACACGCTGGTGCACCAGAAGGCCGCGCGGCGTGTCGGTATGCAGACTGTGTGGATGCAGCGCTGGATGCGCGAGACGGTGGCGGCGCAAGGCGGCGAGGTGCGGCATTCGATGCGGCCGGCCTACGTCGACCGCCGTGTGCGCAGGCTCGGCGAGCTGTTGCGTTGACCTGCTACGCGCGTTCACCAGGCATTGCACGCATTTTCCTGCGCGGGGCGAAAGTTGGTGTTTACCTGCACCGCAGGCGCCGCGCTGCATGTGCAAGAATCGGTGCGACCTCACCCCCACGCCCTCCGCCGTGATGCCCGACACCAACCCTGACGACGGTTTGCCCGAACACGACGCCGCCGTCGCTGTGGCGCTGGAGATGAGCGGCGGGCGCAAGCGGCCTCGGCCCGGCGAGCGGCGCATCCAGATCTTGCAGACGCTTGCCGCGATGCTCGAAGAACCCGGCGCCGAGCGCGTCACGACCGCCGCGCTGGCGGCACGCATCCAGGTCTCCGAGGCGGCGCTGTACCGCCACTTCGCGAGCAAGGCGCAGATGTTCGAGGGCCTGATCGATTTCATCGAGCAGAGCGTGTTCGGCCTTGTCAACCAGATCGGCGAGCGCGAGGCCGATGGCCGCGTGCAGGCGCAGCGCGTCATCGCCGTGCTGCTGCAGTTCGGCGAGAAGAACCGCGGCATGGCGCGGGTGATGGTCGGCGACGCGCTGGTGTTCGAGAACGAGCGCCTGCTCGCGCGCATGAGCCAGTTCTTCGACCGCATCGAATCGCAGTTGCGGCAAAGCCTGCGCCTGGCCGCCGAAGCGACCGGCTCGGCGACGCCGACCGTCGACGCCAACATCCAGGCCTCGGTGCTGACGGCGTTTTGCGTCGGCCGCCTGCAGCGCTATGCGCGCTCGGGCTTCAAGCGTCTGCCGACCGAGCAACTCGACGCCGCGCAACGCGTGTTGCTCGGCTGAGCTTGCATGACGCAAGCTTCCCTCGAAAGCCTGATCGCACGCGCCGAAGCGCTGCTTGCACGCCTGCAAGCAGTGCTGCCGCACGCGCTTGGCGCCCCAGACTGGGCGGCGGCGACGGCGTTTCGCTATCGCCGTCGCGGCGGCTCGGGCGTGCTCGAGCCGGTGCGTCACGTGGCGACGATTCGGCTCGCCGACCTGCGCGAGGTCGAGCCGCAGAAGCAGCGCCTGCTGCGCAACACCGCTCAGTTCATGGCCGGCCAGCGCGCCAACAACGTGCTCCTGACCGGCGCCCGCGGCACCGGCAAGAGCTCGCTCATCAAAGCCTGCCTGAACGAGTTCGCGCCGCAGGGCCTGCGTCTGATCGAGGTCGACAAGACCGATCTCGTCGAGTTGCCCGACATCGTCGACCTCGTTGCCGAGCGGCCCGAGCGCTTCATCGTCTTCTGCGACGACCTCAGCTTCGACGAGGGCGAGCCGGGATACAAAGCGCTCAAGTCCATCCTCGACGGCTCGGTCGCGCAGGCGAGCGAGAACGTGCTGATCTACGCCACCAGCAACCGCCGCCACCTGCTGCCCGAGACGATGCGCGAGAACCTCAGCTACCGCCACACCGAGGACGGCGAGGTCCACCCGGGCGAGGCGGTGGAGGAGAAGATCTCGCTCTCCGAACGCTTCGGCCTGTGGGTCAGCTTCTATCCGTTCAACCAGGACGAGTACCTCGCGATCGTCGCCCAGTGGCTGCGCAGTTTCGGCGTTAGCGAATCGGCGATCGACGCCGCGCGCCAGGAGTCTCTCGTCTGGGCGCTCGAGCGCGGTTCGCGCTCGGGGCGCGTCGCGCACCAGTTCGCGCTCGACTACAGCGGGCGGCACGCCGCGTGATCGCCGCCGCCGAACGCACGCCGGTGGAGGTGGCCGTTGGCGTGCTGATCGACCCCGAGGGCCGATTCCTGCTCACCAGCCGCCCCGAGGGCAAGGTCTACGCCGGCTACTGGGAATTCCCCGGCGGCAAGCTCGAAGCCGGCGAGACGGTGGAGGAGGCGCTGCGGCGCGAACTGCACGAGGAGCTCGGCATCGCGATCGGGCGCATTGTGCGCTGGCAGGTGCAGGTGATGGACTATGCACACGCCCGCGTGCGTCTGCATTTTTGCAAGGTGTTCGAGTGGTCGGGTGAATTCCAGATGCGCGAACGTCAGAGAATGGCCTGGCAGACGCTGCCGGTCGAGGTTACTCCGGTGTTGCCGGGAACCCTGCCGGTGCTGCGCTGGTTCGCCGCCGAGCGCGGCTTTTGCGGCGCGACGCACGTGGGTGACGACGCTGGTTAAACTCGTTGCATGGACTGGCTCGATGCAGTGAAATGGGACGGCGACGGCCTCGTGCCCGTGATTGCGCAGGAGGCGACGAGCGGCGACGTGCTGATGTTCGCCTTCATGAACCGCGATGCGCTGGCGCAGACGGCCCTGCGCGGCGAGGCGGTGTACTGGAGCCGCTCGCGCCAGCGGCTGTGGCACAAGGGCGAGGAGTCCGGCCACATCCAGAAGGTGCACGAGATCCGCCTCGATTGCGATAACGATGTCGTGCTGCTGAAGGTGACCCAGCTCGGGCACGAGCCCGGCATTGCCTGCCACACCGGCCGCCATTCGTGCTTCTTCCAGCGCTACGAAGACGGCGCTTGGCGGGCGGTGGAGCCGGTCTTGAAAGACCCGGAGACGATCTACCGATGACCACCGACGGCAACGACATCCTGGCCCGCCTGGCCGAGGTGATCGCGCAACGCAAGAGCGGCGACCCCGATACGAGCTATGTCGCTCGCCTGTTCAGCAAAGGCAACGACGCGATCCTGAAGAAGATCGGCGAAGAGGCGACCGAGGTCGTGATGGCGGCCAAGGACGGCGACCGCGAACGCATCGTCGCCGAAGTGGCCGACCTGTGGTTCCACACCCTGCTTGCGCTCAGCGCGTTCGGCCTTGCGCCGGCCGATGTGCTGGCCGAGCTGCAGCGGCGCGAAGGCCTGTCGGGGATGGAGGAGTTCGCGGCGCGCAAGGCCATAGCCCGCGAGAAGCGGGGCGGCTGAGCCGCATCGACAACCTACCGACGACTTGACCCGCCATGAGCCCGCCGGGCCGCCCCAAGGGCGAATACCGGAGTGCGCAGCACGAAGGTAATCCAATGAGCCACGACCCGAACTGCATCTTCTGCAAGATATCAGCCGGCCAGATTGCTAGCCGCAAGGTCTACGAAGACGACGAGCTGATCGCGTTTCACGACATCGCGCCCTGGGCGCCGGTGCACTTCCTGATCATCCCGAAAGAGCATGTCGCGACGATGTACGACACCGGCGAAGAGCACGCGCCGATGATGGGCCGGATGATGGCGCTGGCGCCGCGGCTGGCGCGCGATCTGGGCGTCGTGAGCGGCTTTCGTATCGTCGTCAACACCGGGCCCGACGGCCGCCAGGAAGTGCAGCACGTGCACATGCATGTGATGGGTGGCCCGCGGCCCTGGCTGAAGGGTTGACGCCGTCGCGGCGGTCTTGCGCTGCCAGAGGCAGCGTCGGGCGCGGGGATGTGCGCCCTGCCTCTTCAGGCCTGCGAAGGCCGGGGCCTAGAATTCGCGCATCCTCTCTCTCGGAGAAACAGCATGGGTTCATTCAGCATCTGGCATTGGCTCATCGTGCTCCTGATCGTCGTCATGGTCTTCGGCACCAAGAAGCTCAGGAACATCGGCGGCGACCTCGGCGGCGCGGTCAAGGGCTTCAAGGACGGCATGCGCGACGGCTCGACCGGTGCGGCAGGCGATCCCTCGGCGCCGACGCAGCAGGTCACGTCCGCGGCGCAGAAGGTCGCCGACGGCCAGCCGATCGACGTCGAAGCCAAGACCAAGTCCTGATCGCTGGGCCGCGAATGATCGATTTCGGCTTCGACAAGATCGCGCTCATCGGCGCTGTTGCGCTGATCGTCATCGGCCCCGAGAAGTTGCCGCGCGTGGCACGCACGGTGGGCCACTTCGTCGGCAAGGCGCAGCGCTACGTGGCCGACGTGAAGGCCGAAGTCAACCGCTCGATCGACCTCGAAGACCTGCGCAAGATGAAGACCGAGTTCGAGGACGCTGCGCGCAACGTCGAGCAGACGGTGTCCAAGGAGATTCACCAGACGACGAGCGATCTCAATACCGCATTGAGCGGCGCGGCGACCGAAGTCCCGGCGCCCAACGCGTTCGAGGAACTGCGCCCGCCGCCGCAGTACAAGCACCCGAACAAGCACTGGCGCGTCAAGCGCTCGGCGATGCCGAAGTGGTACAAGCAGAGGAGCGGCGTGCGCGCCAAGGCGCTGTCGGGCGCGGCGCGGGTGGCGCGCTTTCGGCCGCCGCAATCCTGACCGATGAGCGACAAGCCTTCCGGCTCCGACGAACTCGAGGGCACCGAGCAGCCCTTTGTCGCGCACCTCGTGGAGTTGCGCGACCGCATCATCCGCTCGGCCGTTGCCATCGCGATCGCCTTCGGCGTGCTCAGCTTCTACCCCGGGCCGAGCGGCCTGTACGACTTGCTCGCCGCACCCTTGGTCGCGCACCTGCCGGCGGGCACGACGCTGATCGCGACCAATGTGATCTCGCCGTTCCTGGTGCCGCTGAAGATCACACTCCTGGCCGCGTTCATGCTTGCGTTGCCGGTCGTGCTGTACCAACTGTGGGCCTTTGTCGCGCCGGGCCTTTATTCGCACGAGAAGCGGCTCGTCATGCCGCTCGTCATTTCGAGCACGTTCCTGTTCCTCGTCGGCGTCGCGTTCAGCTACTTCTTCGTCTTCGGCCAGGTGTTCCGCTTCATCCAGAGCTTCGCGCCCAAGAGCATCACCGCGGCGCCGGACATCGAGGCCTATCTCGGCTTCGTGATGTCGATGTTCATCGCCTTCGGCGCCGCGTTCGAGGTGCCGGTCGTCGTTGTCGTGCTGGCACGCCTGGGCGTGGTCAGCATCGAGCAGTTGAAGAAGTTCCGCAGCTACTTCATCGTGCTCGCCTTCGTCGTCGCGGCGATCCTGACGCCGCCCGATGTCGTCTCGCAACTCGCGCTCGCGATCCCGATGTGCCTGCTCTACGAGGTGGGCATCTGGGCCGCAAAGTTCTTCAACAAGGGCGCCGACGCTGAGACGAAGGATGCCGCAGCGTCGCCCAGCGAATAGCCCCGCGTCGGGCTGGGCATCGGCGAGCTGCGTGAAAATCTCAACCCATGCCTATCCGGTTGCTTGCCAAATGACCTGACTCGGACTATCTTCGGGCTGTGGATCCGCGCGGCTTTCCGACCACCCTGCCAGAATTCCAGCGTGTCTTCCCCAGCGACGCTGCCTGCGCCGCCTATCTGGAAAAG
>CAIKUF010000153.1 GCA_903830565.1 uncultured bacterium | reverse complement strand
AGCCGCGTCTCGTCCATGTCGATCACCATCCCTGTGATGATCAACTCGCCCCCCATTGGGCCTCACGCCGCCTCGCTCAGGCTCATTCCTCGTTGGAAACACGCCCCTCGTTCAGGCTCATACCACGTTGGACAAGGCTATTGCTTCGCGGCCAGCGCCGCGAGTGCTATAATTTTCGGCTTTCCACCCGATGCGCCACAGGCGCGCCGGGTTTCGCCGGGGGCTCAGGCCCTCAGCGAACAGTCAGCCCGGCCAATCGATGTCGGGCATTCGAAACAAAGGCCAAGAGCACCTCGCGGTGCGAAGGGCTGGAGAAAAACCATGAGTCTGAGCAATCACCTCGGATTGCTGGGCCGCAAGGTGGGCATGATGCGCATCTTCACCGACGACGGCGACGCCGTTCCGGTGACGGTGCTGGACGTGTCCAACAACCGCGTTACCCAGGTCAAGACCGAAGAGATCGACGGCTACAGCGCCCTCCAGGTGGCGTTCGGCACGCGCAAGGCATCGCGCGTCAACAAGCCGGCGGCCGGTCACCTTGCGAAGGCTGGCGTCGAAGCCGGTACCGTCCTCCAGGAATTCCGCGTCACGGCCGAAGTCGCCGCCGGCTACAAGCCCGGCGCGCAGGTGCCGGTCGGTTTGTTCGCGGTCGGGCAGGTCGTCGACGTGCAGGGCACCTCGATCGGCAAGGGCTTCACCGGCACGATCAAGCGCCACAACTTCAGCTCGCAGCGCGCGTCGCACGGCAACAGCCGTTCGCACAACGTTCCGGGCTCGATCTCGATGGCGCAGGACCCTGGCCGCGTGTTCCCCGGCAAGAAGATGTCGGGCCATCGCGGCGACGTGACGAAGACGGTGCAGAACCTCGACATCGTTCGCATCGACGAAGCCCGCCAGCTGCTGCTGGTGCGCGGCGCGGTGCCGGGCGCGAAGAACGGCCATGTGGTCGTGAAGCCTGCCGTCAAGGCCAAGCCGGCAACGAACAAAGGAGCCCAGTGATGCAGCTCGAGCTCCTGAATGAACAAGGCCAGGCGACGTCGAAGGTCGACGCGCCCGACACGGTGTTCGCGCGCGACTACAACGAAGCGCTGGTGCACCAGGTCGTCGTCGCCTTCCAGGCCAATGCCCGCCAGGGCACGCGGGCCCAGAAGGACCGCACGATGGTCAAGCACTCGACCAAGAAGCCTTGGCGCCAGAAGGGCACCGGCCGTGCCCGCGCCGGCATGACCTCGTCGCCGCTGTGGCGTGGAGGCGGACGCATCTTCCCGAACAGCCCGGACGAGAACTTCACCCACAAGGTCAACAAGAAGATGTACCGCGCAGGAATGGCCGCCATCTTCTCGCAGCTCGTGCGCGAAGGCCGCCTGGCGGTGGTCGACTCGATCACCGTCGATTCGCCCAAGACCAAGCAGCTCGCTGCGAAGTTCAGGGCCATGGGCCTCGATTCGGTGCTCGTGATCGCCGACCAGGTCGACGAGAACCTGCTGCTGGCCTCGCGCAACCTGGCCAACGTGCTGGTCGTCGAGCCCAGGTACGCCGACCCGCTTTCGCTCGTGCACTACAAGAAGGTGCTGGTGACGAAGGCCGCGATCGAGCAACTCAGGGAGATGCTGGCATGAGCGCGCTAGGCAAAGTTCAACGCAAGGCGAGCGAGGGCCGGCTGGCCCAGGTGCTGATCGCGCCGATCGTCAGCGAAAAGGGCACGATGGTCGCCGAGAAGCACAACCAGGTGCTGTTCAAGGTGATGCGCGACGCGACCAAGCCCGAGATCAAGGCGGCCGTCGAACTGATGTTCAAGGTCGAGGTCGAGTCGGTGCAGACCGTGCAGCACAAGGGCAAGGTCAAGCGTTTCGGCAAGTCCATCGGTCGCCGCGACCATGTCAAGAAGGCTTATGTCTCGCTTAAGGCGGGCCAGGAGCTGAACCTCTCCGGGGAGGGCGCTTAAATGGCCGTCGTCAAAGTCAAACCCACTTCGCCCGGCCGCCGCGCCGTCGTGAAGGTTGTGCATGCCCATCTGTACAAGGGCCGGCCCGAGGCTTCGCTGCTCGAGCCGCAGATGCAGAACGCCGGCCGCAACAACAACGGCCACATCACCATCCGTCACAAGGGCGGCGGGCACAAGCACCACTACCGCGTGGTCGACTTCCTGCGCAACAAGGATGGCATTGCGGGCAAGGTCGAGCGCATCGAGTACGACCCGAACCGCACCGCGCACATCGCGCTCGTGTGCTATGCCGACGGCGAGCGTCGCTACGTCATCGCGCCGCGCGGGCTGGAGGTCGGCGCGACGCTGCTCTCCGGTGCCGAGGCGCCGATCAAGGCCGGCAACACGCTGCCGATCCGCAACATCCCGGTCGGCTCGACGATCCACTGCATCGAGATGCTGCCCGGCAAGGGCGCGCAGATCGCGCGCTCGGCCGGCACCTCGTGCACGCTGCTGGCGCGCGAAGGCACCTATGCGCAGGTTCGCATGCGCTCGGGCGAAGTGCGCAAGATCCACATCGACTGCCGGGCCACGATTGGCGAGGTCAGCAACGAAGAGCACAACCTGCGCCAGTACGGCAAGGCCGGCGTGAAGCGCTGGATGGGCATCCGCCCGACGGTGCGCGGCGTGGCGATGAACCCGGTCGACCACCCGCACGGCGGCGGCGAAGGCCGCACTGGCGAGGGCCAGGTGCCGGTGTCGCCTTGGAACACGATGACCAAGGGCTATCGCACTCGCAACAACAAGCGCACGCAGACGATGATCGTCGCGCGGCGCAAGAAATAGGCAAGAGGGGAAAGCGGCATGACTCGTTCACTCAAGAAGGGCCCGTTCGTCGACCATCACCTGCAAGCCAAGGTGGAAAAGGCTTCGGCGACCAAGGACAAGAAGCCGATCAAGACCTGGTCGCGCCGCTCGACGATCCTGCCCGACTTCATCGGCATCACGATCGCCGTGCACAACGGCAAGCAGCACGTGCCGGTGTACGTGACGGACCAGATGGTCGGCCACAAGCTCGGTGAATTTGCGATGACTCGCACGTTCAAGGGGCACCCGGCCGACAAGAAGGCCAACAAGAAATAAGGGAATGACGACGATGGAAACCCGTTCAATCGTCCGCGGTGTTCGCCTGTCCGCCGACAAGGGTCGGCTGGTGGCCGACCTCGTCCGCGGCAAGAAGGTGGACCAGGCGCTCAACATCCTGACGTTCACCCCGAAGAAGGCCGCCGGCATCATCAAGAAGTGCCTCGAGTCGGCGATCGCCAATGCCGAGCACAACGACGGCGTCGACATCGACGAGCTCACCGTCAAGTCGATCTTCGTCGAGCAGGGCGCGACGCTCAAGCGCTTCTCGGCACGTGCCAAGGGCCGCGGCAATCGCATCAGCAAGCCGACCGCGCACATCTACATCACCGTCGGCAACTGAGGCGCAAGGAACACCATGGGACAGAAAATCCACCCGACCGGATTCCGGCTGCAAGTCACGCGCAACTGGGCTTCGCGTTGGTACGCGGGCAACAAGAACTTCGCCACCATGCTGGCCGAAGACCTGAAGGTGCGCGAGTTCCTGAAGGCGCGCCTCAAGAGCGCCGCCGTCTCGCGCATCCTCATCGAGCGCCCGGCCAAGAACGCCCGCATCACGATCTACTCGGCGCGCCCGGGCGTGGTGATCGGCAAGAAGGGCGAGGACATCGAGAACCTGAAGGCCGAGCTGACGCGCCGCCTCGGGGTGCCGGTGGCGGTGAACATCGAAGAGGTGCGCAAGCCCGAAGTCGATGCGCAACTGATCGCCGACAGCATCACCCAGCAGCTCGAGAAGCGCATCATGTTCCGCCGCGCGATGAAGCGCGCGATGCAGAACGCGATGCGCCTCGGAGCGCAGGGCATCAAGATCATGTCCTCGGGCCGCTTGAACGGCATCGAAATCGCGCGCTGCGAGTGGTATCGCGAAGGCCGCGTGCCGCTTCACACCCTGAAGGCCGACATCGACTACGGCTTCTCGGAAGCCAAGACGACCTACGGCGTGATCGGCGTGAAGTGCTGGGTCTACCGCGGCGATCGTCTGGCCAACGGCGAGTCGCCGAGCATGGTGGCAAGGCCCGACGCGGGTGACGACGATCGTCGTTCGCGCCGCAATGCCCGCCCCGGTGCGCCGGGCGGACGTGGCCGGCCGGGTGGCCCGGGGGTGGGCGCTGATCGTGGCGCGCCGCGCCCGGTCGCGGTGCACGCCGACGGCACGGACAAGCCGGCCGAGATCCCGGACGCACCCAAGGTCGGGACCGTCAAGCGAGTGCGCAAGGTCGCCGGGCCGGCAACGCCGCCCGCGGCCGAGCCGAAAGGGGAATAAGGAATGCTGCAACCAGCACGTCGCAAGTTCCGCAAGGAACAAAAGGGCCGCAACACGGGCATCGCCACGCGCGGCACCCTGGTCTCGTTCGGCGATTTCGGCCTCAAGGCCACCGAGCGCGGCCGCCTCACGGCGCGCCAGATCGAAGCCGCACGGCGCGCCATCTCGCGCCACGTCAAGCGCGGTGGCCGGATCTGGATTCGCATCTTCCCGGACAAGCCCATTTCGCAAAAGCCCGCCGAAGTTCGCATGGGCAACGGCAAGGGCAACCCGGAGTATTACGTGGCCGAGATCCAGCCCGGCAAGGTGCTCTACGAGATCAACGGCGTTCCCGAAGAACTCGCGCGCGAAGCGTTCCTGCTGGCCTCGGCCAAGCTGCCGCTGCGCACGACCTTCGTTGCGCGCCAGATCGGCGCCTAGGCCAGAGCGGAGAAACCCATGAAAGCATCTGAACTGCGCGGCAAGGACGTCGCGGGCCTGCAAAAGGAAGTGGCCGATCTGCTCAAGGCCCACTTCGGCCTGCGCATGCAAAAGGCCACCCAGCAGTTGAACAACCACACGACGCTCGGCAACACGCGGCGCGATATCGCGCGCGCCAAGACCGTGCTCGCCGAGAAGAAGAAGCAAGGGGCAGCCAAATGACCGCAGCAGCGCAACCGCAAGCATCGGCGCCGGTGAAGAACACGCGCACACTGGTCGGCAAGGTCGTCAGCGACAAGCGTGCGAAGACGATCACGGTGCTGATCGAGCGCCGCACCAAGCACGAGCTGTACGGCAAGATCGTCGCCCGCACGAGCAAGTACCACGCGCACGACGAGAACAACGAGTGCAAGCTCGGCGACGTGGTCGAGATCTCGGAGTGCCGCCCGATCTCCAAGACCAAGGCCTGGACCGTCACCCGCCTGATCGAAAAGGCCGAGGCGGTCTGAGAAGCCCTTGGCGCCGGCGCTGCCCTCGGTGGGGGCATTCGCCGTTCTGTCTACGTTGCGGTCGGAACGCTGAAATACTGGCGTCCGGCCGTTTCCATTTCCCGATCGTCGCTACCCCCAACGGAGGCTCACATGCTCAAAGTCGGTGACAAATTGCCCGCCGCAACGTTGCTGGAATTCATCGAAGTCGAAGGCAACGGCTGCTCGCTCGGCCCGAACAGCTTCGATGTCGCCAAGGCCACCGCCGGCAAGAAAATCGCCATCTTCGCCCTGCCCGGTGCCTACACGCCGACTTGCTCTGCCCAGCACGTGCCGGGCTACGTTCAGCAGGCCGACGCGCTCAAGGCCGCCGGTGTCGACGAGATCTGGTGCGTCTCCGTCAACGACGCCTTCGTGATGGGTGCCTGGGGCCGCGACCAGAAGACCCGAGGCTTGGTGCGCATGATGGCCGACGGCAGCGCCGATTTCGCCAAGGCGACCGGCCTCACGCTGGACCTCACTGCGCGCGGCATGGGCCTGCGCTCGCAGCGCTACTCGATGCTGGTTGTCGACGGCGTCGTCAAGACGCTCAACGTCGAGGCGCCGGGCAAGTTCGAGGTCAGCGACGCGACGACGATGCTGGCGCAGGCGAAGGCCCAGGCCTGACCCTGCCGCGCGAGGTGGCGCATCGGGCGGTCATGCCACCCGATTAATGTGTTTGACGAACCGCCAACGCGCGTGGCATAATTCAAGGCTTCGCCGAAGCACCGATCGCACTTTCAGTGCGGGGTCGGTGCGACGGATCCGCCCAAACAACCGGCGCCGCCCCAGGGCAGCGCAGGCTGACGGGCCCAAGACTGACCGCGATGCCAACCGCTTGGATGGCGCTGCGGGACAAGTTGGGGACAGAACATGATTCAAATGCAATCGCGGCTCGATGTCGCGGACAACACTGGCGCCAAGTCCGTCATGTGCATCAAGGTGCTCGGCGGCTCCAAGCGGCGCTATGCGGGCATCGGCGACGTGATCAAGGTCAGCATCAAGGAAGCTGCGCCGCGTGGTCGCGTCAAGAAGGGTGAGGTCTACAGCGCGGTCGTCGTTCGCACCGCCAAGGGCGTTCGCCGCCAGGACGGCTCGCTGGTCAAGTTCGACGGCAACGCCGCCGTCCTGCTCAACGCCAAGCTCGAGCCCATCGGCACCCGCATCTTCGGCCCGGTGACGCGCGAGCTGCGCACCGAGCGCTTCATGAAGATCGTCTCACTGGCACCCGAAGTGCTCTAAGAGGCTGAAAGTCTTTCGATCATGCCCGCTCATCACGCCATAGGCCATCCGCTCGTCGTTGCAAATGCTCGCCATAGCTCAAGCTATGGCTGTGCTTTGCGCCTAGATCGGCCGACTTCTGACGCGCTGCTCGGGCACGCCCGAAAAACTCTCAGCCTCTGATCCCGAAGGACAGACCATGAACAAGATTCGCAAAGGCGACGAAGTCATCGTTCTCGCCGGCCGTGACAAGGGACGCCGCGGCCGTGTGCTCGCGCGTGTCGACGACGACCATCTGTCAGTCGAAGGCATCAACGTCGTAAAGAAGCACGTCAAGCCGAACCCGATGAAGGGCGCGACCGGCGGCATCGTCGACAAGACCATGCCCATCCACCAGTCGAACGTGGCGATCTACAACGCGACGACAGCCAAGGCCGATCGCGTCGGGATCAAGTTGCTCGCCGATGGCAAGAAGGTTCGCGTCTTCAAGTCCAGCGGCGAAGAAATCAAGGCATGAGAGGCTAGTCATGGCACAACAACCAGCCCGCCTGCAGGCGTTCTACCGCGACAAGGTCGCGCCCGACCTCATGCAGAAGTTCAGCTACAAGTCGGCGATGCAGGTGCCGCGCCTGTCCAAGATCACTCTCAACATGGGCGTGAGCGAGGCCGTCGCGGACAAGAAGGTGATGGACAACGCGGTCGCCGACCTGGCCAAGATCGCCGGCCAGAAGCCCGTCGTCACGAAGTCGAAGAAGGCCATTGCGGCGTTCAAGATCCGCGACAACGTGCCCGTCGGCTGCATGGTCACGCTGCGTGGCGTGCAGATGTACGAATTCCTCGACCGCTTCGTCACCATCGCGCTGCCGCGCGTGCGCGACTTCCGCGGCATCTCGGGGCGTGCCTTCGACGGCCGCGGCAATTACAACGTCGGCGTCAAGGAACAGATCATCTTCCCCGAGATCGACTACGACAAGATCGACGCGCTGCGTGGGCTGAACATCAGCATCACGACGACCGCGAAGACCGACGACGAGTGCAAGGCGCTTCTCACGGCCTTCAAATTCCCGTTCAAGAACTGAAGGGTGCCCTGTGGCCAAAACTTCCCTCATTCAGCGCGAACTCAAGCGCGACGCGCTGGTCGCCAAGTTCGCCAAGAAGTACGCCGAGCTCAAGGCAACCGCCAACGACGCCAAGAAGTCGGATGAAGAGCGCTATGCGGCGCGGCTGGAGCTGCAAAAGCTCCCGCGCAACGCCTACCCGACGCGCCAGCGCAACCGCTGCGCGCTCACCGGGCGCCCGCGCGGCACTTTCCGCAAGTTCGGCCTGGGCCGCAACAAGATCCGTGAACTGGCCTTCAAGGGCGACATTCCCGGCATCGTCAAGGCCAGCTGGTAGTCAAGCCGATCAGGAGATATTCGCATGAGCATGAGTGATCCTATCGCCGATATGCTGACCCGCATTCGCAACGCGCAGGCGGTCGAGAAGTCGGTTGTCGCGATGCCGGCGTCGAAGCTGAAAGTGGCAATCGCGCAAGTCCTGCAGGACGAGGGCTACATCGACGGGTTCGCGGTTCGCGGCGAGAAAGCCCAGCCGCAACTCGAGATCGCGCTGAAGTATTACGCCGGGCGTCCGGTGATCGAGCGCATCGAGCGCGTCAGCCGCCCCGGCCTTCGCGTCTACAAGGGCCGCCACGACATCCCGAACGTGATGAACGGGCTGGGCGTGGCGATCGTCACTACCCCCAAGGGCGTGATGACGGATCGCAAGGCGCGCCAGGTCGGTATCGGCGGCGAAGTCCTGTGCTACGTCGCCTGATCGAGGAGAGACTTTCATGTCCCGCGTAGGAAAAATGCCGATCGCCCTGCCGCAAGGCGTGGACGTGTCGATTACCGCCGAGCAGATCAGCGTGAAAGGTGCGTTAGGCACCCTGGTGCGCGCCGCCAACCCGCTCGTCTCGGTGAAGAACGAAGGTGGCCAGATCGTGTTCGCCGCCGCCAGCGACGCTCCCGAGGCCGACGCGCTGTCGGGCACGATGCGTGCGCTCGTCGCCAACATGGTCAGCGGTGTCAGCAAGGGCTTCGAGAAGAAGCTCACGCTGGTCGGCGTGGGCTATCGAGCCCAAGCCCAGGGCGCCAAGCTCAATCTGCAGATCGGCTTCTCGCATCCGGTGTCCAAAGACATGCCCGAGGGCATCACCGTGACGACGCCGACGCAGACCGAGATCCTGATCAAGGGCTCAGATCGCCAAGTCGTTGGCCAGATCGCCGCCGAAGTCCGCGCCATCCGTCCGCCCGAGCCCTACAAGGGCAAGGGCATCCGGTACGCCGACGAAAAGGTCACGATCAAAGAGACCAAGAAGAAGTAAGGAGCGACCAAATGTTGAACAAGAAAGAGCAACGCGCCCGCCGCGCGCGCACCACGCGCACTCGCATTGCGAAGCAGGGCGTCGCTCGTCTGACGGTGTTCCGCTCCAACCTGCACATCTACGCCAGCGTCATTGCAGGCGATGGCACGCGCGTGCTGGCCAGTGCCTCGACCTCGGAGGCCGACGTCCGCAAGGAACTCGGCACCCCGGGCAAGGGTGGCAACGCGGCCGCGGCGGAAGTCATCGGCAAGCGGATCGCCGAGCGCGCCAAGGCGGCCGGCATCGAGAAGGTGGCGTTCGACCGCGCCGGCTATGCATACCACGGCCGCGTGAAGGCCCTGGCCGAGGCTGCGCGCGCCGCCGGCCTGCAGTTCTGAGCGACGAAGGAATCAAGCAATGGCAAAGTTTCAACCCCGTGCTCCGACCGAAGCCAGCGAAGACGGCCTGAAGGAAAAGATGATCGCGGTCAACCGCGTCACCAAGGTCGTCAAGGGCGGCCGCATTCTCGGCTTCGCGGCGCTCACCGTCGTCGGTGACGGCGACGGCCGCATCGGCATGGGCAAGGGCAAGTCCAAGGAAGTACCGGTCGCCGTGACGAAGGCAATGCAGGACGCCCGGCGCAACATGATCAAGGTCGCGCTCAAGGACGGCTCGATCCACCACAAGGTGGTCGGCGAGCACGGTGCGGCTCACGTTCTGGTGGCGCCCGCACCGGCCGGTACCGGCATCATCGCCGGCGGCCCGATGCGTGCGGTGTTCGAGGTGATGGGCGTGACCGACATCGTCGCCAAGAGCCTCGGCTCGACGAACCCGTACAACCTCGTGCGCGCCACGCTGGACGCGCTCAAGCGCACCAGCACGCCGGCCGAGATCGCCGCCAAGCGCGGCAAGTCGGTCGAACAGATCTTCGGCTGAGCGGGCAGGAGCGGAGAGAAGCCATGAGCGAGAAGAAGACCCTCAAAGTCAAGCTGGTGCGCAGCGTCGCCGGCACGAAGGAGTCGCACCGCGCGACGGTGCGCGGCCTCGGCCTGCGCAAGCTGGGTAGCGAGTCGGTGCTCGAAGACACGCCGGCCGTGCGCGGAATGATCAACAAGGTTTCCTACCTGGTGCTGGTGCTGGTGCTCTGAGCGCGCAGCTCGCATAGCCACGAACGCAGGACGAGAACATGCAACTCAACACCATCAAGCCCGCCAGCGGCGCCAAGCACGCCAAGCGCCGCGTCGGGCGCGGCATCGGTTCGGGCATCGGCAAGACGGCCGGCCGTGGCCACAAGGGCCAGAAGTCCCGCGCCGGCGGCTACCACAAGGTGGGCTTCGAAGGCGGCCAGATGCCGCTGCAACGTCGCCTGCCCAAGCGCGGCTTCAAGTCGCTGACGCTTCGCTTCAACGCCGAAATCCGCCTGACCGACCTCGAGCGCCTGACGGCGACCGACATCGACGTGCTGACCCTGAAGCAGGCCGGCCTCGTGCCCGAGCTCGTGCGCGCGGTCAAGGTCATCGCTGCCGGCAAGCTGACGCGCAAGATTGCGCTGTCGGGCATCGCCGTGACGGTGGGCGCCAAGGCTGCCATCGAGGCTGCCGGCGGCACTGTCGCCTGATCTCGCGCAACGCAACACGGGCACGCAGCAAGTGGCAACCAACGCAAACCAACTGGCCAAGAGCGGCAAGTTCGGCGACCTTCGTCGCCGGCTGACGTTCCTGCTGCTCGCGCTGGTGGTCTATCGCCTGGGCGCGCACATTCCAGTGCCGGGCATCGACCCGAACGCACTGCAGGAACTCTTCAAGGGCCAGCAGGGCGGCATCCTGAGCCTGTTCAACATGTTCTCGGGTGGCGCGCTGTCGCGCTTCACCGTCTTCGCGCTGGGCATCATGCCCTACATCTCGGCCTCGATCATCATGCAGCTCATGAGCTACGTGGTGCCGACGCTCGAAGCGCTGAAGAAGGAAGGCGAAGCCGGGCGGCGCAAGATCACCCAGTACACGCGCTACGGCACGCTCGGCCTGGCCCTGTTCCAGTCGCTCAGCATTTCGATCGCGCTCGAGAGCTCGCCCGGCCTCGTCATCAGCCCAGGCTTCGGCTTTCGGCTGACGGCGATGATCAGCCTGACCGCGGGCACGATGTTCCTGATGTGGCTCGGCGAGCAGATCACCGAGCGCGGCCTCGGCAATGGCATCTCGATTCTGATCTTCGGCGGCATCGCGGCCGGCCTGCCCAGCGCGATCGGCGGTCTGCTCGAGCTTGTGCGCACCGGCGCGATGAGCATCGTCGTCGCCCTCTTCATCGTGCTCGTCGTCTGCGGCGTGACCTACGTTGTCGTGTTCGTCGAGCGCGGCCAGCGCAAGATACTCGTCAACTACGCCAAGCGCCAGGTCGGCAACAAGGTCTACGGCGGGCAGTCGTCGCACCTGCCCTTGAAGCTCAACATGTCGGGCGTGATCCCGCCGATCTTCGCGTCGTCGATCATCCTGCTGCCGGCCACCGCGGTGAGTTGGTTCGCCACCGGCGAGAGCATGCGCTGGCTGAAGGACATCGCCGGCCTGCTCTCGCCCGGGCAGCCGATCTACGTGATGCTCTACGCGTCGGCGATCGTGTTCTTCTGTTTCTTCTACACCGCGCTCGTCTTCAACAGCCGCGAGACGGCCGACAACCTGAAGAAGAGCGGCGCGTTCATTCCGGGCATCCGCCCGGGCGAGCAGACGGCGCGTCACATCGACCGCATTCTCTCGCGCCTGACATTGGGCGGCGCGATCTACATCACCGCGGTGTGCCTGCTGCCGGAGTTCCTGGTGCTCAAGTACAACGTGCCGTTCTATTTCGGCGGTACGTCGCTCCTGATCATCGTCGTCGTGACGATGGACTTCTGGGCCCAGGTGCAGTCCTACGTGATGTCGCAGCAATATGAGTCGCTGCTGAAGAAGGCCAATTTCAAGCCGGGCTGAACCGCCCAGCCTGATCCACAACCACCACCACCGAAGATTCGCGAAGCGGAACAGAAACGAAGACATGTCGAAGGACGACGTCATTCAGATGCAGGGCGAGATTCTCGAGAATCTGCCCAACGCGACCTTTCGCGTGAAGCTGGAGAACGGGCACATCGTGCTCGGCCACATCTCCGGAAAGATGCGCATGCACTACATCCGCATCCTGCCCGGCGACAAGGTGACGGTGGAGTTGACGCCCTACGACCTGAGCCGGGCACGCATCGTGTTCCGGGCGAAGTGAAGATTTGAATCGAGCAGGGCCCGACGCCGGGCCGAGGAGCAAAGCATGAAAGTCGCAGCATCGGTCAAGAAGATGTGTCGCCATTGCAAGGTCATCCGCCGCAAGGGCGTGGTGCGCGTGATCTGCACCGACCCGCGGCACAAGCAACGCCAGGGCTGATCTCAGCACACTGACGACGATACGAAGAAGGACGCACATGGCACGCATTGCTGGCATCAACATTCCGCCCCACAAGCACACCGAGATCGGCCTCACGGCGATCTACGGCATCGGCCGCACCACGGCGCAGAAGATCTGCGTCAACGCCGGCGTGCCGCTGGACCGCAAGATCAAGGACCTGACCGACGGCGACCTCGAGAAGCTGCGCGAGGAGATCGGCCGCATCACGATCGAAGGCGACCTGCGGCGCGAGATGTCGATCAACATCAAGCGCCTGATGGATCTCGGCTGCTACCGCGGCCTGCGCCATCGCCGCGGCCTGCCGGTTCGCGGCCAGCGCACGCGCACCAACGCGCGCACCCGCAAGGGGCCGCGCAAGTCCGGTGCCATGGTCAAGAAGTGACCCATCGTCATTTCATCAAGAAGTGACCCATCGTCATTTCATCAAGAAGTGACCCATCGTCATTCCATCAAGAAGTGACCATTCGTCCAAGAATTGATTCGCGCCGGCAAAGACTGAAGGAACGTCAACATGGCTAAAGCACCGAACACCGCCGCCCAGCGCGTGCGCAAGAAGATCCGCAAGAACGTCGCGGACGGCATAGCGCACGTCCATGCGTCGTTCAACAACACCATCATCACCATCACCGATCGTCAGGGTGGCGCGCTGTCGTGGGCTTCCAGCGGCGGCCAGGGCTTCAAGGGCTCGCGCAAGTCGACGCCGTTCGCCGCGCAGGTGGCGGCCGAGATGGCCGGCCGCGCCGCGCAAGAGCAGGGCATCAAGAATCTGGACGTTCGCATCAAGGGCCCGGGCCCGGGGCGCGAGTCGTCGGTTCGTGCGCTGGCCGCGCTGGGCATCCGCATCAATTCCATCTCCGACGTGACGCCCGTGCCGCACAATGGCTGCCGTCCGCAAAAGCGCCGTCGCATCTGAGATGCAGCCAGGTTTTTCCCGCCGGCAGGTGCGCTAGCGCGCCCGCCGGCGCTTTCGTTGAAGCCTTAGTACTGCAATCCAGGAATATCGAAACATGAAAGCGCGTCTTCGCACCGATGGCGGCGTTGCAAATCCTCGCGATACCTCTGGGTATCGTTGCGGTTTGCGCCTTGCCCTCGGCACGAAGCCATCGCTTTTATCTCGTTCCGATATTCCTGGGTCGCAGTACCAGCGGCTTCGCAACGCCAACGTCTGAGCGGCCAACAACAACACACGCCAGACTCGCGCAGGGTTCCTCTTGTGAACCTTGCGTCAGATTGAAGAAGGACATCAAGTGGCACGTTACCTCGGCCCCAAGGCCAAACTCTCCCGCCGCGAAGGCACCGACCTTTTCCTCAAGAGCGCACGTCGCCCGATCGGTGACAAGTGCAAGTTTGAGGCCAAGCCCGGCCAGCACGGTCGCACCTCCGGCTCGCGCACATCCGACTTCGGCCTCCAACTGCGCGAGAAGCAGAAGGTCAAGCGCATGTACGGCATCCTCGAGCGCCAGTTCCGGCGCTACTTCGCGCAAGCCGAGCAGCGCAAGGGCAACACCGGCGCCAACCTGCTGCTACTGCTCGAATCGCGGCTGGACAACGTGGCCTACCGCATGGGCTTCGGCTCGACGCGCGCCGAGGCCCGCCAGCTCGTCTCGCACAAGGCACTTACCGTCAATGGCGAGGTCGTCAACATCGCTTCCTACATGGTCAAGGCGGGCGACGTCGTCGCCGTGCGCGAGAAGGCCAAGAAGCAGTTGCGCGTGACCGATTCGCTCAAGCTCGCCGAAGCGCAGGGCATGGCCGGCTGGGTGTCGGTCGATGCGAACAAGCTCGAAGGTGTGTTCAAGAAGGCGCCCGACCGCGACGAGTTCGGCTCTGACATCAAGGAAGCGCTGATCGTCGAGTTGTATTCGCGTTAACGCTGCGCAAACAGGAGAGCGGGTTGCCGGCTTGCCAGCCACCCTTTTCGGTGATGCTCCGCGTGCCGGAAGCGAAGCAGCCTCGCACCCCAGCCCGGCGCGGTCCCTCAGCCTTATCGGTGTAACGAACCGAGGGTATTGAAAGAAAGACCTCATGCAAACGAATCTGCTCAAGCCCAAAACCATCCACGTCGAGCCGCTCGGCGGTAATCGCGCCAAGGTCACCCTCGAACCCTTCGAGCGCGGCTACGGCCACACATTGGGCAACGCGCTACGGCGCGTGCTGCTGTCGTCGATGGTCGGCTACGCGCCGACCGAGGTGACGATTGCCGGCGTGCTCCACGAATACTCCACCGTCGACGGCGTGCAGGAAGACGTCGTCCACATCATGCTCAACCTGAAGGGCGTGGTCTTCAAGCTGCACAACCGCGACGAAGTGACGCTGGTGCTGCGCAAGGAAGGCGAAGGGCCGGTGCTGGCGGGCGACATCCAGACGCCGCACGACGTCGAGATCGTCAACCCCGAGCACGTGATCTCGCACCTGTCGCATGGCGGCAAGCTCGACATGCAGATCAAGGTCGAGAAGGGCCGCGGCTACGTTCCGGGAACGATGCGCCGCTTCGGCGACGAGCCGACGAAGTCGATCGGCCGCATCGTCCTCGATGCCTCCTTCTCGCCCGTCGCGCGCGTGAGCTACACGGTCGAGAGCGCCCGCGTCGAGCAGCGCACCGACCTCGACAAGCTGGTGATGGAGATCGTGACCAACGGCGCCATCAGCCCCGAAGAGGCGATTCGCGCGTCGGCCAAGATCCTCGTCGAGCAACTCGCCGTGTTCGCCCAGATCGACGTCAACGAGTCGGGCGCGTTCGACCAGCCTGCACAGCAGCGCGCCGGTTCGTTCGACCCCATCCTGCTGCGCCCGGTCGACGAGCTCGAACTCACGGTGCGTTCGGCGAACTGCCTCAAGGCCGAGAACATTTACTACATCGGCGACCTCATCCAGCGCACCGAGACCGAGCTTCTGAAGACGCCGAATCTCGGCCGCAAGTCGCTCAACGAAATCAAGGAAGTGCTGGCCTCGCGCGGGCTCACACTCGGCGGGCGGCTCGAGAACTGGCCGCCGCAAGGCTTGGACAAGCGATAGCGCTTCGCCAACAGGAAAGACGGCGCAAAGCGCCGTCATCGGATGAGACTTCGCTTCGCGCAGTCAACTCAAGGGTCGTGCTAGATTGATGCGGCCCGGTGCACCCGGCAGTACCTGACACGGCTGCCGGCATAAACAGTGAAAGAAAGGACCGCACCATGCGTCACCGCCACGGGCTTCGCAAGCTCAATCGCACCTCCGAGCACCGCCTCGCGATGCTGCGCAACATGTGCAACTCGCTGCTCACGCACGAAGCGATCAAGACCACGCTGCCAAAGGCGAAGGAACTGCGCCGCGTCGTCGAGCCGTTGATCACGCTGGCCAAGGAGCCGACGCTGGCCAACCGCCGCCTCGCCTTCGACCGCACGCGCGACCGCGCCGTCGTGACCAAGCTCTTCGGCGAACTCGGCCCGCGCTACAAAGCGCGCCCGGGTGGCTACACGCGAATCCTGAAGATGGGCT
>CAIKUF010000152.1 GCA_903830565.1 uncultured bacterium | reverse complement strand
CTTAGCTGAGCTGGTGCCACTGGCCAGAGAATCGATCAGCCGCACCTGCGGTGTCAGCAAGCCCTGGTTCGACGCATTGGTCTCGACGATGGTCTGCGGTACGGTGTTCGCAGCGAACTTCGATCTCGCCGGCCAGTAGCTGACGTTGTTGCGCAGTGCCACCTGGCGCACCCAGGTCAGGCGCGGGTCGTAGATCGGCTGGAAGCTCGTGAACAGCGCGTCGCCGCTGACCAAGTGAGATCCACCGGCATAGACGATGCGGCCCCAGTTGAAGGTCTCGCCATTGATCGTGCTCGTGGGCACCGGCAGCAGCTTGCCGGGCGCCAGCAGGTTGCCTCCGGCCTGGAGCGTGCCGGCAGCGACCGCGCTGCCGACATTGGCGCGCAGCGTTTGCGCCAGGCGCAGCGCACCTTCGATGTTGAGTTCGCCGGCCCCTTGCTCAAGCAGGTTCGCCGATGCCAAGGGCTGGGCGGTGTACTGCAAGATGGCCTTGACCAAGGGTGGCGTCAGCCCAGGGTTGGCCTGCAGCAGCAGCGCAGCCGCACCGGCCACCGCGGGCGCGGCGACCGAGGTGCCGCTGAGCGTCATCAGTTCTTGATTGCCGGACTGGCTGGCGCCGAAGGACACGGCGTCTTGCATCAGTTGCGGGTAAGTCGTGGCGAGTAAGTTGCCCTGAGGCGCGCGCTTGCCTTGCAGGTTGCCGACCGCGCCCAGCAGCCGGTTGCCGGGCGCTACCAAGTCTGGCTTGAGCACGTTGTCGATCAACTTCTTGCCGCTGGGCAAGAGCAGGCTGCCGCGGGTCGGGCCACGCGAACTGAAACTCGTGACGAGGTCGTCGGCACGAGCCGCGGTGAGCTTCAGGTTCGACGCGCCGACGGTGATGACCGAGGGCTCGTTGCCCGGCGAGCCGACGCTGCCGTAGACCTCTTGCCCAGTGGCGTTCTTGCCGAAGTTGCCGGCCGCGACGACGACGACGATGCCCGAGGCCACCGCGCTGCGCGCCGCCCGCGCCAGTGGGTCGATCAGGTAAGAATCGGTGGAATCGGCCGCCAGACTGATGTTCATCACGCGGATGTTGTAGAGGCGCGCGCGCTGGATGACCCAATCGATGCCGGCGAGCACAGTGGCCATGTCGCCGACGCCGTTGTCATCGAGCACCTTCACGTCAATCAGCGTGGCGCCCGGCGCCACGCCGGAGGAGTCGGGCGCTTGATAGCCACCCGAACCGGCGGCAATGGACGCGACCACGGTACCGTGGCCATAGGGGTCGGGCCGCGGCGAGAAGGGAGCGCTGCCGGACGGGAGAGAGCCGCTGAAGCGGATCTCGTCGTTCGCCTGGTCGCTGTAATCCTGGCCGCGATAGCCCCAACCGTCGCCGGTACGTGCGTTGAACAGACGCACCAGATTGACGACCTTGGCGACGCGCGTGTTGCCATTCGCGTCGGTCATGTTTCGATGGTTGAAGTCGATACCCGAGTCGAGCACCGCAATCGCCACGCCGCTGCCGTCGAAGCGAGAGGCCGCGCCGCCCGGGCCAGCCAGCGAACCGGTTGCCAACTGCACGAGGCTGCCCGAGCGCCGAGTGACGCGATTGGGCGTGATCGAGAGCACGTCCGAGCGCGCGCTCAATTCAGGCAGCGCAGATAGCGGCACCAGCGCCGACAGCGCGCGCACCGAAAGATAGTTGTAGTAGACCGTGCCGCCCTGCGAGACGATCTTGCTGCGCAAGCTTGCCAGCGTCGGGTCGCCGCTCGAGGCAACGATCAGCACCTTGACATATTGGCTGCTGCCGATACGCCGGCTCCAACTCGCGCTTGGCGCGACGCCGCCGTTCTTGATCTGCGCCAGATCGCGCGAGAGTTTGTTGCTGGCCGCGTCCGACAGGGCGGGGCCACTCGCGGTGAGCAGCCCCAGGCATGCAGCCAGAGTCAGCAGGTACTTGTTCAGAGAGCGGTGGGTAAGCATGAGGTACGTCCCAGGTGGTTAGGCTAGCGCCAGTCCGGCGCCAGATGCCCCGGACGGAGCCATCCCTTGTTAAGCTTCGGCAAGCATGCGCGGTTCTTGAGGGGTCAAATTCGCTGATATAAGCTGGAATTTGGCAATTATTCCCGAGATTGCGCAAGTCCTTTCTGATGTAAAGCACCCACCGAACTTCTGGATCCCGATGCACCCGTCCTGGCCCGATCTGCCGCCCGAGCGCCTGCACCGGCTGCTACGCGCCATGCCCAAGGCCGAGCTGCACGTCCACGTCGAAGGAACGCTGGAGCCCGAACTGATCTTCAAGCTTGCCCGGCGCAATGGCGTCGTGCTCACCTACGCGAGCGTCGGGGCGCTGCGCGCGGCCTATGCCTTCACGGACTTGCAGAGCTTTCTGGACATCTACTACGCCGGCACATCGGTGCTATGCACGGAGCAGGACTTCTTCGACATGGCCTGGGCCTACCTCGAGCGCGCAGCCGCGGACAAGGTCGTGCACGCCGAGATCTTTTTCGATCCCCAGACGCATACGGGGCGCGGCGTGCCCTTCGCGACCGTGATCCAGGGCCTGGAGCACGCCTGCCGGCGCGCACACAGCGAGCTGGGCGTGAGCGCCAAGCTGATCCTGTGCTTCCTGCGCCACCTGAGCGAAGCCGAGGCGCTGGCGACGCTGGACGAGGCGCTGCCGTGGCAGCACCACTTCATCGGCGTCGGCCTGGACAGCAGCGAACTCGGCCACCCGCCTGAGAAGTTCGCCCGCGTGTTCGCGCGCGCGCGCGAACGTGGCCTGCACGTGGTCGCGCACGCTGGCGAGGAGGGGCCGCCCGAGTACATCCGCAGCGCGCTCGACGTGCTGAAGGCCGAACGCATCGATCACGGCGTGCGCTGCATCGAAGACCCGGATCTGGTGGCACGTCTCGCGCGCGAACGCGTGCCGCTGACCGTGTGCCCGCTGTCCAACGTCAAATTGGGGGTTTTCGCATCGCTTGCGCGTCACAACCTACCGGCCTTGCTGGACGCAGGACTGTGCGTGACGGTCAACTCGGACGATCCGGCCTATTTCGGGGGCTACCTGAACCAGAACCTGGTCGAGACCTTCGCCGCCCTTCCCGTGCTGAACACCCGCCAGGCCTGGCAATTGGCGAGCAACAGCTTCGATGCCAGCTTTGCCACCGATAGCGAGAAGACCCGCTGGCGCGAGGCGCTCGATGCCGCGTTCGCGCGCGCCTGAATCAACCTTACAGCGAGGCCACCGTGCTCGAACTCCTCACCGACCCGCAAGCCTGGATCGCTTTGGCGACGCTCACCGCACTCGAACTCGTGCTGGGCATCGACAATGTGATCTTCATCGCTATCCTGGTCGACAAGCTGCCGCGCGAGCGGCGAGAGTTCGCGCGTCGGCTCGGCCTCTTCATGGCGATGTTCATGCGCGTGGGCCTGCTGCTCGTGCTGAGCTGGATCGTCGGCCTCGTCGCGCCGCTGTTCACCGTCCTCGGGCAGGAAATCTCGGGCCGAGACCTGATCCTGATCCTCGGCGGCTTGTTCCTGATCTGGAAGAGCACGGGCGAGATCCACCACTCGATCGAAGGCGACGACGGCGAAGTGGCGCACCAGGCGCCGGCCACGTTCGCCGCCGTGATCGTGCAGATCATGCTCGTCGACGTCATCTTCTCGCTCGATTCGATCATCACCGCCATCGGCATGGTCGACCAGGTCGCGGTGATGATTTCCGCGGTCGTCGCCTCGGTCGCGTTGATGATGCTGTTCGCAGGCGCGATCGGGCGCTTCGTGTCCGACCATCCGACGATCAAGATGCTTGCGCTCGCGTTCCTGGTCGTGGTCGGCGTTGCTTTGATCGCCGAAGGCTTCGACAACCACGTGCCCAAGGGCTACATCTATTTCGCGATGGCCTTCTCGGTCGGCGTGGAGATGCTCAACATCCGCATGCGCAAGGTCGGAACGAAAACGGCGCACCTGGGTGCGCCGAGCGTCAATGAGGAAGGGCGGCCGAAGCCGCCCTGATCCTGCGGGTGCAACGCCGTCGCGCTGCCGCGATGGACGTTGCGCTCCGCTCTTACTTGGCCATCGCCGCCAGCGCGGCCTGCAGCGGGGCAGCGGCCGGGTTGCTGACGCTGTTCTTGACCAGGATGTCGACCGGCGTCACCGGCTTGCCGTAAAAGCCTTGGTTCAGGCTGTCGCGAACCGCGATGACCTGGCCGTTGAGCGACATGTTGGCGTAGGCGCCCTTGGACTTCGAGTAGGAAATGAAGTCCTCGGTGAAGTTCGCGTTTGCGCCCGCGCCCTTCGGGCCGGCCGCGATCGATGCGTCTCCGCCGAGCTTGACCTTGGTCGACAGCAGCGAATCGAGCCCCTTCTGGGTGTTGATCACGAGCATGGTTTCGGCCGCTTGTCCGCCGGCCAGGAAGCCGAGGCTGACACCACCCATCGAGTAGAAGGCCGGCGAGCCGAACTTGCCGGTTTTCTCATCGCGGACCAGCAGCACGCCCGTGCCGCCCGAGCCGCCGATGATGAATCCGCCTTCGACGATCAGCGGGTACACGAGCACGCCCTTGGACTTCTTCAACAACTGGGGCAGGACCACGAAGTCCTTGTCGGCGGCAAAAGCGTTCACCGTAGCGGTGGCCTTGTCGACGGTGTTCTTGGCATCGCTGGCGTCGTCCGCGCGCGCGGGCAGGCTGGCGAAGGTGGCGGTCAGCGCGAGCGCGGCGCCGGTCAGGGTGATACTGCGACGAATCTTGTTCATATGGGTTCCTCGATTGAGAGTTGCCTGAGCAACATTGTGATTGCACGGGAGCAGAACGCTACCCCGAAGCCCGGCTATTTTAGTCCGTCGGCACACCATTGCGCGGGCCTGCCCAGCACTTTCTAGACCCACGCCCCTACAATGCTCTCCCGCCGACCGGCGTGCCACCGCCGGGTCTTTCGCTTCCCATCGTGGCCATGTAGAGGAACACCATGTACAAAAACCTCGCCCGCGGGCTGCTGCTCGCGTGTCTTGTCGCGGCGCTCGCCTTTGCGGTACAGGCCGATGAGCGGCCCCCACTCAAGGTCGGATTCGTCTATGTCACGCCGATTGGCAATGCGGGCTGGACTTACCAGCACGACCAGGGCCGGCTCGCGATGCAAGAGGCGCTCGGCGCCAAGGTGACGACGAGCTTCGTCGAGGCCGTCGCCGAAGGGCCGGACGCCGAACGCGTGATGCGCGACCTCGCCGCCCAGGGCCACAAGCTGATCTTCGCGACCAGCTTCGGCTATCTCGAACCCGCGTTGCGCGTGGCGGTGGATTTCCCGAACCTGGCGTTCGAGCAGGCCGGCGGCTACAAGACCGCACGCAACGTCAACACCTACAACGCGCGCTATTACGAGGGCCGCTATCTCGCCGGCGTGCTCGCGGGCAAGGTCAGCCGCAGTGGCGTGGCCGGGTACGTGGCGGGCTTTCCGGTGCCGGAGGTGATCCAGGGCATCAACGCATTCGCGCTCGGCATGCGTGCGGCCAACCCGAAGGCGATCGTGAAGGTGGTCTGGCTCGACACGTGGTTCGACCCGCCGCGCGAGCGCGAGGCCGCGATCACGCTCGTCAACCAGGGTGCCGACGTGCTGACCAACCACAGCGCATCGACAGCCGTCGTGCAGGCGGCCGAGGAGATGCGTGTTGGCGTGATCGCCTACCAGAGCGACATGCGTGCGCTGGCGCCGCACGCACAGCTCACCGCCGTCACCCACCAGTGGGGCGGCTACTACACGGCGGTCGCGAAGCACGTGCTGGACGGCACCTGGCGCCCGACGCCGGTGTGGGGCGGCATGAAGGACGGCTTCGTTCAACTGGCGCCGCTTTCGCCTAGCGTGCCCAAGGATGTCGCCGCGTTCGTGCAGGCGCGCCAGGCCGACATCGTCGCCGGGCGCCTGCATCCGTTCTCGGGCCGCATCGTCGACCGCGACGGCAACCTGCGCCAGGCGGGCGGCGCGATGCCCGATGCGCAGATCGCGACCATGAACTACTTCGTCGAAGGCGTCGTGGGCACGCTGCCCAGGCCCTGATCGAGCATGCCTCGCGCCGACGTTTGCACTGCCTGCCTGATAGCATCGCGCGCAATGACTGAAACGACCGAACCCACCCTCATCGCGACCCGAGAAAGCCGCCTCGCGCTGTGGCAGGCCGAATATGTGCGGGCGCTGCTTGGCGAGCGCTTCGGCATGCGCGTCGAATTGCTCGGCATGACGACCCGCGGCGACCAGATCCTCGATCGCGCGCTCTCCAAGATCGGCGGCAAGGGCCTGTTCGTGAAGGAGCTCGAAACGGCGCTCGAAGAAGGCCGGGCGCACCTGGCCGTGCATTCGTTGAAGGACGTGCCGATGGTGTTGCCGGCCGGCTTCGAACTCGCCGCCGTGCTCGAGCGCGAGGATCCGCGCGACGCGTTCGTCTCGACCCACTACGCCGCGTTGGCCGACCTGCCCCAGCGCGCGCGCGTCGGCACGTCGAGCCTGCGCCGGGTCGTGCAGTTGCTCGCACTGCGCCCCGATCTGCAGATCGAGCCCCTGCGCGGCAATCTCGATACCCGGCTGCGCAAGCTGGATGAAGGCGAGTACGACGCCATCGTGCTGGCGGCGGCGGGCCTCAAGCGCCTCGGCCTGGGCGCGCGCATTCGCAGCGTGTTCGAGCCAGCGCAGATGCTGCCCGCGGCCGGGCAGGGCGCGCTCGGCATCGAGGTGCGCAGCGATGCGCACGGGCTGCGCCAGCAGTTGGCGCAGCTCACGCACCGCGCGACCTGGCTCGCCGTGCTTGCCGCGCGGGCCGTGTCGCGCGCGCTCGGCGGAAGTTGCACGATGCCTCTGGCCGCGCACGCGACCTGGCAGGGCGACACCTTGCGCGTCGATGTCATCCTCGGCCATCCCGAACAGACCGCATTGCCACTGCTGCGGGCAAGTGCCAGTGCCGTATCGCCGGACGATGCCGCGGCCGACGCCATCGGCCGCCAGGCCGCCGCCCTGCTGCGCGAGCGCGGCGCGGCGGATTACCTGCCTGCTGCAACGCCCTAACGATGCGCGTGCTCGTGACCCGCCCCGCGCCGCAGGCTGCCGAATGGGTGGCACGGCTGCGAGAGGACGGGGTGGACGCGTGCGCGCTGCCGCTGATCTGTGTCGCGCCGGCCGCGGATGCGTCCGCCGTGCGTGAGGCGTGGCTTGGGCTGTCGGTGAATCGCCTGGTCGTCTTCGTGAGCCCGAACGCTGCCGAGCAGTTCATGGCCGCGCGTCCAATGGGTGTGGCCTGGCCGCAAGGCGTGACGGCGGCGTCGACCGGTCCGGGGACGACGCGGGCCCTGCTCGCTCAGGGCGTTCCCGCCGGGCAGATCGTCGAGCCGGCCGCCGACGCCCCGCAATTCGACTCCGAGGCTTTGTGGCGGCAACTCCAGCCGAGTGACTGGCAAGGTGCGCAGGTGCTGATCGTGCGCGGCGACGGCGGGCGCGAGTGGCTCGCCGACACGCTGCGCGCGCATGGCGCGACGGTCGCGCTGCTGGCCGCGTATCGCCGCTGCGCCCCGCGACTGAATGTCGAAGAACAAGCCTTGCTCAGCGCGGCACTGGACTCGCCGCACGACCACCTGTGGCTCTTCAGCAGTTCGCAGGCGATCGACAACCTGGCCGCACTGGTCGGCGCAGTGACCGACTGGTCTTCCTCGCGCGCGCTGACGACGCATCCTCGCATTGCTGCCCGTGCGCAACAGTTGGGGCTGGGCGAGGTCAACGTGTCACGCTCGACGCTGGCCGCGGTAAGGGCCTGCATACAATCGAGGCCAACGTGAACGAGACCGCCACCCCGCCCGAGATCGCCGCACCCGGCGCCGCAGCGGCGGCACCCGAGGCGGCGGTAGCGCGCGAACTCAAGCCGCAGTATGTCTGGGCCGCGTTCGCGGTGATGGGCGTGCTGTGCATCGTCAGCCTGGTGCTGGTGTGGCAGACGCAGCAACGCCTGCACGCGCTGGAGCAGGAACTGGTGCGCCGCGAACAGGAGACGCAGGACAAGTCGTCCGAGGCCCAGCGCCTGGCCAAGCAGGCCCAGGAAGGCGCCGCTCAGACCGCCGCCAAGCTGGCGCTGCTCGACGCTCGCGTTGCCGAGGTGGCGGTGCAGCGGGTTCAGATCGAGGAGCTGATCCAGAGCCTTTCGCGCTCGCGCGACGAGAACCTGGTGGTCGACATCGACGCCGCGCTGCGCGTCGCGATGCAGCAGTCGGCGCTGACCGGCAGCGCAGAGCCCCTCATCGCCACGCTCAAGCAGGCCGACGAGCGTCTGGCGCGTCACAACCAGCCGCGCCTCGAGGGCGTGCGCCGCGCGATAGCGCGGGACCTCGACCGCGTGAAGGCGATGGGCGCGATCGACATTCCCGCGCTCACGATCAAGCTCGACGAGGCGGTGCGCATGGTGGACGAACTTCCGCTCCTGTCGCAGGCCGAGCTGCGCAAGGACGCGCCGCCGCCCGCGGCCGCCGGTGCCGCGTCCGCGGTGCAGCGCGGCGCGGCCGCGAGCGAGCCTGCGATGCCGGCCTGGATGAAGCACCTCGCCGAGGGCTGGGGCGTCGTTGCCAACCGCGTCTGGAGCGAGGCCAAGTCCCTCGTTCGCGTGACGCGCATCGAACACCCCGAAGCCATGCTGCTGGCGCCCGAGCAGGCCTACTTCCTGCGCGAGAACTTGAAGCTTCGCCTTCTCAACGCGCGCCTGGCGCTGCTGGCGCGCCAGTTCGATACGGCGCAAAGCGATCTGCAGGTCGCGCAGAGCATGCTCGATCGCTACTTCGATCGCAGCTCGCGGCGCACGCAACTGGCGGCCGAACTGGTCCGGCAGGTCGCCACGCAGTCGCGCCAGATCGGGCTGCCGCGGCCGGACAACGCACTTGCGGCACTCTCGGCCGCGGCGGCCGGCCGCTAGAACATGACGGCCCCCAAGCTCACTTCGTTCGCGCCCCCCCAAGGGGGATCTCAGGCGGCTTGGGAACGGCCCGGCGCCGCCTGAGCTTGCCTATTGGAGTTTGCACCGATGCGCGCCGTCATCTGGTTCACGCTGCTGTTCGTCGTCGCCGTCGTCGCGGCGACGACGCTCGGCACCAACGACGGGCTGGTCAGCTTCTACTGGAGCGGCTGGCGGATGGACGTGTCGCTCAACCTCTTCTTGCTCGTGCTCATCGGGACGTGCTTCGCGCTGGTGACGCTGATCCAGGCCGTCAATACGCTGATCGGCCTGCCGCGGCGGGCACTCGAATGGCGGATCGCGAGGCGTGACCGCAGCGCCCAGGCCTGGCTGCGCGATGCGCTCGCGCAGTACTTCGGCGGCCGCTACAGCCGCGCCCACCGCTCGGCCGAACGCGCGCTCGAGATCCAGGTCGAAACGCCCGAACTCGCGCAGGACAACGAGTTCACAGTCCTCGGGCACTTGCTCGCGGCGGGCAGCCTGCACCGCCTGCAGGACCGGCCGCGGCGCGACGAGCAACTGCGCATTGCACTCGACCTTGCCCGCCGCAGCGCCGCGGCCCGCTCGGCGGAGGAAGGCGCGCGCATGCTGGCCGCAGAGTGGGCGCTCGACGATCGCGACGCGCAGCGCGCGCTCGATCTGCTGGCCGACCTGCCGCCGGGCGTGGGGCGGCGCACGCATGCATTGCGGCTCAAGCTCCAGGCCACTCGGCTAGCCCGCCAGCCGCAGGAAGCGCTGAAGACGGCGCGCCTGTTGGCCAAGCACCAAGGCTTCTCACAGGAAGCGGCGCAGGGCTTGTTGCGCTCGCTCGCGTTCGAGGCGCTCGACAGCGGCCGCGATGCCGACCAGGTCCGCCGCATATGGCAACAACTGGACCCTGCCGACCGCCGCGATGCGTTTGTCGCCGCGCGCGCGGCGACGCGCATGGCCTCGCTCGGCGAAGTGGACGCCGGGCGCACTTGGCTGCGCCCATTCTGGGATTCGCTGGCCGACACCCACGCCGAGGATCGCGAGGCGCTCGCGAACGGCCTGGTCACGTGCGTCGGCGGCATCGGCGCCGAATGGCTGCCGCGGCTGGAGGCGGCCTGGTTGCGCTACCCGCGAGACGGCGCGATCGCCCTCGCGGTGGGCTGCGCGATGGCCGAGTGCCGGCTCTGGGGCAAGGCGCGGCAGGTGCTGCAACAGGCGGCCGACGACGAGACGCTGCCCAAGGCCTCGCGCCGCCGAGCGTGGCGCCAGCTGGCCGAACTGGCCTGGGAGCAGGGCGACGAGGAACGTGCCTCGCAGTGCTATGCCGCAGCGGCGCAGGTTGGCTGAACCCCGCACTGATCATGCTAAAATTCCCGGCTCTGCGGCTGTAGCTCAGTTGGATAGAGTACTTGGCTACGAACCAAGGGGTCGTGGGTTCGATTCCTGCCAGCCGCACCAGTAAAGACGAGGGTCAGCACGTTTGCGCGTGCTGACCCTTTAGTCTTTCTGCGCGTGCCGGGTCGAGTTGGTGACTGGATGGCGACTACTTGTCGCACAACCAGCGCTCGGAGCGTTCATGTGGCCCCGGCATGGCCCATCGCCGAGCAGAGTTGACCGCTGTCACCGTCTGCGCACTGGAACTGACGGCCCGGTGCAGTCGTTCCTCGTACACGGTTCGACGTGGGCCGTGGACGATGGGTGCCCGCCGCTGCTCGTGTCCCCCGGGCCGGGCTTCGCCCGTCCCTCCTCCTTTACCTCGCTGCGCAGAACACCCCGCCATCCCGATCCGATGCAGCGCTCGCTTTCGGCAGCCGCACGCCACCCGGGTGCTAGGCCGTGGACGAGGCCCGCCTGCACCCGGCCGGCAGTT
>CAIKUF010000151.1 GCA_903830565.1 uncultured bacterium | reverse complement strand
GATCGGCGTTGCCCCGCGCGGCAGGGCGAGGATCTTGGACTTCGGCGTGAACACGTAGACCGCATCGGGGAAGAGATCGATCTTGACGTGCTCGAGGAACTCGTTCGCGTCGTGCGTCTCGTGCTGGATGTCGACCAGCGACTGCAGCCACATCGAGCCCAGGCGCTGCGCTTCGGCGGCGTGCGCCGGTGCCGATCCCTTGGACTTGTACATCCAGTGCGCGGCGATGCCCTTCTCGGCCACCGCATTCATCGGCTCGGTGCGGATCTGGAATTCGATCGCCGTGCCCAGCGGGCTCACCAGCGTCGTGTGCAGCGACTGGTAGCCGTTCGCCTTGGGGATTGCGATGTAGTCCTTGAAGCGACCTGGCACCGGCTTGTAGATCTGGTGCAGCACACCCAGCGCGAGGTAGCACTCGGGCAACGTGGCAACGACGATGCGAAAGCCGAAGATGTCGCTGACCTGGGCAAAGCTCAAGTGCTTCTCGCGCATCTTGAAGTAGATCGAGTAAAGCGTCTTCTCGCGCCCGGCTACCTGCGCCGGCAGCTTGGCTTCGGCGAAGGCCTTCTTGACCTCGCGCTGGATGCGCTCGACGATGTCGCGCCTGGAGCCGCGGGCGCGGTGCACCGCTTTTGCCAGCGCCGCCTGGCGCCACGGCTGAAGGTGCTGGAACGAAAGCTCCTGCAACTCGCGGTAGGTCTGGTTCAGGCCCAGGCGGTGCGCGATGGGGGCGTAGATGTCGAGCGTCTCGCGCGCGACGCGGGTTCGCTTGTCGGGTGCCACCGCATCCATCGTGCGCATGTTGTGCAGACGATCGGCAAGCTTGATGAGGATGACGCGAACGTCGCGCGCCATCGCGAGAAGCATCTTGCGAAAGGACTCGGCCTGCGATTCCTCGCGCGTCGAGAACTGCAGCCGGTCGAGCTTGGTCAGGCCGTCCACCAGATCGGCGGTCGGTGCGCCGAAGCGGCCGATCAGCTCGGCCTTGGAGATGCCGCAATCCTCCATCGCGTCGTGCATCAACGCGGCCATGATGGCCTGCGCATCGAGCTTCCACTCGGCGCACAGGCCGGCGACCGCGATCGGGTGCGTGATGTAGGGCTCGCCGCTGGCGCGGAACTGCCCGAGGTGGGCTTCGTCGGCGAAGCGAAACGCCTCGCGCACGCGCTTGATGTCGCCCGCGTCCAGGTAATCGAGCTTGCTCGTCAGCGACGCAAACGACGATGCGGTCGGGTCGTTCGCGGCGGGTGCGCCCAGACGCGGCCGAGGCGCTTTCGACAGCGCCCTACCCAGAGCCGACCAGACGTAAGTGGATCGCTCACCCATGCCGCGAATTTAGCTTGCTTTCGCGGGCGCCGTCGCGTTGACGGGCAGGGGAGTACAAGAAATCCGGCCCGGGGCCGGAGGGTCTTAGACCGGTACCTTGCGCAGCATCTCGATGCCGACTTCACCGGCGGCGATCTCGCGCAGCGCGGTGACGCCCGGCTTGTTCTTGCTTTCGATCTTCGCCGCGTGACCCTGGCTCAGCATGCGAGCGCGGTAGGTGGCGGCGAGGACGAGTTGAAACCGGTTAGGGATCTTGACGAGGCAATCTTCGACGGTAATGCGGGCCATGAACGGAACTCCGGTACGGCGTCACCTGACGCGTCAGCAAAGGTTGAGGGCGGCGAAGACGGCAGGCTTGCTTCTACGCTGCGCGGCGTACTTCAGACGCTGCGAATGAACGATGGCCTTCAGGTCGAAGAGAGCCATCTCGAACAAGGCGTTGATTATAACGAAGTCGAAGTGCCGGGCCTGTGCAACCTCGGTACGCGCGTTCTCGAGGCGCTGCGCGATCACCTCGGCGCGGTCTTCGCCACGGCGCGTCAGGCGCTGCTGGAGCTCGTCCCAGCTCGGCGGCAGGATGAATACGAGCACGGCGTTCGGGAACAACTGCTTGATCTGCAGCGCGCCCTGCCAGTCGATCTCGAGCACCACGTCCTGGCCGCCGAGGATGCGCGCTTGGATCTCGGCCTTGGAGGTGCCGTACAGGTGCCCGTGCACCTGCGCCCACTCGAGGAACGCGTCGCCTTCGATCATCGCGCGGAAGGTCGCGTCGTCGGTGAAGTGGTACTCGCGGCCGGCCTGCTCTTGGCCGCGCGGCGCACGCGTCGTGTGCGACACCGACAGCACGAGGTGCGAGTCGAGTTCGAGCAGCGCATTGACGAGGCTCGACTTGCCCGCCCCGCTCGGGGCGGCGACCACGAAGAGGTTGCCGGGGTAGTCCATGCGCGCGTCGCAGCTCGATATGCCGCAGGCCTCGTGCGGTGTCGGTTTCAGGCTGCGGCCAGTCTATCAGCCGCGTCGCGGCTTCAATGCGACATCAGCACCGGCACCGTCATCTGTTCCAGCATCGAACGCGTGGCGCCGCCGAGCAGACGCTCGGACAGCCGTGAGCGGCCGTAGCAGCCCATGACGATGAGGTCGATATCCAAGTCCGACGCGCGCGACAGCAGAAGATCGCCGACGTCGAGATCCGAGCCCTCCGGCATGAAGGTGGCCCTCACGCCGTGACGCGTGAACCAGCTTCCGAGGTCGTGCACTTGCGCCTCCGACACCTCGGGTGCGACACGCGTCAGGACGGTGACCGCTTGCGCGCGCTGCATCAGCGGCATCGCGTCGGCGAACGCGCGCACGGCTTCGCGGCGGTTCTTCCAGGCTGCGAGCACGCGATGACCGACGCTGTCGAAGCGGCCGGCGAACGGCACGATCAGCACCGGCCGTCCACAGCCGAGCACGGTCGTCTCAGGAAGGTCGCTGTCGACGAATCCGGGCGGCGCGTCGCGGTCGGTCTGACCGACCACCAGCAGGTCGGCGCCGCGCGCATGCGCGGTCACGCTAGCCGCGTGATTGGCTTCGTCGACCACTGCCTCGAACGAACTCAACCCGGCGGCGGAGGCGAGCGACTCGAATGCCATGCAGGCCTGCGTTGCCAGCTCGCGCAGATGCCCCTTGGACGCGCCGCGCAGGCTGGGTTCGAGCAGCGTCGAGGCGATGTCGATCGGCATCTCGAAACTCCCTGTCGGTGCGAGCCCGATCAGGTGGCTACCGTGCTCACGCGCGAGCCGGATCGCGATCTCGGTCCGGCTGGCGCACGTGATCCCAGTGTCCAGGTGAACGATGATGGTGTGATAGACCATGACTGTCCTCTGTTTGCTGTCTTCGCTGCCAGTCTGCGCCGCCGCGCGACGGCCGCATTGTTCTTTGTCAAGGGCCATGCGGTGCGCAACGCGTAGACCGCCGCGGCTTGACCTGCCGTGCGCGTTCACAGTTCTTTACGCCCTCGCCATGCCACGTTCACTGCCCCGCTGGAAGATGGCGACATGGCCGATCGGGCCTGCACTGCAAGGAGTCGACGATGTCTGCAACAACCCGCACCGCGAGGCCGCGCCTTGGCCTCAAGCTCACGCTGATGACCGGCCTCGTGGCCTTAGCCGCGAGTGTCGGCGCACCCGCCTGGTCGCAGGGCATGATGGGCGGCCCGGGCATGGGTGGGTCGTTCATGGAAGGCGGCCCGCACCTGGGCGGCCCTGGCGTCGGTGGCCACGGCGCGTTGATGGCCAACCCCGAGCGCCTCGGCCGCATGGTCGACCACATGCTCGACGGCCTCAACGCAAGCGCCGCTCAGCGCAACCAGATCAAGCAGATCGTGCAGGCCGCCGCCACCGACCTCAAGTCCCAGCGCGATGCCGGGCGCGCACTGCGCGAGAGGGGCCTGCAGATCTTCGCCGCACCGACGGTTGACGCCGCGGCCGTCGAAGCGCTGCGCCAGCAGATGCTCGCCCAGCACGACCAGGCCAGCAAGCGCATCACGCAGGCGATGCTCGACATCGCCAAGGTGCTCACGCCCGAACAGCGCGCCAAGGTCGGCGAGCGCATGAAGCAGCGCGCCGAAATCATGCGCGAGCGCGCCCAGCGCATGCCGCAAGGCCCCGAGCACACGCACTGATCGTGTCTCCGCGCGGCGCTGCCCTGGCGCCGCTATGCTCGCACGTAGGCCCCGCCCCGTGGCTTCTTCACCGCGCGGCGGGCTGCGTTTCCCACAGGGCCTGACACCATGACCGCGCAGTTGCTGCTGATCGACGACGATGCTCGCCTTGCAGCGATGGTGGGCGACTATCTGCGCGCGTCGGGCTTTCAGGTCGACGTCGCGCCGACGCTGGCCGCCGGGCGCGCGCGGATCGCCGGCCACACCTACGACGCGCTGGTGCTCGACCTCATGCTGCCGGATGGCGACGGGCTGGACCTTTGCCGCGAGCTGCGTGCCAACGCCGCTACGCGCCAGTTGCCGCTGCTGATGCTGACCGCGCGCGGCGAGCCCACCGACCGCATCGTCGGCCTCGAGCTCGGCGCCGACGACTACCTGCCCAAGCCCTTCGAGCCGCGCGAGCTGCTGGCCCGCATCAAGGCCTTGCTGCGGCGCGCGCTGCCGGCGGCGATGGGCGAGCGCGTGCTGCGCTTCGGGCGCCTCGAGATCGACCCCGACGAGCACAGCGCGCGCGTCAGCGGGCGCGTGTGCGAGCTGACCAGCCATCAATTCGACTTGCTGCTGGTGCTGGCGCAGAGCGCTGGGCGCGTGCTGACGCGCGACCAGATCATGGACGCGCTCAAGGGCCACCCGATGGACGCCTTCGACCGCTCGATCGACGTCCACATCTCGCGCATCCGTGCCGCCATCGAGGACGACCCGAAGGCGCCGCGGCGCGTGCTCACGGTGCGCGGTGCCGGCTACCTGTTCGCGAAGAAGCAGGACGGCGAGACGGCGTGAAGACACTCTACCTGCGCATCTACCTCACCGTCGTCGCGGTGCTGCTCGTGTTTGCGCTCGTCTCGGGCTGGGTCTTTCACGGCAACATCGAGCGCGCGCGCGCCGAGGGGCGCGAGGCCTGGCGCGAGCGGCTCGGCGCCTGGGCTGAGCTGGCGCAGGCCGAACTGCCGGGCGCCAGCGCGCCGCAGGCCGATCAGCGCGAAGCACTGCTCGCGCTCGCGGCGCGCATTTACCTGCCGCTCGCGCTCGACAGCGCAGGCGGCGAGCGCATTGCCGCCACCGACATGTTTGCGCGGCGCGAAGCCCGCGGCGGCGAAGGGCCGGGGCCCGACCCGCGCGCGTTTTCGCTGCCGCTCGCCGACGGGCGCACGCTGTGGGTGCTGCGCCCGGGGGGGATGATGCGGCCGCGCCAGCCACCGCCAGACGCGTTCGGCATCGCGCTGCCGCCGCCCGGTGCGCCGGGCTGGCTGGGCGTGCCGGGCGTCGGCCTGGCGATCACGCTGGCCATGCTGTTCGGTGCAATCTCGATCGGCGCCTACCCGGTCGTGAGGCGCCTCACACGCCGGCTCGAATCGCTGCAGCAAGGCGTCGAGGCCTTCGGCGCCGGTGTGCTCAGCCGCCGCGTGGCCGAGGACGGCAACGACGAAGTGGCCGCCGTCGGCGCGAGCTTCAACCGCGCGGCGACCCGCATCGAGGCATTGGTCCGTTCGCACCAGTCGCTGCTCGCCAATGCGAGCCACGAGTTGCGTTCGCCGCTGGCGCGCATGAAGATGGCGCTGGCCCTGTTCGAAGACGCGGCGCCGGACCAGCGCGAGCGGCTGCGACGCGAGATCGACACCAACATCGCCGAGCTCGACGCGCTGGTCGAGGAGGTGCTGCTCGCCAGCCGGCTGGGCAGCGCGCAACCGCTGGCGCCGCTGGAGCGTGTCGACCTGCTCGGCGTCGCCGCCGAAGAGGCGGCGCGTTTCGATGCAGCGGCGGGCGGCGAGGCGGTCGCGGTCAGCGGCAACGAACGCTTGCTGCGCCGCGCGTTGCGCAATCTGCTCGAGAACGGGAACCGCTACGGCGGCGGCGAGGTCAGCGTGTGTACACACATGCAGGGCGGCCAGGCTCGGGTCGAAGTCTGTGACCGCGGCCCCGGTGTTGCCGAGGCCGAGCGCGAGCGCATCTTCGAGCCCTTCTACCGCCTGCCCGGGCACGCCGAGCACGCGGGCGGTGTCGGCCTCGGGCTCTCGCTCGTCAAGCAGATCGCCGAGCGCCACGGCGGCGCCGTGCGCTGCGAGGCGCGCGAAGGGGGAGGCAGCCGTTTCGTGCTGATCCTGCCGGCAGCCTGAGCCGGCCCGCACCACCGCGTCTCCATCCGGTGGTGTGAATTTGTGCGCTTTGGTAACGGCGCCCACGCCGCTGGGCGCGCCGACTTGCATCGCAGGATCGTTTCAAGAGGCAAATTTGTGAGGCCTATTTCCGGAATTGGGCTTGCGAGTTAGCGTTGGGGCGGCTACTCGACACCGGCGGGCGGCTCGCAACACCTATATGGCGCGCCGCCCAGCGTGCCTTTGGTTCACGGCAGGCAACGAAAATCGAGGCGATTGTGCAAACCTTGTCCAGCGGGGAGTTGAGTTCCTGACCTCGATGCATTAGGCTCTCCCTATGCTCAACCGAATTTCAGGTGTCGTCATGTTCAAGAAGTTGGCCGTTGCGATCGTTCTAGCGGCCGGATCGATCGGCGCATCGCAGGCGGCCATTGTGTATACATCGCCTGCCTTTGCCACGGCCAGTCTTCCGACGGGGAGTCAATACTGTGCGAGTAGCGTTTGCAACTTTGAGCCGTCCGACGTCTTCACTTTGTCGTCGGCCGCGACGATTTCGGGGGCCGACTTTGCGATCCTGGCCATCTTCCCCAGGCAGTGGAACATCCAGATCGGAATCTGGGACACCGCATTGACGACCCAGTTCTTCACAGTGACGATGGCCTACGGTTCCTACGCCCTCCAGCCCTTGGGCAACAGCGTGGATATGGTGTCGGCTTCTTTCGCCGGGCCAACGCTGCCCGCGGGTTCGTACCGGATGTCATGGTACGAACCAATCGATATGTCCATGCCGGGCTATGTCCAAGGTACAGGCATCGTATCGAGTTCCCCTCGCATCAATGGTGCCACGATGACGATCCCCCACCCGGAAGGGTTCGCCTTTCAGATCTCTTCCGCCGTCCCTGAACCCGGCACTTACGCACTGATGGTGTTGGGCCTGGCCGGCGTCGGCTTCGCGATTCGTCGCCGCTGAGGCGCGGGGGATCGGCGGGCGTGCGCTTCAGCCAGCAGTAGCTCGGTGAGCTTCGCGCCGCTCGTCGCGGCGCTTGCCCTTCAAGACCCAGCCCAGCAGACCGCACAGCGCCAGCGCGGCCAGCGTGATGCCGACGGTGCACGCGGCCCAGAAGCCCGGCGCGCCCTGCACCGCCTGCGGCGTGAGGCCGCCGAGGTTGAACGCAACGATGTAGCCGCCGACGAGGCCAACGCCCCACAGCGATGCGGCGTAGATCAGCATCGGCGCCACCGTCAGGTGATAGGCGCGCAGGATGAACGCGGCGATCGTCTGCGCGGCGTCGGCGATGTGGAACAGCATCACCCAGGCCAGCAGCGGCATCGCCGCGGCGATGATCACCGCATCGTGCGTGTAGACGCGCAGCAGGCTCTCGCGCGCGAGGTAGACGACAGCGCCCATCAGTGTGGCGATGGCCAGGCCGAGCTCGACGCTGTGCCAGCTCAGCCGGCGGGCGTCGCGCGGGTCGGCGGCGCCCAGGCGCTGCGCGACCAGCGTGCAGGCGGCGTTGCCGAGCGCGAGCGGCATCATGAACATCAGCGAGACGAGGTTGACCGCGATCTGGTGCCCCGCCACGGGCGTTGCGCCCAGGCGCGAGATGAAGAGCGCCATGAAGGTGAAGCCGGTCACTTCGAGGGCGATCGCCAGGCCCATCGGTACGCCCAGCCTCAGCAAGGCCCGCTGTGCAGCGGCTTGCGGCCGGCCCATGCCCGGCCGGTTCAAGCCGAACGGCAGATAGAACGGGTCGCGCCGCAGCAGCGCCAGCGCGGCCAGCCATTGGCACCACATCACGATCGCGGTGGCGACGCCGCAGCCGGCCACGCCCAGCGCCGGCAAGCGCATCTCGCCCAGAGGCGTCGGCAGCGCCAGGCCGTAGACCAGCAGGGCGCTCAGCGGCACCTTGAGCGCGAGGCCGCCGAGCTGAACGGCCATCACCACCTTCGGCCGTGAGACCGCTGTGTTGAAGCCGCGAAACGCCGTGAACAGCAGGGCTGGCGGCAGCGCAAAGGCAAGCGCGCCGAGGTAGGCACGCACCTTGCCCGCGACCTCGGGCTTGGCCTGCGCGAGGGCCAAGAACGGTTGCGGGAAGACGAGCAGCGTGCAGCCGAGCAGCGACAGCGCGAGCGACAGCCACAGCGCCTGCTCGAACTGCGTGCCCGATTCGCCCAGGCGGCCGGCGCCGAACGATCGGCCGGCGATCGGCCCGACCGCAAGCACGACGCCCATCAGGCCGACGAAGACGCTCATGTAGGCGGCGCCGCCCACCGCGAGCGCGGCGAGGTCGAGCGCGCCGTAGCGGGCCATGAACACGGTGTCTATGGTTGCGAAGCCGAGCACCGCCAACTGGCCGACGCACACCGGCCACGCCAGCGGCAGGAGGCGGCGCACGTCGTCGCCGAACGACATGCGCGGGTTGCGGTGCAGAGCGACGCTGGCGCCGTGGGGCATGGCTCAGGGCCCTGCCGGCGCGGGCGAACCGAACCGCGGATGGTCGACGCCATTCGCTTCGCGCGCGCGCTCCGCATAGCGCGTGAAGCGCCAGGCCGTGCCTTCCAGCGTGATGCGCCGCCAGGTGCTGCGCTTCTCGCCCGGCGTCATGCGCGGCCAGTGCTGCACCTCCTCGAACGTGCGCCCGCAGCCTTTGCACACCGCATCGCCCTGGCTCGTCGAGCAGATCGCGATGCACGGCGCGTCGGGCGTGCTCGCGTACCAGGCGAGCCACGCTTCGCGGGCCGGCGCGGGCAGCGCATCCTCATCGCATTCGCTCGCGCGGCGGCGGGCCAGCAGCGCATAGACCTCGCCCAGCGCGCGCACCTCGGCGCAGGCGATGACGCCGTCCGCCGAAGGCGTGCGCTCGCGCCACCAGTTGATGGCCGATTCGATGTCGGTGATGTGCAGGGCGGCCATGGCGGGGCGGGGAAGGGCCAGTAAAGCATACCGCCGCAGGCACGGCGAGGCTGGCTACACTCGCCGCAACAACCCGTTGAGGAGGCCGCGCGTGAGACCGGAAGAGGGTGTCCGCACCCGCATCGACGCATTGCTCGGCGCCGCCGGCTGGGCCGTGCAAGACCTGGCCGCCGCGAACCTGCGCGCGGGGCTGGGTGTTGCGATCCGCGAATTCGCGCTCGATCCCGGCCACGGCTTCGCCGACGACCTGCTCTATGTCGACGGCAAGGCCTGCGGCGTCATCGAGGCCAAGAGGCCGGACGCCACGCTGACCGGCGTCGAAGCGCAGTCCGCGCGTTATGCGCAGGGCCTGCCGGGCAAGCTGCCGGCATGGGTGCGGCCCTTGCCGTTCGCCTACGAATCGACGGGCATCGAAACCCACTTCACGAACGGGCTCGACGCCGCGCCGCGCGCCCGCGCCGTGTTCGCGTTCCACCGTCCCGAGATGCTGGCCGAGTGGCTGCGCGCCGTGCCATCGGCGACCGTCCTCAGCACCGGCGCCGCGGCGCCGGCCGAGGCGAGATCCCCGGCACCGACCTTCCTCGCCCGCCTGCAGGCGATGCCCGAACTCGTCACCGCCTGGGGCGATGTGCGCCTCTGGCCGGCGCAGATCACAGCCATCCGCAACCTCGAAGCGAGCCTGGCGCAGAACAAGCCGCGTGCGCTGATCCAGATGGCCACCGGCAGCGGCAAGACCTTCACCGCCATCGGCTTCATCTACCGCCTGATCAAGTTTGCCGGCGCGCGGCGCGTGCTGTTCCTCGTCGACCGCGCCAACCTCGGCCGGCAGGCGAAGAAGGAATTCGACGCCTACGTCTCGCCGTACAACAACTGGAAGTTCGGCGAGGAATACATCGTCCAGCACCTTCAGGGCAACGCGCTCGACCGCAATGCGAAGGTCGTCATCGGCACCATCCAGCGCATGTTCAGCATGCTCAAGGGCCGCGAGCTGGCCGACGAGGACGACGAGCACAGCCTTGAGGCGATCGAGAGCCTGTTCAAGCAGCCCGAGCCGATAGCCTACAACCCCGCGATCCCGATCGAGACCTTCGACATCATCGTCACCGACGAAGCCCACCGCAGCATCTACAACCTGTGGCGGCAGGTGCTCGAATACTTCGACGCCCACCTGATCGGCCTCACCGCCACGCCGAACAAGCAGACCTTCGGCTTCTTCAACCGCAACCTCGTGATGGAGTACGGCCACCAGCAGGCAGTGGCCGACGGCGTGAACGTCAACTACGACGTCTACCGCATCAAGACCGAGGTCACCGAAGCCGGCGCCAAGGTCGAGGCCGGCTACTGGCTCGAAGTGCGCGACAAGGCCACCCGCGCCCGGCGCGACTGGCAGCTCGACGACGACTTCGACTACGCGCCCGAAGAGCTTGACCGCAGCGTGCAGACGCCCGACCAGATCCGCACCATCGCCCGCACGCTGCGCGACAACTGGCAGCGCGACCTCTTTCCGCAGCGCCAGGAACTGCCCAAGACGCTGGTCTTCGCCAAGGACGACAACCACGCCGAGAAGATCGTCGAGATCCTGCGCGAGGAGTTCGGCCGCGGCAACGAGTTCGCGCAGAAGATCACCTACCGCACGACCGGCGCCAAGCCCGAAGACCTGATCAAGGCCTTTCGCACCAGTTACTACCCGCGCATCGCCGTCACGGTGGACATGGTCGCCACCGGCACCGACATCAAGCCGCTGGAGATCGTCGTCTTCATGCGCAGCGTGAAGAGCCGCAGCTTCTTCGAGCAGATGAAGGGCCGCGGCGTTCGCATCGTGAAGGACGACGACCTGCGCGGCGTGAACCCCGGCGAGCACGTGCACAAGGACCGCTTCGTCATCGTCGACTGCGTCGGCGTGTGCGAGCGCGACAAGACCGACAGCCGGCCGATGGACCAGAAGAAAACCGTGCCCTTTGCCGCGCTGCTGCAGGCCGTGAGCCTGGGCAACGTCGACGAAGAGGTGCTCTCCAGCGTGGCCGTGCGCCTCGCGCGCCTGGACGCGCAGCTCAGCGAAGGCGAGCGCAAACGCGTGCGCGAGGCCAGCGGCGGGCTCGACGTGAAGCAGCTCGCCGGCAGCATCGTGCAGGCGCTGAACCCGGCCGAAGACCGCAGCCCGCACGAGGCCGAGGCCGCGCTGCGCGGTGCAGCCGCTGGCCGACCCGACGCTGCGCACGGTGCTTCTCGGCCTGCAGGCGAGCAAGGAACTCGTGATCGACACCGTCACCCAAGACCGCGTGCTCGAAGCCGGTTTCAGCGAGGCCGCGCGCGAGCGCGCGCAGGGCATCGTCAAGACCTTCGAAGCCTTCATCGCCGAGCACCGCGACGAGATCACCGCGCTGCAAATCCTGTACAGCCGGCCGACGCGCGCGCCGCTGACGCTGGGCGACATCACCGCCCTGGCCGACGCGCTGCACGCGCCGCCGCACCTGCTCGACGAAGGCACGCTGTGGCAGGCCTACGCGGCGCTCGACAAGAGCAAGGTCAAAGGCGCGAGCCGCAGCCGCATCCTCACCGACCTCGCGAGCCTGGTGCGCTTCGCGATGCAGCAGGACAACGAGCTCGTTCCTTACCCCGAGCGCGTGGCCGCCAACTTCAAGGCCTGGCTGGCGCAGCAGGGTTCGCACCCTCTCCCCGGCGGGGAGAGGGCGGGGGTGAGGGGCGAGGGCCGCTTCACGGAAGAGCAACTCCACTGGCTCGAAATGATCCGCGACCACATCGCAGCCAGCCTGGGCATCGAGATTGAAGACTTCGACCTGCCGCCCTTCAGCCAGCAGGGCGGGCTGGGGCGGGTGCATCAACTCTTCGGCGCCGAGCTGCCCGCACTGTTGGCCGCGCTGAACGAAACACTGGCGGCATAATTTGCCGCAGAGCACGCCATGCACGCCATGCACGCCATCATCGAAGCCCACCGCGACGAAGTCTGCCGCCTGTGCCGCCAGTTCGGCGTGCAGAGCCTGGAGTTGTTCGGCTCGGCCGCCGGCGACGCCTTCGACCCCGAGCGCAGCGACATCGACTTCGTCGTCGACTTCGGCCCGGGGCAGCAACCCGACCTGTTCAATCGCTACTTCGGCTTGAACGAAGCCCTGGCCGCATTGTTTGGCCGCAAGGTCGATCTCGTGATGGCCGGCGCGATGGTCAACCCGTACTTCATCGACGCGGTCAACCGCACACGCCAGCCCGTCTATGCACGAGCGCTCACCGAAGCTGCTTGAGGACATCCGCGACGCGGCCGCCTTTGTCGGCGACGTGATGCAGGGCCGCACCTTGGCGGAGTACAGCGCCGATCGCCTGCTGCGCCAGGCCGTGGAACGCAACTTCGAGATCATCGGCGAGGCGGTCAAGCGGCTCGCGCAAGCGGACCCGGATTGCGCCGCTGGTATCGCACAGGTAGCGCAGATCATCGCCTTTCGAAACGTCCTGATCCACGGCTACGACCTGGTGGACCACGCGCTGGTGTGGAGCGTCGTGCAGGCGCAGTTGCCGGCGCTGCTGCTCGACGTGCAGACCTTGTTGGCGCAGAGGCCATGACGCCGCGATGGCGGTTGAATCGGTTGTCCGGAGTGGCGTTGCCGAACGCGATTGAGGAGTTGAGTCGGGAGTTGGTGGCGTAATGCGCGAAGCTCGCCTTGGCGATGTGGTCGAGTCGATGAAGAACGGCATCTACAAGCCGGCGAGCGAGTACGCCGACGACGGGATGCCCTGCCTTCGCATGTACAACATCGATGCGGGCTCGATCGTCTGGCGAGACGTCAAGCGCATGCGGATCAGCGACCGGGAGTTTGCCGACTACGGTCTTCAAGAGGGTGATCTGCTGGTCAATCGAGTCAACAGTCGCGAACTTGTTGGAAAGGCGGCGTACGTTCCCGGCTCGCTAGAGCCGAGCGTGTTCGAGAGCAAGAACATTCGGGTGCGGCTGAATAGAACGACGGCGTTGCCGAAGTTCATCAACTACCAGTTGCTTGCGCGGGGGAGTCGGCACTTCGCGAATAACGCGCAGCAAGTTGTCGGCATGGCGTCCATCAGCCAGGGGCAATTGGCTGACTTCCCAATCGTCCTCGCAGAACTCGACGAGCAGAGCCGGATCGTCGCCGAGATCGAAAAGCAGTTCTCCCGCCTCGACGAAGCCGTCGCCAACCTCGAGCGCGTCAAGGCCAACCTGAAGCGCTACGGGGCTGCTGTCCTGACGGCCGCTGTTGAAGGGCGTCTCTTTTCCGCAGAAGTCAATCTCACGCGTGGGAGCGAGATGGTACGCAGGCAGTCGATCGCCGCCGCGATTGAGTCGCTGGATCAAGGATGGAGTCCGCTATGCGAAAGCACTGCGGCCGAGACTGACGCTGAATGGGCAGTGATGAAGACGACGGCCATTCAGCCGATGAGCTTCTTGAAGAACGAAAACAAGCGCCTCCCGCCTGGCCTCGTGCCCCGCCAACGTCTGGAGCTGGTGCCCGGTGACTTGCTAATCACCCGTGCTGGCCCACGATCTCGTGTCGGCGTTTGCTGCGTAGTGAAATCGACGCGACCGCGCTTGATGCTGTGCGACAAAGCATATCGGTTGCGGTCAAGGCGCGATGTTGCTACGCCAGAATACCTGGAGATTGTGCTGAATGCGCCGGCCATACTCGACGTGCTCGACACGCTGAAGACCGGCATCAGCGACAGTGGCCTCAACCTTACGCAAAGGCGATTCTCAGAGTTGCTGGTGCCGTTGCCGCCCCTCGCCGACCAACACCGCATCGTCGCCGAAGTCGATCGCCGCCTCTCCATCGTTCGCGAAGTCGAGGCTGAGGTCGATGCCAACCTCAAGCGCGCTGCGGCGCTGCGGCAGGCGATTCTTCGCGCGGCCTTTACTTGACCGCCCAGGGCAGGACAATAGCGCTCAGGAGATGCTGATCATGAACACCGACACGACATTTGAAATGGCGACGTTGCGGTTTGACGGCGAGCGCTTTGAAGGTCATGCGCTGGATGTCGAGTGCACGCAGGAACTCGTCGCCTACCGAAATCTGGTGCTGGAGTGTGCCAAGTCGCTTTGGCGAGCCAAGTACCCTAACCGTGCGTACCTCCCGAAAGGCTTTGGCAAAGGCTTTCGCCTTCAATTCAATCGACTCGAAGAAGGCTCCGCGTGCCTGCCGCTACAGCGCGTTCGCATCGCAGGTGAACAAGGCGAACTCGACTTGGCGGATGAATTCGATGAGGCGGTGATTCTGATCGACCAGGCAATCGCCGCTGCGAACGACGACGACCTGATGCCGGCGGGTCTGCCATCCAATGTCATCCCACTCTTCCGAGACTTCGGCAAGACCCTGCGAGACGACGAGGTCTTGTTCACGCGTGGCCGCAGCGCCGTCGAAGAGGCCGCATACACGGCGAAGGCACGTAAGCGTTTGGCAGAGTGGGTGGAGGCCACCTATCCGGACCTGGTTGACGTTGCCGGCGAAGTACGCATGGCCAATGTAGGGCCGGGCCGCTTTGCGCTGCAAGTCGATACGGGAATGGGACAGGCACTGGTGGAGGGGAAGTATTCCGCTGCCGACGAGACGAAGGTGTTGGACGCGCTCCACGAACATCGGACCGCCCGGCTGCGTGTTCGAGGGATCGGCGAGTTTGGCACGGCGGATCGAATGCTCAAGCGGTTCGCGCGAGTCGATTCTGTCGATCTGGCCGTAGACGCTACACCGAGCTTTGACGAATCCGCTGTGCCGATCTGGGAGCAGCTCGGAGCGATCGGCCGATCAGCTCCTGACGGCGCTTGGGACTCAGTCCCTTCCGACTTGTCGGTCCGTATTGACGAAATCGTGTACGGCAGTGGCAAGGAGCGTACGTGAAAGTTGTTTTCGCGGACACCGGCTACTGGGTGGCCGTGCTCAATCCGAAAGATGACTGGAACGCGAAGGCAACCGCAGCGTCCAGGGCGCTTGGCAAGGCACGACTCGTCACAACGGAGATGGTCCTTGCGGAACTGCTGGCCGCGCTGTCGAAGTTGCCGGTGCGCCCCATGGTTGTCCGAGGCGTTGAGGCCATTCGCACCAATCCAAATATCGAGGTTGTGCCTCAGACGTCGATTCAGTTCATCGAAGCATTCAATTCCTACCGGCGAATGACGGACAAGCAATGGAGCCTAACCGATTGCGCCTCGTTTTCGCTGATGAAGGAACGAGGCTTGACCGACGCGCTGGCGCACGACCACCATTTCGAGCAGGCAGGCTTTACGGCGCTCCTTCGCGGCTAACCGCTCGCCTGCTGAATCTGCTAGGCCAACATGAGCGAATACCCAATTCGGGTATGCTCATGCCCAATATGGGTATGACCAAGAAAGCATCGCCGAAGCGCGAGCGCCCAACGAGCCTCGCTGCCGCGCTGTTCTCCGGCACTCAGCAGCGCGTGTTGGCGTGGTTGTTCGGTCAGCCCGGGCGCAGCTTCTATGCCACCGAGCTGATCGGCCTGGCAGGCGCGGGTTCCGGCGCGGTGCAACGCGAATTGGCGCGACTGGCGCAGAGCGGGCTCGTCACGGCGCGCGCGGTCGGCAACCAGAAGCATTACCAAGCAAACCCCGATGCGCCCATCTACGCCGAGCTGTGCAGCATCGTGCAGAAGACGGTCGGTCTGGCCGAACCGCTGCGCGAGGCGCTGGCGCCGCTGGCGGCACGCATTCGGGCGGCATTCGTGTATGGATCGGTCGCGAAGCGCGAGGACACCGCTGCGAGCGACATCGACCTGATGCTGATCAGCGACGACCTGGCCTACGCCGACCTGTATGCAGCGCTGGAGGGGGTGAGCCACCGGCTCGGCCGCACGGTCAACCCGACGATCTATACGCGGCAGGAGCTGGCCAGGCGTATCAAGCGCAAGGAGGCGTTCGCAACCCGAGTGCTTGCGCAGCCCAAGGTCTGGCTGGTGGGAGACGACGATGCCATCGGCCTTTGAGAACCTGTGTGGCGCGGGCAAGCCGCTGAAGGCCGAACCGCCCGACGCCAACGAGTTCGCCGGCCTCAAGCGTTCGGGGCTCGCGAGACTGAAGGACGCGGGCACGGCCACGCTGTCGCTCGAAAGCCGGTTCGACCTGGCCTACAACGCCGCGCATGCGCTTTGCTTCGCCGCGCTGCGCTGGCACGGCTACCGCTCGGGCAACCGCTACATCGTCTTCCAGATGCTGCCGCACACGCTGGGCCTTGGGCCCGAAGTATGGCGTGTGCTTTCCAAGTGCCACGACCTGCGCAACCTCGGCGAGTACGAGGGCGACCTCAATATCGACGAGCGGATCGCCACCGACTTGATTGCCGCCTGCCGTGCCGTTGCGGCCAAGGTCGAGGCGTTACCGCCCATCGCAAAGAAATGAACCTAGAAACCGCAGTTGAACGCGCCCGAGCGGGCCGCGATGTGCCGTTCTGGCAAGGCGCGACGAGGCGCAGGCTCAATGCCTGCAACGAGGAGCAACGCGGCCAGGGCGGCGCAGCGCGGTTCGATCGGG
>CAIKUF010000150.1 GCA_903830565.1 uncultured bacterium | reverse complement strand
GCCGCGTTCCGGCGCGACCTGCGCGCGCTGTGGGTCGGCTCGGTGCTGTTCTGGTTCGCCTGGGTATCGGGGCCGGTCGGGGCGACGCTGATGTTCGCCATCGTTTCGTTCGTCGCGCTGCGCGAGTTCATCACCCTCACCCACACGCGGCGCGCCGACCACCGCAGCCTGCTGCTGGCCTTCTTCTTCATTCTTCCGATGCAGTTCGTCCTCGCCGGGGCGCAGAGCTTGAACCTGTTCACGGTCTTCATCCCGGTCTACACCTTCTTCGCCATTCCGGTCGTCAGCGCCTTCGGCGACGACCCGCAACGCTTCCTCGAGCGCACGGCGAAGATCCAGTGGGGCATCATGGTCTGCGTCTACGGCATCAGCCATGCGCCGGCCCTGTTGTTGCTCGAATTCCCGGGCTACGAAGGCCGCGGCGCGTTCCTTGTCTTCTACCTGGTGGCGGTGGCTGCGGCCGCGTACATCGGCCAGGAGACCGCGACGCGCCACCTGCGTGCGCGACCGGTGGCGCGCCACATCAGCCGCTCGTTCTCATGGCGCGCGTGGCTGCTCGGCGGGCTCGCGGCGGCGCTGGTCGGCGGCCTGCTCTACTGGGCAACGCCGTTCAAGCCCGGCCAGGCCTTCGCGATCGGCTTCATCACCGGCGCCTGCGGCACGCTCGGAGATTTCGTCATGAAAGCGCTCAAGCGCGACGCCGGCGTCCGCCACTGGGGCAGCAAGGCCTCGGTGACCGGTGCCGTCGGCCTGCTCGACCGCGTCGCCCCGCTGTGCTTCGCCGCACCCGTGTTCTTCCATTCGGTGCGCTGGTTCTTCGCCGTATGACGACACGAATCCTCGGCATCGACCCCGGTCTACGGACCACCGGCTTTGGCTTCGGCCGGCGCTACGCGCCTTCACGTCCGCTGCGCGGACATGAGCCTGCGCCGAAGCCTCGACTCCGCTCAACTTCGGTGGAGTAGCGCATGCTCCGGGTCCTCGGCATCGACCCCGGTCTACGGACCACCGGCTTTGGAGTTATCGACGTCGACGGCGCGGCGCTGCATTACGTGGCCAGCGGAACGATACGCACCGATGCCGTCGATGCCGGCCAGGTGCCGCTGCGGCTGAAAGTCATCTTCGACGGCGTGTGCGAGGTCGTCGCGCGCTACAAGCCGCAGTGCGCGTCGGTCGAGATCGTCTTCGTCAACGTCAACCCGCAGAGCACGTTGCTGCTCGGGCAGGCTCGCGGTGCGGCGATCACCGCGCTCGTCTCGCACGATGTCGAGGTCGCCGAGTACACCGCGCTGCAGATGAAGAAGGCCGTCGTCGGCCACGGTCAGGCGCGCAAGGAGCAGGTGCAAGCAATGGTCTCGCGCCTGCTCGCGCTGCCCGGCCTGCCCGGCAAGGACGCCGCCGACGCGCTCGGCCTCGCGGTGTGCCACGCCCACGCCGCGCGTTCGTTCGCCGCCATCGAGCGCGCGACGCAGCGCGTGCGCAGGACGAGCTCGCAGTACAAAGCCGGACGCAGCCACTGACTTCCGGCTGCACGAGCTGCCAGCGCAAGCCTCCTTTATCATCTGAACATGCCCACCGATTCGGCGCGGCCCGATGTGGCCCGCATCCGCCTGGACAACGCGCATGCGCTGTTCGACGAATTCGTGCGCGCCACCGTCAAGCACCCCGACGCCGCGACGTTGCGCGGGCTCGAGGGGCGCTTTGCCGAGAGGCTGCAGATCCAGCCCAGCTACTGGAGCCAGATCAAGAGCCGCTCGCGCCAGATCGGCGAGCACTTGGCGCGCCAGTTCGAACGCCTGTGCCACAAGCCGCATGGCTGGATGGACGTCCGGCACGGCGCGGCAGCGCCCGCCTCGCCAGCGCTCGCGCCCGCGTTCGAGCCGGCAGCGGGCGACAGCACGACGCCGCAGAACGACGACGAGCGCTTCATCGTCGGCCTGGTGCTGACCTACTACCGCCGCCACCCGCAGCGCGCGCGCACGCGCTTGCTCGACCTGCTCGGCGAGGTGCTGACCGCCGCGCCCGAACCGCCCGCTGCCAAGCGCAAGGCGGTGCCGGCCGATGCCGACGAGCGGGAACTCTGGGCCCGAACGCGCAGCGCTGTGGCGCCGCTGAAACACAAACGCTGAATCCGGCAGCGATCCCACCGCCAGGTGATAAATATCTCTTGCGCAGTAGAGACAGTTGTTTATCATTTGCGCAAGTCCTGATCTCGCGCTTCGGCGCCAGGACGAGCCCCGCCCTTCAACCTCGTCGCCCTGGAGAGCCATGTCGCCCTTCGCGCTAGCGCCCGCAGGCCGTTCGACCCCAGTGTCCTGCGCGCGCGCTGACCGCCCGCTGCTTTCGGCATCGCCCGTGGGCAGCGCTAATCGCGCGCCGTCGAATGCAGCCGCCATGCAGCCCCGACCCGGGGCGCCGCCAGGTTGAGCGACCAACCTCGCTGCGCCGAACACGGCCCGGGTTGCACTGCAGCCCGGGCCGTTCGCATTTCTGTGCCCCTTGTTCCAGGAGTAGGCCATGCCCCAACGCATCGCCGCCGTCACCGTCACCGTCCAGACCCTCAAGCCGCGCAACCCGCTCGTCGCCGCATGCCGCATGCGGCGCGCCGGCCGCCACCGCGGCAATGACGCGCGCCAGCAGTCGCAGCGTGACCTGCGGCGCGAGATCGATCGCCTGCGAGCGCACAGTCCCTGAACGCACGCGACGGCGCTGCATGCGCAGCGCCGGCCGCGTCTGGAGAACGCCATGTCCAAGACCTTGTTGTTGACGTCCGAGGCCCGAAGACCCTTCGCTCGATCCCGTCTGCTCGCCGCGCACGCGCTCGGCGCGGCGAGTAGGCAGCTCGGCCGCCTGGCCGCCGCGCTCAGCGCTTCGGCGGCACCCCGGCAGACGCGCGAGGCATCACAGGTGCTCGAGTTCTACGCCGAGGCGGGCGCACCCGAAGGTGCGCTCTATCTCGACGGCGAACTCGTGGGCTACCTGCCCGGCGTGACGCGCCTGTGATGGCGCGCGCAGCTCCGAGCCGCGCGTGGCGTCAGATCATCTGCGCCACGCGCTCGGCGACGAGCACGGCGAAGAAGGCGAGCCCCGAGACGAGCGTCCATTTGACGATGCGCCAGCCGCGCTGGCGCCAGCGCGCCTGGCCGGTCACGGCATAGCTCGCGAAGCAGAGCACGGCTGCCAGCGCGAGCAGACCGATGATCACGCGCGCGATCACCATCGCGCTCTCGCCCGCCCACTCACCAGGCCGGCGCCAGCTCGGCGAAGCCCGCCGGCGCGCGGGCTTCGTCGTCGAAGGTGACGATCTCGTAGTTCGCCTTCTCGGCGAGCACGGCGCGCAGCAGGCGGTTGTTCAGCGCGTGGCCGCTCTTGAAGGCGCTGTAGGCGGCGAGCAGCGGGTGGCCGAGCACCCACATGTCGCCGATGGCGTCGAGGATCTTGTGCTTGACGAACTCGTCGTCGTATCGCAGCCCGCCGGCGTTGAGCACCTTCACATCGTCGACGACGATCGCGTTGTCCATGCTGCCGCCGAGCGTGAGGCCGCGCGAGCGCATCGTCTCGACGTCCTTCGTAAAGCCGAAGGTGCGCGCACGCGCGATGTCGCGCTTGTACTGCCCCGATCCCATGTCGAACTCGACGCGCTGCCCGGTCTGGTCGACCGCCGGGTGATCGAACTCGATCTCGAAAGAGAGCGTGTAGCCCTCGTAGGGATCGAGCCTGGCCCACTTGAGCGTCGGCCCGGCGCCCTCGCGCACCTCGACCGGGCGCAGGATGCGCAGGAACCGTTTGGGCGCGTCCTGCAGCGCGATGCCCGCGCTTTGCAGCAGGAACACGAACGACGCCGCCGAGCCGTCGAGGATGGGCAATTCGTCGGCGGTGATGTCGACCGCGAGGTTGTCGATCCCGAGGCCCGAGCAGGCCGACATCAGGTGC
>CAIKUF010000149.1 GCA_903830565.1 uncultured bacterium | reverse complement strand
GTCGGTATCGGCAAGCACCAGCGCCACGCTGTCGGCGCGCGGCAGCAGCGCCAGCGCGCCCGTGCCCTGCGCGGCGACGGTCAGCCCATCGGCGCTGAGCACATAACGGTATTCGCCTCGTGGGCCCACCGACGCTTGGTCCGCACCGCCGGGGTTGCCGGCGTGCAGCCTGACCCGGGGCGGTGCATGAATGACGAGTATCGACATGGGGATTCGTGAGCTTGGCGGATTCTAGGCTGCCGCGACGGGCGAGCCGCGGTAAGTCCGGGCGGCGGACCACTGCGTCGCTGCGATGCCGTCCCGCCGTCTCACGCCGAGAGGCGAGGGCACGCTCAGCTTGCCGGATCGGTCAGGCTCATGCGCTCGCGCTGCACCGTCAGCACCTCCTGATTGCTGCGCACGACCAGCGAGCGCTCACGCAGCACGCGGTCATTCAGGCGCAGTTGCCCGCGAACTTCGAAGTAGCGCGTGGCGACAGCGACCTGTTTCTCGTTCAGCGCCAGGCCTTCGGGAAGGCTCTTCTTGGCCTCGTCGAGGGTCTTGAACGGTGTTCGCTCGCGCGTGGCGACGAGGCCCTTGGCGTCGCCGGCGGTCAGGCCCAGGACGGCGGCAATGACGTCGCTGGTCGCCGTGTTGAGGTTCACGGGGGTCGCCGTCGGCAGCAGCACGACGTAGGGCGCGAGGAGTGCCACCGTCTGCGCGTCGAGCCCGAGCCAGGTGAGTTGGGTCACCGACTGCGGCATCAGCGGCGCGTCGCTGCCGCCGATGCTGGCCAAGGCGAGCGCGCTCGCCAGCCGCGCTGCCACTTCGGGCGAGACCCCCGCCGTGTCGCACAGGCGCTGCAGCACCTTCTGCTCGCCGGGGACGACCTTGCCGGCGGCGTCGAAGAGGTTGCGCAGGTTGTAGCGCGCCTGCGCGTCGCTGATGGCGCCGGAGAGAAAGGCGTCGGGAGCGTCGTCGGTGTTGTCCTTGTCGGCCGCCAGAAAGGTCGACAGGCGGGCTTCGGCGAGTGGAACCGCCCACGGCTCGCCGAGGTTGTCCGTGCCATTGGCGCCACCGGTGCGCGCGTCTTCGCGCAGGATCAGGCGCGCCCAATCGAGCGCGCCGTTCAGTATCCATGCGGCCTGCAGGCGCGCGCGCTCGGCGGCCTCGACCTGAACCGCGCGCCACTGCTGCCAGACCATCGCGGCGGCCAGCGTCGCGACGAGCGTGACGATGACCATCGCCGTCAGCAACGCAGCCCCACGCTGGCGATGGACGTTGGAGCGCTTCATGGTTGCGGCCCGAGCACCGTGTCACGCGTGACGCTGCCGATGCGGCCGCTGCCTTCGGCGAAGCCCAGCACCAGCCGCACGCCGCTGGGCAGTACCTGGCGCGGGGGCGCGCTCGCGCCGGCCGCCGGCGCCGCCACGTCGCCGCTGGATTGCGCATTGCTCCACGCGTTGCCACGAAAGAAGTAGACCTGCCACTCCGACACGCCGTCGAGCATGGCGAGCTGGTCTGCCTCGGTGCCCTGGAGCTGCTGACTGCGCAGCAAGCTGTCCTGCAAGCCAGCGCTGGTGGTCGTGGAAGGGCTGCTCCAGCGTAGCCAGCGCCCACCGCGCAACGACCACACGACGAGTTGCAGGCCGCTCGGCGTGCGGCGCGTCAAGGCGAGCGACGCGCCGTCGAAGCGCAGGCCAGGCAGCGAAGGCGCTTCCTGAATCGATGCCAGATCCTGCTGCCACTGCGCCAGCGCGGTGCTCAAGCGCAGCGTGGCTTCCAGACGCTGCTGGCTGGCGTCGCGCGCGCGGATCATGCCGTCCACGCCCTGCCACGCCATCACCGCCAGCAGGCTCATCACGACCAGCGCCACCATCACCTCGATGAGCGTGAAGCCGGGCCTGGGCTTGGCGAAGCGGCGTCGCATCAGTACCTCGGCAGCACGGTCGACAACGAATACAAGGGCGTGCCGTCGGCGTTGGCGATGAAGGCCTCGACGCGCCGGAAGCTCGGGTTCGGCGTCGGTCGCACGACCAGCTTGCCGGCGTAGGTCGTGCCGAGTTGCTCGCAACCGAATTCGATGTCGCCGACGCCAGGGAACTGGCGCGCGAGCTTGAGCCCGGCGAGCTGGTTGTCGGCACACCACTCGGCGGCGGTCACGTCGGCCAGGCGTTGCCCGTTGCTCACCAGCGCGCCCGCAGCCTTGATGCCGGTCGCGAGCGTGATGGCCACGATCGCCAGCGCGACCAGAACCTCGATCAGCGTGAAGCCGTGCGCGCCGATGGGCCAGTGGCGGGGACGCATGTCTGCTACCTCAACGCGCCGCCGCCGCTTCATCGGCGGGCACGGCGACGAACGGCCCGAGGCCGTCGGTGGCCAGGGCGATGCGCCGATCGTCCAGACGCAGTTGCACGCGCTGGGCGCCGATCAGCGGTTCAGGGCCGAGCACCAGCGCCGATGCGCCCACGACCTCGGCCACGACGCCGGGTACGAGCCAATGTGTCGGCAAGGCGTCGCTTGGCGGGAGACCGTCGAAGCGGAAGTCGGGCGCATTCTTGTCGGCGCCGTCCCGCGGCAACGGCCGCCAGCTCACGGCAACGCCCAGCGCACGCGCTTCGGCGCGCGCGCTTTCGAGCAAGACGGAGAGTCTGGCCGCTTCCCGCTCCAGGCGCGCGGCCGCCGGGTCGCGCAATGAGAGCGTGATCAGGGCGCTGGCGATGGCGATCACCGCCACCACCAGCAGCAGCTCGATGAGCGTGAATCCCGACCGTTGTCGCTTCGCATGCGGGCCGCGGGCTGCGACTGGCACGCGTTTGCGTGCCCGCAGGTTCATTGCCAGGAGCCGATGTCCGCGTTCTTGCCGTCGCCGCCAGGCTGACCGTCGGCGCCCAGGCTGTAGACGTCGATCTCGCCCTTGACGCCCGGGTTGGCGTACTGGTAGGCATGCCCCCAGGGATCTCTCTGCAGCTTGTCGAGGTAGGGCTTCCAGTTTGGCGGAATGCTGCCGACGGTCGGCTTGGCGACGAGAGCCTGCAGCCCTTGCTCGGAGGTCGGGAAGCGCTGGTTGTCGAGCTTGTAGAGCTTGAGCGCCTGCATGAGGTTGTTGACGTCGGTGCGTGCCGCCGTCACGCGGGCGTCGTCGGCACGGTCGAGCACGTTGGGCACGATCAGCGCTGCGAGCACACCGATGATGACGATCACGACCATCAACTCGATCAGCGTGAAGCCGCGCGTGCGGCGCGCAGAACGTATGGTGGGTGCAGCGGTGGCGGTCATGGCGAGGCCCGGATGGCGGTTGGCATGAATGATAATCGCGCCATGCCCGCTCGCCTGTCAGCTTTCGTCATCTGGGCCCTGGTGGCAGCCGGGCTGGTCTTCTGGGGCTATCGCCTGTGGGCGGGCGGGGCGCCAGCGCCAACCGGTGTGCAGGCCGCCAGCTTGAGCAGTGGGTTGCGCGGCGACTTCAGTCGGTTGCTGGGCGCTGCACCGGTGAGCGCTGCGCCGGCCCCGGTCGCGCAGAGCAGCCGCTTTCGGCTTCTGGGCGTGCTAGCGCCGAGACCAGCGGTTGGCACGGAGACACCCTCGACGGCCGGCGTTGCGTTGATCGCGATCGATGGCAAGCAGCCACGGGCCTTTGCAGTTGGCGCGAAGATCGACGACGACGCGGTGCTGCAGTCCGTCACCCTCCGGTCCGCATCCATCGGCCCCGCTCAAGGGGCTGCGAACGTCGTGCTTGAGCTGCCGCCGCCGGCGCCACCGGCGACGGGGTCTTTGCCCAAGGCACCGGCGGAAGGTGAGCAGGCCCGCCCCATCGCGCCGCTGCCGGCCGAGATGCCGCCCCAACCGCCCAGCATGCCGGTGCCGCAAGTCGCCGTGCCACAGGCGGCCGCCCCTTCAGACGATGAAGCGCCAGCGCCAGCGCCGGGACGAGCGCGACGCGGTGGCATTCCGGCGGCGGCGAGCCGCTGAGCGCCGGAATCAGCGCAGGAACAGCCGATAGGCCGGGTTGGCCGTTTCGTCGACGCAGGGGTAGGCCAGGCTTTCCAGGAACTCGCGCAGCGCGCGGCGATCAGCGCGCGGCACCTGGATGCCGACCAGGATGCGCCCATAGTCCGCGCCCTGATTGCGGTAGTGGAACAGGCTGATGTTCCAGCCCGGGTGCAGGCTCGACAGAAATTGCATCAGCGCGCCAGGGCGCTCAGGGAACACGAAGCTGTAAAGGCGCTCGTCGTGCGCCAGCTCGGAGCGGCCGCCGACCATGTAGCGCAGGTGCTGCTTGGCCAGTTCGTCGTGCGTCAGGTCGAGCGTGCCGAAGTCGTGCGTGGTGAACAGGCGGGCGATTCGCGCCGATTCCTCGCGGTTGTGGGTGGCCAGGCCGACGAACACGTGGGCTACCTTCCGGTCGGAGATGCGGTAGTTGAACTCGGTCACACTGCGCGGCCCGACGAGTTCGCAAAAGCGCTTGAAGCTGCCGCGTTCCTCGGGGATGGTGACGGCGAACACGGCTTCGCGTTCCTCGCCCACTTCGGCGCGCTCGGCGACGAAGCGAAGGCGGTCGAAGTTCATGTTGGCGCCGCAGGTGATGGCGACGTAGGTGCGCCCCTTGGTGCGGTGCTGGTCGACGTACTGCTTGATCGCCGCCACGCCGAGCGCTCCGGCGGGCTCCAAGATGCTGCGCGTGTCCTGGAAGACGTCCTTGATCGCCGCGCAGACGGCGTCGGTGTCGACGAGGATGAAGTCGTCCACGAGTTCGCGCGTCAGGCGAAAGGTCTCGACGCCGACGAGCTTGACGGCCGTGCCGTCGGAGAACAGGCCCACGTCGGCGAGCTGAACGCGCTTGCCGGCCCGCACCGAGCGCACCATCGCATCCGAATCGGTCGTTTGCACGCCGATGACCTTGATCTCCGGGCGCACGGCCTTGATGTAGGCCGCGATGCCGGAGATCAATCCGCCGCCGCCGATGGCGACGAACACCGCGTCGATCGGCCCCTGGTGCTGGCGCAGGATTTCCATCGCGATCGTGCCCTGGCCGGCGATCACGTCGGGGTCGTCGAAGGGGTGGACGAAGGTCAGCCCGCGCGCCTTCTCGAGCCCCT
>CAIKUF010000148.1 GCA_903830565.1 uncultured bacterium | reverse complement strand
CCTTGGCCTTGAAGATCGCCGAGTGATTGCGGCGGGGTCTCTTGCTCATGGTCCTTCTGCTTTCCCGGGCCTCAGGCCCGTGCTGGTGTCGCAGAGTCTCCACTTATCGCAGTGTTCAGTTTTGCGCTGCCACCTCTGACCGCACCGGAACGCTGCGCGACATGGTGCAGAACCATGCACTGCAACTGCTGACGATGGTGGCCATGGAGCCGCCTGCGCGCGTCGACGCCGATGCGATTCGCGACGAGAAGCTCAAGGTGCTGCGCTCGCTCAAGCCCTTCACCGCCGACAGCGTCGCGTGCGACGTGGTGCGCGGCCAGTACCGCGCCGGCCACATCGCCGCAGCGCCGACCGTCGCCTACGTCGACGAGGCCAAGGTGCCCGCCAGCAGCCGCTGCGAGACCTTCGTCGCCCTGCGCGCCGAGATCGAAAACTGGCGCTGGGCCGGTGTGCCCTTCTACCTGCGCACCGGCAAGCGGCTGGCCGAGCGCGATTCGGAGATCGTCGTCAACTTCCGGCCGACGCCGCACAGCATCTTCCCCGGCCACAACCCGCCGAACAAGCTCGTCATCAAGCTGCAGCCGGAAGACGGACTCGAAGTGCACCTGCTCGCCGCCAAGGGCTCGGGGAACTCGGAGCGGCTGTCGCCGGTGTCGCTGGACCTCGACTTCGACAAGGCGTTTGCCGAGAACCGCATCGGCGCCTACGAGCGTCTGCTGCTCGAGGTGATCGCCGGGCGACTCAACCTGTTCGTGCGCAGCGACGAGCAGGAGCAGGCCTGGCGCTGGGTCGAGCCCATCCTGCACGCGTGGCAGCGCGAGAACGAGGCTTCAGGCGGCCCGCGTCCCTATGCGCCGGGCAGTTGGGGGCCGGCGGCCGCGATCGCGCTCGTCGCCCGCGACGGCTTCGCGTGGGCCGAGGAGCACTGAGGCTGCATCGATGCCAGCCGCAGCGGCTAGGCGTTGGCAGCGGGCAGCTTCGCCGCCTCGGGCTCGGCCGCGAACAGCAGTGCATCGACGCCGTAGAGCTCTGCCAGTGCGGTGAGCTTGGCGGGCACGCGGCGCACCGTGAAGGCACGACCGCTGGCCTGCGCGAGACGCCGGCATTCGAGCAGTACGGCGAGCGCCGAGGTGTCGAAGCGCGTCATCGCCGATGCGTCGAGCGTGAGTCTGGCGTCGGGCTCGTGCGGCACCGCCTGGGCGAGCATGCGCAGCGTGTCGCGCGCCTCGACCAGGGTGACGGCGGCGGGAAGGAGCAGCATCCTACGAGCGGCCTGCGTCCGCCTTGTTCTTCTCGGCCAGCTTGGCGATCAGGCCGTCGATGCCGCTCGCGCCAATCTCCTGCGCGAAGCTGTTGCGATAGTTCTCGACCAGCCACACGCCGAGCACGTTGACGTCGTAGATCTTCCACTCGCCCGATCCCTTCTCGAGGCGGTAGTCGAGCTGGACCGGATCGCCCTGGCCGCGGATCTCGGTGCGCACGACGACTTCGGTGTCGTCGGGCTTGGAGCGCATGGGCTTGAATTGCACCGTCTGGTCCTTCACCTGCGTCAGCGCGCCGGAATAGGTGCGGATGAGCAGGGTCTTGAACTCTTCCTGCAGGCGCTGCTGCTGTTCGGGCGTCGCCTTGCGCCAGTGGATGCCGACGGCAGACGCCGTCATGCGCTTGAAGTTGACGCTGGGCATCACCTTCGCATCGACGAGGACGATGACCTTGCGCACGTCGCCGGTCTGGATCGACTTGTCGGCCTTGACGGCGTCGAGCACGTCGTTGGCGATGCGCATGACCAGCGCGTCCGGCGCCTCCTCGGCGCGGGCAGGCAGGGTCAGCAGCGCGGCAGCGGCGAGGGTTAACGAAGTGAAGAATCGACGGGAGAGCATGGGTGCATGGCCTGGTGGGTTTGCAGTGCGGCGGCATTGCGATCGTATGTCGCCGCCCTGCCGCCGGAGGCGCTATTTTGACGCGTCGAACGCCGCCGATGCGGCGGCCTGCGCTGGCGGCACGGCTTCGGGCACGGTTTCGGGGTCGTCCTTCGACGGGTCGGGCGACGGCGGCTCCTCGCCGTCAAGGATCAGGCTGCGTCGGCGCTGCCAGTAGGCATCGCGGATGAAGGTGTACTTGTCGAGCGCGATGTCGTCCAGGATGCGGCCCGCGCTGAGGAAGCTGGCGCGGGTGTTCACGAGCTGCAGCGACCAGACGCCGAACTGCCCTGCGAGGTCAAGGTTGAACAGGTACATCGGCGAGGCGGCGTAGTTCAGCGGCAGCGCCACCGAGTCGCGCTCGGTCGACGGGCCGAGGATAGGCCACACGAGGTAGGCGCCAGGCCCCATGCCCCAGACGGCGAGCGTCTGCCCGAAGTCCTCGTAGTGGCGGTCGATGCCCATCTCGCTCGCCAGATCGAGCACGCCGCCGAAGCCGAACACGGTGTTGACGCCGAACCGAAACGCGACCTGGCCGGCCTCGATCGGCTTGCCCTGCAAGAGGTTGTTCACCGCCGACCAGGCGTCGGCCAGGTTGGCGTAGAAGTTGCCGATGCCGCGCTGAACGACGCTCGGCAGGAACTCGGCGTAGGCCGTGGCCACGGGCCTGAGGAGGCGCTCGTCCAGGCTCTCGTTGAACGAGAACACGCGGCGGTTCCACTCCTCCCACGGATCGTAGACCTGGGCCGGCACTGCGCCGGGCCGCACCGTGGCGCAAGCCGTGCAGGCCAGCACCAGCAACACCAGCGCCATGCGTCGCGAGGTCTGCGTCAAGCGATTCACTTCTTGTTCCCGCCCCCGACGCCACTCGGCGCAGCGCTCACCGAGCCGGCGTCCGCGGCGCGGCTGTTGATGAACTGGCCGATCAGGTTTTCGAGCACGATGGCCGACTGCGTCTGCTTGATCGTGTCGCCCGCGGCCAACAGCTTCTCGTCGGCGCCGGGCTCGAGGCCGACGTACTGGTCGCCGAGCAGGCCGGCGGTGAGGATCTTGGCCGCGGTGTCGCGCGGAAACTGGAGCTTGCGGTCGATCTCCATCGTCACCACGCCCTGATACGTCTTTGCATCGAGCGCGATCGACGTCACGCGCCCGACCGTCACGCCGGCGCTGCGCACCGGCGCGCGCGCCTTCAGGCCGCCGATGTTGTCGAAGTCGGCCTGCAGCGTGTAGGTGTCCCCGCTGCTGAAGCTCGCCAGGTTGGCCGCCTTCAGCGACAGGAAAACGAGGCCCAGCATGCCCAGCAGCACGAACAGGCCGACCAGTGTTTCGATGCTCTTCTTGCCCATGTCGCTTGCTTCCTTGAATCCCTACGGCGTCGAGAACATCAGCGCCGTCAGCACGAAGTCCATCGCCAGCACACCGAGCGACGAGACGACCACCGTGCGCGTGGTCGCGTAGGCCACGCCCTCTGGCGTGGCCTCGGTTTCATAACCCTGGTACAGCGCGACGGCGGTGCAGATGATGCCGAACACGAAGCTCTTGACGACGCCATTGCCGACGTCGCGCCAGACGTCGACCTTGCTTTGCATGATGGACCAGAAGTTGCCCGCATCGACGCCGATGAGCAGCACCGCGACCACATAGGCGCCGAGGATACCGACCGCCGAGAACAGGACGGCCAGGATGGGCATCGAGACCACCCCGGCGAGAAAGCGCGGCGCGAGCACGCGGCTCTTCGGGTCGATCGCCATCATCTCCATCGCCGAGAGCTGCTCGCCGGCCTTCATGAGCCCGATCTCGGCCGTCAGCGACGTTCCGGCGCGCCCGGCGAAGAGCAGCGCGGTGACCACCGGGCCGAGTTCGCGCACGAGCGCGAGGTTGACGATCAGGCCCAGCGATTCGGCGGCGCCGTAAGTCACGAGCGCGTAGTACATCTGCAACGCGAGCACGAAGCCGACCGCGGTGCCCGAGGCGGCGATGATCACCAGCGAGCGGTTGCCGATGGCGTGGATCTGCGCCACCACGAGGCCGAAGCGGCGCAGCGATGCCGGCAGCGCGCGCAGCAGGTCGAGGAAGAAGAAGCTCGCGTGGCCGAAGCCGCGCAGCACGCCGAGCGAGCGCGCACCGAGCGCGGCAAGCGGGTTCACTGGAGTGCTCCGGCGGCGACGCCGAAGTCCTCGGCCATCGTCGGCGCCGGGTAGTGGAACTTGACCGGCCCGTCGGGCTCGCCGCGCACGAACTGGCGCACCTCGGGATCGGCCGACGCCATCAGCTCGGCCGGCGTGCCCTGGGCGACGATGCGCCCCTGCGGCGCCATCAGCACCACGTGGTCGCTGATCGACATGCATTCGGGAACGTCGTGCGAGACGACGAGCGAGGTCGCGCCGGTGACGTCATTCAAAGTGCGGATCAGCTTCGCGGCAACGCCCATCGAGACCAGGTCCAGGCCGGCGAAGGGCTCGTCGTACATGATGAGTTCGGGGTCGAGGGCGATCGCCCGCGCGAGCGCGACGCGGCGCGCCATGCCGCCCGAGACCTCGCCGATGCGCAGCCCGGCGGCGCCGCGCAGGCCGACGGCGTTGAGCTTCATCAGCACGATGTCGCGGATCATGGTTTCCGTGAGCGCGGTCTGCTCGCGCAGCGGGAAGGCGACGTTATCGAACACCGTCAGGTCGGTGAACAGCGCGCCGAACTGGAACAGCATGCCAAGGCGCCTGCGCAGCAGGTACAGGCCTTCGCAATCGTGGGTGTCGATGGCCTTGCCGTCGAAGCGCAGCTCGCCGCTGTTCGGTGCGTGGACGCCGCCGATCAACCGCAGCAGCGTCGTCTTGCCGCAACCCGAGCCGCCGAGCAAAGAGGTGACCTTGCCGCGCTCGAAGTCCAGCGACACGTCGTCAAGGATGGTCCTGCTGGCGTCGTAGCCGAACGTGACGTGGTCGATCGCGATCAGGTTGTCGGCCATGGCCTGGCAGGGGTTCTTGGGCAATGCAGTCGGGGCTGTCGCAGGTCGATCGATGCAAGCTGCGCCGACGCCCGCACCGCAGCGGGATTGGGGCGGCGATTGTCGCATGCGCCCTCACCCCGGCCCTCTCCCGCAAGCGGGAGAGGGGACCCAGCGCGACGGCTCCTCCCTCTCCCGCAAGCGCGAGAGGGCCGGGGGTGAGGGTGTGAGCGGCTCAACCCAGCGGTCGCTCAGCGCGGCAGATCGCTGCCGCCCATCAGGTAGGCGTCCGCCGCCCGCGCGGCCTGGCGCCCTTCGCGAATCGCCCACACGACGAGCGACTGCCCGCGCCGCATGTCGCCGGCGGCGAAGACCTTGGCCACGTTGGTCGCGTAGCCGCCATTGGCTTCGGTGTGCGCCTTCGCATTGCCGCGTGCATCCTTCTCGACGCCGAAGGTTTCGAGCACGCTCGCGACCGGGCTCACGAAACCCATCGCCAGCAGCACGAGGTCCGCCGGCAGCGTGCGCTCGCTGCCTGCGACCTCGGTCATCTTCGCGCCCTCCCACTGCACGCGCACGGCCTTGAGCGCCTTGACCTTGCCGCTCTCTTTCCCGTCGCCGCCGATGAACGCCTTGGTCGCGATCGCGAACTCGCGCTCGCAGCCCTCGTCGTGGCTCGACGAGGTGCGCAGTTTGACCGGCCAGTAGGGCCAGACAAGCGGCTTGTTCTCGTGCTCGGGCGGCATCGCCAGCAGCTCGAACTGGGTCACGCTCTTCGCGCCCTGGCGATTGCTGGTGCCGACGCAGTCGCTGCCGGTGTCGCCGCCGCCGATCACGACGACGTGCTTGCCGGCGGCCGACAACTGGCCGCGGACCTTGTCGCCCGCGTTGACCTTGTTCTGCAGCGGCAGGAACTCCATCGCGAAGTGGATGCCCGCGAGCTCGCGCCCCGGCACCGGCAAATCGCGCGAGACCTCGGCGCCGCCGGCGAGGACGATGGCGTCGAAGTCCTCCGTCAACTGTTCGGCGGAAATCGTCTCGCGGGCCCAGTTCGTGACTTTGGCCGCCTCGGGCAGGCGGCCCACCAGCACGCCGGTGCGAAAGACGACGCCCTCGGCCTGCATTTGCGCGACGCGGCGGTCGATGTGGCTCTTCTCCATCTTGAAGTCGGGGATGCCGTAGCGCAGCAGGCCACCGACGCGGTCGTTCTTCTCGAACACCGTCACCGCATGCCCGGCGCGCGCGAGCTGCTGCGCGGCGGCCAGGCCCGCCGGCCCCGAGCCGACCACGGCCACCTTCTTGCCGGTGTGCAGCGCGGGCGGCTGCGGCAGCACCCAGCCCTCGGCCCAAGCGCGGTCGACGATCGCGTGCTCGATGCTCTTGATGCCGACCGCGTCGCCATTGACGTTGAGCGTGCACGCGGCCTCGCACGGTGCGGGGCAGACGCGGCCGGTGAATTCGGGGAAGTTGTTGGTGCTGTGCAGGACCTCGATCGCGCGCTTCCAGTCGCCGCGGTAGACGAGGTCGTTGAAGTCCGGAATGATGTTGTTGACCGGGCAGCCGTTGTTGCAAAACGGCGTGCCGCAGTCCATGCAGCGCGCGCTCTGCTGCTTGGCCTGATCGGCGCTGAGACCGATCACGAATTCCTTGTGGGTCTTGAGCCGCTCCTGGACTGGCGCGTAGCCTTCCTCCAGGCGTTCGTACTCCATGAAGCCGGTGATCTTTCCCATCGCTTGAACTCCGTTGATGCAGTTTGAGTTGGCTTGCTCAGCCGTGACTAGCGACCCGGTTCAGCAGCCGTATCGACCGACACCCCCTCACCCCAACCCTCTCCCCCGTTACCGTGGGAGAGGGGGAGTTCTCCCTCTCCCGCTGGCGGGAGAGGGTTGGGGTGAGGGCCATTCGGACGCTGCACGCGCTGGTCTTGAAGTTCATCGCCGATCAGGTGCTCAGTTGCTTGCCGTGGCGCTCTCGGTGGCCACAGGGGCCTTCCGCGACGCCGCAGCCAACTGTTCTCTTGCCTGCATCTCGCCCAGCGCGCGCTTGTACTCGTGCGGGAAGACTTTGACGAACTTCGAGAGCCGCTCGGCCCAGTGGTCGAGGATCTCTCGTGCGCGCAGCGAGCCCGTCCAGCGGTGGTGTTCTTCGATCAGCTTCTTGAGCAGCGTCTCGTCGGCCTGCGGTTGGCCCTGCGCGCGATGCCACAGCGCCGGATCGACACTCGCAGCCTGCTCTGCTTCGGGCAACACCTTGTGCAGCGCCACCATCGCGGTGTTGCAGCGGCGCGCGAAATCGCCGTCCTCGTCGTACACGTAGGCGACGCCGCCGCTCATCCCGGCGGCGAAGTTGCGCCCGGTGCGCCCGAGCACGACGACGGTGCCGCCGGTCATGTACTCGCAGCCATGGTCGCCCGTGCCTTCGACCACCGCCGACGCGCCCGAGAGGCGCACCGCGAAGCGCTCGCCGGCCACGCCGCGCAAGAAGGCCTCGCCGCTCGTCGCGCCGTAAAGCGCGGTGTTGCCGACGATGATGTTCTTCGTCGCGTCACCGCGGAACTCGATGCTCGGGCGCACGACCACGCGGCCGCCCGAGAGGCCCTTGCCGGTGTAGTCGTTGGCGTCGCCGATCAGGTACAGCGTGATGCCTTTGGCCAGGAAGGCGCCGAAGCTCTGCCCGCCGGTGCCTTCCATCTGGATGAAGATCGTGTGGTCGGGCAGGCCTTCGGGGTGGCGGCGGATGAGCTCGCCCGAGAGCATCGCGCCGACGGTGCGGTTGCCGTTGCGCGCCTCCTCCATGAACTGCACCTTCTCCCCGCGCTCGAGCGCGGGCAGGCACTTCTGGATCAGGCGCACGTCGAGTGCGCGCTCGAGGCCGTGGTCCTGCACGTCCACCTGATAGCGCGGCACGTCGGCCGGCGCCGCGGGCTGGTGGAAGATGCGGCTGAAGTCCAGGCCGCGCGCCTTCCAGTGGGCGATGCCCTTTCGCGTGTCGAGCAGGTCGCTGCGGCCGATCAGGTCGTCGAACCTGCGGATGCCGAGCTGGGCCATGATCGTTCGCGCCTCCTCGGCGACGAAGAAGAGGTAGTTCACGACGTGCTCGGGGCGGCCAGTGAACTTGCGGCGCAGCACCGGGTCTTGCGTCGCCACGCCGACCGGGCAGGTGTTCAGGTGGCACTTGCGCATCATGATGCAGCCCTCGACCACCAGCGGCGCGGTCGCGAAGCCGAACTCGTCGGCGCCGAGCAGCGCGCCGATCACGACGTCGCGCCCGGTCTTCATCTGGCCGTCGGTCTGCACGCGAATGCGCCCGCGCAGGCGGTTGAGCACCAGGGTCTGCTGCGTCTCGGCAAGGCCCAGCTCCCACGGCGTCCCGGCGTGCTTGATCGAGCTCCACGGCGAAGCGCCGGTGCCGCCGTCGTGGCCCGAGATCACCACATGGTCGGCCTTGGCCTTGGCAACGCCCGCGGCCACCGTACCGACGCCCACCTCGCTGACCAGCTTGACGCTGATGCTGGCCCGTGCGTTGGCGTTCTTCAGGTCGTGGATGAGCTGCGCCAGGTCTTCGATCGAGTAGATGTCGTGGTGCGGCGGCGGTGAGATCAGGCCGACGCCGGGCACCGAATGGCGCAGCATGCCGATGTATTCGCTGACCTTGGTGCCGGGCAGTTGCCCGCCCTCACCCGGCTTGGCGCCTTGGGCCATCTTGATCTGGATCTGATCGGCCGAGACCAGGTATTCGGTCGTCACGCCGAAGCGCCCTGAAGCGACCTGCTTGATCTTGCTGCGCAGCGAATCGCCGGCGTGCAGCGCGTAATCGACCTCGATCACCTTGCCGCCGATCACGTCGCTGATCTTCGTTCCCTCGGCGATCGCGATGCCCTTCAATTCATTGCGGTAGCGCGCCGGGTCTTCGCCGCCTTCGCCGGTGTTGCTCTTGCCGCCGATGCGGTTCATCGCGATCGCGAGCGTCGCATGGGCCTCGGTCGAGATCGAGCCGAGCGACATCGCGCCGGTGGCGAAGCGCTTGACGATCTCGGACGCCGGCTCCACCTCGCCCGCCGGTATCGCCTTCGCCGGGTCGAGCTTGAACTCGAACAGGCCGCGCAGCGTCATGTGGCGGCGCGACTGATCGTTGACGATCTGCGCGTATTCCTTGTAGGTGTCGAATCGGTTCGCGCGCGCGCTGTGCTGCAGCTTGGCGATCGCGTCGGGCGTCCACATGTGCTCTTCGCCGCGTGCGCGCCAGGCGTATTCGCCGCCGGCGTCGAGTTCCTCGGCGAGCACCGGGTCGGCGCCGAAGGCCGCGCGGTGCATGCGCAACGCCTCCTCGGCGATCTGGAACACGCCGATGCCGCCGACCTGACTCGCGGTGCCGCGGAAGTACTTCTCGATCACCGGGCGCGAGAGGCCGATCGCCTCGAACAACTGCGCGCCGCAGTACGACATGTAGGTCGAGACACCCATCTTCGACATGATCTTCGAGAGGCCCTTGCCGATCGCCTTCACGTAGTTGGCGATGGCCTTCTCTGCACTCAGATCGCCCGTTAGGTTCCGGTGCAGCGAGGCGATCGTCTCCAGCGCCAGGTAGGGGTGGATGGCCTCGGCGCCGTAGCCGGCGAGCAGCGCGAAGTGATGCACCTCGCGCGCCGAAGCGGTCTCGACCACGAGGCCCGCCGTCGTGCGCAGGCCCTCGTGCACCAGGTGCTGGTGGATCGCCGACAGCGCCAGCAGCGCCGGAATGGCGACGTGGTCGCGGTCCAGCGCGCGGTCGCTGATGATGAGGATGTTGTGGCCGGTCTTGATCGCGTCCACCGTCTCGGCGCACAGCGACGCCAGCTTGGCTTCGATGCCTTCGCGGCCCCAGGCCAGCGGGTAGGTGATGTCGAGCACGTAGCTCTTGAACTTGGCGCTCGTGTGGCGCTCGATCTGGCGCAGGCGCGCCATCTCGCCGGCATCGAGGATCGGCTGCGGCACTTCGAGCCGCATCGGCGGGTTGACGGCGTTGATGTCGAGCAGGTTGGGCTTGGGGCCGATGAACGAGACCAGCGACATCACGATCGCTTCGCGGATCGGGTCGATCGGCGGGTTGGTCACCTGCGCGAAGAGCTGCTTGAAGTAGTTGTAGAGCGGCTTGCTGCGATCCGACAGCACGGCCAGCGGCGAATCGTTGCCCATCGAGCCGGTGGCTTCCTCGCCGGCCTGGGCCATCGGGCTGAGCAGGAACTTGATGTCCTCCTGCGTGGTGCCGAAGGCCTGCTGGCGGTCGAGCAGCGACTCGGCGAAGCCCGGCTCCTCGGTGTCGACGGCGATGTCGTCGAGCTTGACGCGAACGCTCTCGATCCACTGCCGGTACGGCTTGGCCGACGCGAACTGGTGCTTGAGTTCCTCGTCGTCGACGATGCGGCCCTGGTCGAGGTCGATCAGGAACATCCGCCCCGGCTGCAAACGCCACTTCTTGACGATGCGGTTCTCGGGAATGGGCAGCACGCCGGACTCGGACGCCATCACGACAAGGTCGTCGTCGGTCACGATGTAGCGCGCGGGCCGAAGGCCGTTGCGGTCGAGCGTGGCGCCGATCTGGCGGCCGTCGGTGAAGACCATCGCCGCCGGGCCGTCCCAGGGTTCGAGCATCGCCGCGTGGTATTCGTAGAACGCGCGTCGGCGCTCGTCCATCGTCGTGTGCTGCTCCCACGCCTCGGGGATCATCATCATCATCGCGTGGGCGAGCGAGTAGCCGCTCATCGTCAGCAGCTCGAGCGCGTTGTCGAAGGTGGCGGTGTCGCTCTGGCCTTCGAAGGTGATCGGGTAGAGCTTTTTCAGGTCGTCGCCGAGCACGGGCGACTTCATCACGCCCTCGCGCGCGCGCATCCAGTTGAAGTTGCCCTTCACGGTGTTGATCTCGCCGTTATGCGCGACCATCCGGTACGGATGCGCGAGCGGCCACTCGGGGAAGGTGTTGGTCGAGAAGCGCTGGTGCACGAGCGCGAGCGAAGAGACGACCCGCGTGTCCTGCAGGTCGAGGTAGTACTGCCCGACCTGGTCGGCCAGCAGCAAGCCTTTGTAGATCACGGTGCGGCACGACATGCTGGGCACGTAGTACTCGCGGCTGTGCGTGAGCTTCAGGCGCTGGATCGCGCTCGACGCCGTCTTGCGGATCACGTAGAGCTTGCGCTCGAGCGCGTCGGGGACGATCACGTCCGGCCCGCGGCCGATGAAGACCTGGCGGATTACCGGCTCCTTGGCGCGCACGGTGGGCGACATCGGCATCGAAGCATCGACCGGCACGTCGCGCCAGCCGAGCAGCACCTGGCCCTCGGCCTTGATCGCGCGCTCGAGCTCCTGCTCGCAGGCCAGGCGAGAGGCATGTTCCTTGGGCAGGAAGATCATGCCCACGCCGTACTCGCCGAGCGGCGGCAACTCGACGCCGCGCGCGGCCATATCGGCACGGTAGAAGTCGTCCGGCATCTGGATCAGGATGCCGGCACCGTCGCCCATCAGCTTGTCTGCACCGACCGCGCCACGATGATCGAGGTTCTTCAGGATCAGTAGGCCCTGCTCGATGATGTTGTGTGCCTTGCGGCCCTTGATGTGGGCCACGAAGCCGCCCCCACAGGCGTCGTGCTCGCTTCCCGGGCGGTACAGGCCGAGTTCGGTGGCGGAGGCGACTTCGTGGTCGCAGGCCGGCCCAGGAACGGTGCAGGTGGCGGTAGGCATGGCGGAT
>CAIKUF010000147.1 GCA_903830565.1 uncultured bacterium | reverse complement strand
CATGCGCCGGAACGATTCCATGAAGCGCGGCTGCGACAGGCGCAGCGCCTGCGTCAGGCCGAGGTACTGGAAGTAGCCGACCTCGATCAGCGAGAGTTCGCGCACGAAGCGCTGCAGGCTGGGCAGCGGCGCCAGCGACAGGCCGAAACCGAATTCCGCGTTCAGGCGCGCGAAGCCGGCGCCGAGCATGGAGTAGATCTCCTCGTTCTGCTTGTGTGCATCGGTCAGCACCGCGCGCAGGCGCACGCAGGTGTCGGTGAACGCGTGCCGGGCGCCCAGCCTCAGCACCGAGCCTCGTATGGCCTGCTGCATCAAGTCGAGCTCGGTGCGCAGGCGGTCGCTGGACAGGCTGTCCACGACTTGCGCGAGCAGGCGGCTGTGCACGGCGCGCAGCGCATGCACGTGGACGATGCATTGCTCGAACTCGACCGCTTCCACGCTCACGCGTTCGCGCGCGGAGCGCAGCCGGGCCCCGCTCTTGCCGCGCAGGCCGCGCAACTCGAGCGTCAACTCGGCCACCTGCCGGCGCTGCTCGCCGATCCGGTGCGCGGCGCTGCCCTGAAGCTGGCGCGCGATATCGTTGACGACGCCTTGCAGCAAGGTGTGGCGCTGTTGCAGCAATTGCGAGCCGAGCACATCCTCGAACCCGAGCAGCCGGCTCGCCTTCAGACCGACTGCGTCGCCGTTGATGCGCCCGCTCAACGCGTCGCGCGCCGAAACGGCGAACACGCGGCCGGGCTCGATGTCCAGGGTTCGCGCGGTGGACAGGCGTTGCGCCTCGATCTGCTGGTCGACCTGTTCATGGGTGAGCAAGGGGTCGCGCAGGGTGTCGATCTTGTTCAGCACGACGTAGCGCGAGAACGAATGAGCGCTCAGGTGGTCGCGCCAGAGCGCGAGATCGGAGCGCGTGACGCCGGTGTCCGCGGCGAGGACGAGCACGGTCGCCTGCGCGCTCGGCAGCAGGCCGAGCGTCAGTTCGGGCTCGGCGCCCAGCGCGTTGAGGCCGGGCGTGTCGAGCACGACCAGCCCGCGCCGCAGCAGCGGATGCGGGTAGTTCACCAGCGCGTGTCGCCAGACCGGTATCTCGACCCTGCCGGCGTCGTCCAGCGGCGGGTTGTCTTCGGGCTGCTGGTCGTCCCAAAAGCCGAGCGCGACCGCGTCCTCCTTCGGGACCCACTGCGTGCGCATCACCTGCGCCACGGCCACCGCGAGCTGGTCGGCGGCGCGCCCCTTGAGCGGCATGCGGCTCCAGGCGTCGGGGCGGCTGCGAAGCTCGGCGATCGACGCGCCCTCCAGCCGCGACTCGATGGGCAGTAGCGACAGCGACGGCGGCTGGTCGGCGTCGTAGGCGAGCTCGACCGGGCACATGGTCGTGCGTCCGGGCGAGGCCGGAAGGACGCGCCGGCCAGTGTCGGCAAAGAAGATGGCGTTGATCAGCTCGGACTTGCCGCGCGAGAATTCGGCGACGAACGCGACCACCACCTTGTCGTTCGAGAGTTGCTGGCGCAGGCCTTCGATCTGGCTTGTGTCGGCCGCGTCGCACAACTCGTGCGCGGTCAGGAAAGAGCTGAAATCGTTGAGACCACCGAGCAGCGATTGGCGCCACCGGCTCAAGGCATCAAGATTGCCAGCGAACTGAATCGTCATGCGCTTTGGCAGGCCATTCGAATGGATGGCTCATGGTAGCTCAGCAGCGGTGCGAGCGTGCGACCCGTCACGGCTTGCCGTCGAAGACCGGCGGATGTGTGAACCTTGTCGCATCAGCGGCGTTGGCAGCGAGGGCAGAAGTAGCTTGCGCGCTGGGCCTGCACGATGCGGCGCACCGGGCCGCTGCAGACGCGGCACGGCTCGCCTTCGCGCCCGTAGACCATGGTCTCGTTCTGGAATTCGCCGGCCGCTCCGTGCGCGTCGCGAAAGTCGCGCAGCGTCGAACCGCCGAGTGCGAGCGCGCGTGCGAGCGTGTCGCGCACTGCCGCCGCGAGCCGTTCACTGCGCGGTCGGCTGAGGGAGTCGCTGCGCGTTCGCGGGTCGATGCCGGCGGTGAACAAGGCTTCGCAGGCGTAGATGTTGCCCGCGCCGACGACGATCTCGCCGGAGAGCAGCGCGACCTTGACCGGCGCGCGCCGCCGCTGCAGGGCCGCATGAAGGGCAGCCCCGGTGAAGGCAGGGTCGAAGGGCTCGATCCCCAGCCCCGAGAGCAGCTTGGCCGCGGGGTCGCGCTCCAGGCCGGGCGACCAGACGACCGCGCCGAAGCGCCGCGGGTCGGTCAGGCGCAGGGTGCCGCGCGTGGTCGCGAGATCGAAGTGGTCGTGCGCGCCGGGCGCGGGCAGCGCATCCGCGAAATGCAGCGAGCCCGACATCCCGAGGTGCATCAGCAGCCCGCCGTGGTCCAGCGGCAGCCAGAGGTACTTGCCGCGCCGGGTGGCTTCGCCGACGGTCTGCGCAAGCAGCGATTCGGCTTCGCAGCCCAGCGGCCAGCGCAGCGGCTTGCCCAGCCTCACGCCGGTGGTGCGGGCGCCGCGGATGCGTCCGGCAAAGCTCAGGCGCGTGACTTCGACCTCGGGCAATTCGGGCATCGTGGAATTATTGCGGAGACGACGACTCCGACTGGTTCCCCGCACGCTGCGTGCGCCGCCAGACACGCCACTAGAATGAAACGCCGCTTCAGGAGCAAACAGATGCCAGTGCGATTCGTCCGTTCCAAGGGGATGCCCGCGCTGGCACTGGCGGTCGCGTGCCTTGGGCTCGCAACTGGCACGCGGGCGCAGGAAAGCGATGCGCCGCGCGCCAACTCCGCGCTCACGGCGCCGCTGTTCTATCAGTTGCTGATCGGCGAGATCGAGCTCAGCGAAGGTGCGGTCGGCACCGCGTTCGAAGTCGTGCTCGACGCCGCGCGCAAGACGGGCAACGAGCAGCTCTATCGCCGCGCGACCGACATCGCGCTGCAGGCGCGCGCGGGAGACCAGGCCTTGCAGGCCGTGCAGGCCTGGCGCACCGCATTGCCTGAATCGCTGGATGCGCTGCGCTACCAGGTGCAGATACTGGTCGCGCTGAACCGCCTGGCCGATACCGTCGAGCCGCTGCGCGCGCTCATCAAGGCGACACCGGCGGCGGACCGGCCATTGATGATCGCCGCAACGCCACGGTTCTTCGCCCGATCCGGCGACCGCAAGGCGGCGGCCATGGCGCTCGATGGTGCCCTGGCCGGCTATACCGAGACGCCGGCGACGGCGACCGCCGCGCGCGTGGCCATCGGGCGCGGCTGGCTGCTGGCGCAGGACAGCGCGCGCGCGCTCGAACTGGCGCGCAAGGCGCATCGCGACGACCCAGGCGCTGAGGGGCCTGCGCTGCTGGCGCTCGAGCTGATGCAGGCCACCGACGGCGCCGAGCCCATCGTCACCGGCTTTCTGGCCGCCAAGCCGGGCAATGTTCCGGTGCGCATGCTCTATGCGCGCGTGCTCGCCACAGCGCAGCGCAACGCTGAAGCGATCACCCAGCTCGAGATCATCACCCGCAACGACCCGGCCACCGCGCAGCCCTGGCTCACCTTGGGCGCGCTGCATCTGGACCTGCGGCAGGCGAAAGAGGCGACGGTTGCGCTGAAGAAGTACCTCGAGCTCGCGCCAGCGGCGGCTTCGGGGGCGAGTGCCGCCGCATCGGACGACGACGACGAGACGCCCTCGTCCGAGGCCGGGCTGCTGCAGGCCTACATGCTGCTCGCGCAGGCCGCCGAGATGCAGGGCGACTTCGCGCAGGCCGAGGTCTGGCTGAGCAAGGTCGACAGCCCGCAGCGCGCGCTCGAAGTGCAGGTGCGCCGGGCCTCGCTGCTGGCCCGCCAGGGCAAGATCGACGAAGCGCGGGCGCTGATCCGCAAGGCGCCCGAGAAGACCCCGGAAGACGCGCGCGCGAAGGCGTTTGCCGAAGCGCAGGTGCTGCGCGACGTGAAGCAGTGGAGCGCGGCCTACGACGTGCTCGCCGCGGCCGGCAAGAAGTTCCCGAACGACGCCGACCTGCTCTATGAACAGTCGATGATCGCCGAGAAGCAGGGTCGCATGGACGACATGGAGCGCCTGCTGCGCAGGGTGATCGAGATCCAGCCCGACTACCACCACGCCTATAACGCGCTCGGCTACTCGCTGGCCGAGCGCAACCTGCGCCTGGAGGAGGCGCGCGACCTGATCCGCAAGGCGCTCGCGCTCAAGCCCGGCGAACCCTTCATCACCGACAGCCTGGGCTGGGTCGAGTACCGCCTCGGCAACCGCGAGGAAGCCGCGCGGCTGCTGCGCCAGGCCTACCATTCGCGGCCCGACCCCGAGATCGCCGCCCACCTGGGCGAAGTGCTCTGGGTCAGCGGCCAGCGCGACGAGGCGCGACGCATCCTGCGCGACGCGCGCGGTCGCGACGCGAACAACGACGTGCTGCTCGAAACGCTGGCACGGCTGCACGTCGACCTGTGAACGGGTCCATGCGGCGCCTGTCGTGGCTGGCGGCCCTGGCGTCGCTCGCACTCCTGGCTGGCGCGCTGGCCGGATGTGCGACGCCGCACGCTCCGGCGCCGAGCAACGTCCTCGCAGGGCAGCTTGTGGTGCGCGTCGAGAATGCGGCAGGCGCGCCGGTGCGCTCGCTCAGCGGCGGCTTCGAACTGGAGGGTGACGCCGAGCGCGGAAGCCTGAGCCTTTCGTCGCCGCTCGGCACGGTGCTCGCGCAGGCGCGATGGTCGCCGCAGCAAGTGCTGCTCATCACCTCGCAAGGCCAGACGCTCTACGCCGATCTGCCGACGTTGACGCGCAAGCTGCTCGGCGAGGAATTGCCCGTGGCAGCGCTCTTCGACTGGCTGCGCGGCCGCCCGTGGCGGGGGGCGGACAGCCTTGCCGCACGCCCCCCCGACGACGAAGGCTTCGTCCAGCTCGGCTGGCGTGTGTCGCTGGCGCGCTTCGATCAGGGCATCGTCGAGGCGCGGCGCATCGAACCGCCGGTCGTCACCGTGCGCGCGCGGATGGACAGGCCGTGAAGGCACTGTACGAGCTTCCCGCGCCGGCCAAGCTGAACCTGTTCCTGCACGTCGTCGGCCGCCGCGCGGACGGCTACCACCTGCTGCAGTCAGCCCTCGTGCTGATCGACTGGTGCGACACCTTGCACATCGAATTGCGCGGCGATTCGCGCCTGGCCCGCCATGATCTCGGGCTGCCGCTGCCGGAGGACGATCTGTGCCTGCGCGCCGCGCGCGCGCTGCAACGCGAGAGCGGGACGGCGCTGGGCGCCGACATCTCGATCGACAAGCGCCTGCCCTCCGGCGCGGGCATGGGCGGCGGCAGTTCGGACGCCGCGACGACGCTGCTCGCGCTGAACCGCTTGTGGAAGCTCGACTGGCCGCGCCAGCGCCTGCTCGCCCTCGCGTTGACGCTGGGCGCCGACGTGCCGTTCTTCGTCGGCGGCGACAACGCCTTCGTCGAAGGCGTCGGCGAGAAGTTGACCGCGATCGACCTGCATCGGCAATGGCTGGCCGTTGTCAAGCCGGCGGCGAGCATCGCGACGAGTGCCATCTTCGGCAGCCCGGAGCTGGTCCGCGATACCGGCGCTGTTATACTTAAAAGCTTTCTTGCAGACGCTAGCGCGAGCCATGGTTTTGGTGACGGCAGCTTCGGGCGCAACGACTTGCAGCCACCGGCGATGAGCCAGTGCGCCGAGATCGCTGAAGCCGCCGGGTGGCTCGAAGCCCGTTACGGCAACAGCCGCATGACGGGTTCCGGAAGCGCGGTGTTCGCGGGAGCAGGCACAGGCGCCGAGCCCGTTGTGGCGATGCCGGTGGATTTGCCGCCGGGTTGGGCAGGGCGCATGTGTCGCAGTCTGGAGCAGCATCCCTT
>CAIKUF010000146.1 GCA_903830565.1 uncultured bacterium | reverse complement strand
GGTGCGGCTCCCAATGCGACAGGTTGGCCAGCGTGCGCTTGACCACCTTGCCGTTCTCGCGGTCGCCCTCACGCAGCAAGATCGCCGGCGGCGAGGTTCGGTTGGGGATGGTCTCGATGTACACGCCTACATGGTAGCAAAGAAAGCATCACTTACCACTAGGAAAACCCCAAGTTACATGGCAACAAAAAGCAACCCGCAATGACCTCCACGCCGCGCCAATGCTCGCTCTGCGGCGAATTCGGAGTTCAAAGTTCGGGCTAGCCCATCGCCGCATTCGGCAGCCACAGCGCGATCGCCGGGAAGACGCTGATCAGGAGCACGGCGACCAGCATCAGCAGGACGAACGGCAACACGCCGAGGATGACGTCGGCGAGCGGGATGTCGGGCGCGATGCTCTTGATGACGAAGATGTTCAGGCCCACCGGCGGGTGGATGAGGCCCATCTCCATCACGATCGTCATCAGCACGCCGAACCAGATCAGATCGAACCCCGCGGCCTTGAGCGGCGGCAGCAGGATGGGCGCCGTCATCAGGATGATGCTGACCGGCGGCAGGAAGAAGCCGAGCACGACGACCATCAGCAGGATCGCCGCCAGCAGCGGCCAGCGCGACAGGTGCAGATCGACGATGCCCTGCGCCGCCGACTGGCTGATGTGCAGGTAGCTCATCACGTAGCTGAACAGCAGCGACATGCCGATGATCATCATCAGCATCGTCGATTCGCGGATCGTCGCCTGCAGGATGGGGGCAAGGTCGCGCCCGCGCCAGACGCCGTAGACGCTGGCGATCAACACCAGCGCCAGCACGGCACCCAGGCCCGCGGTCTCGGACGGCGTCGCATAGCCGCCGTAGAGCGCGCCCATCACGCCGATCAGCAGGATGACGAAGGGCAGCACGCGCGGCAGCATCTCGAACTTCTCGCGCGTCGAGTAGTTGTGCGCGCCGAGGTAGGCGTGCGCGGTGCCGTCGGCTTCGAAGGCGGCGCTGGCACGCGCGTATTCGCGCCGGTACTGCCAGACCGCGTAGGCCGAGAACAGCGCGACCAGCAGCAGCCCGGGGCCGATGCCGGCGAGGAACAAACGCCCGAGCGAAACCTCGGCCGCGACCGCATAGAGGATCATCGTGATCGACGGCGGCAGCAGGATCCCGAGCGTGCCGCCGGCGGCGATGATGCCGGCCGCAAAGCCCGGCGAGTAGCCGCGCCGGCGCATCTCGGGGATGCCGGCCGAACCGATCGCCGAGCACGTCGCCGGGCTGGAGCCGGCCATCGCGGCGAACAGCGCGCACGTGAATACATTGGCGATGCCGAGGCCTCCGGGAATGCGCTGCATCCACGCGTGCATCGCGAGATAGAGGTCGCGCCCGGCGTTGGAGCGCCCGATCGCCGCGCCCTTGAGGATGAAGAGCGGAATCGACAGCAGCGTGATGCTGGCCATCTCCTCGTAGACGTTCTGCGCGATGGTGTCGAGCGACGCCGCCGGCATGAAGAAGACCATGAACACTGTCGCCACCGCGCCGAGCGCGAACGCGATCGGCATGCCCGAGAACATGACGACCAGCGTGACCGCGCCGAAGGCCAGCCCGAGTTGCATCGTGCTCACGCGCGTACCCCTCGCCGGCGCACCCGCGGCGTCAGTTGCAGAATGATCTGCAGCGTCAAGAGCGTCATCCCGAGCGCCATCAGCCCGTACGGAATCCACAGCGGCGGCGCCCACGACGACGAGGTCGTCTGGCCGTCGACCCAGGCTTCGTGCAGCAGCTTGCACGACTTCCAGGCGAAGAAGCCGCAGAAGAGCGCGCTCGCGATGTCGACCAGCACCTGCCGCATGCGGTTGACTCGCGCGGGCAGGATGGCCGCCACCGCCTCGATGCCGATGTGCCCGCGCTGCTGCTGCACGTAGGGCGCGCACAGGAAGGCCACGCCGACGAGCAGGAACACGGCTGACTCGTCCTGCCAGTCGGTGCTGGCCTTGAACAGGTAGCGCGAGATAACGCTGTAAGTCAGCACCAGCGACGCGGCGACCAGAGCCACCATGCCGGCGCGCAGCGCAGCCTGGTTGATGGCCTGCATCGCGCGTTCGGCCAGCCCGGCGTCTGCCGGAGGCGCGGCCGCGGCAGGCTCGGGTGCGCCGCCGCTCACAGCAGCTTTTGCGCGGCGGTCAGCAGATTGGCGCAGGCCTCGTTGCGCTGGCTGAAGTCCTTCCAGGCGTTGCCGCGGGCGATGGCCTGCCACTTGCGCAGCGTCGCTTCGTCGAGGTCGTAAACCTTCGCACCGGCCTTGGCGTAGATGCCGGCCACCGCCTGGTCGTCGGCCTTCGCGCCTTCGAGGGCGAACTTCTCCATCTCGGCGCCGACGGCCATCACCAGGTCCTGCTGGTTCTTGGGCAACTGCTGGAAGATGATCTTGGACATCAGGAGCGGTTCGAACATGAACCAGTACGACTTGCCGCGCCCAGTGGTGAGCGACTTCGCGACTTCTTCGAGGCGGAACGAGATCAGGCTGGTCGACGAAGTCAGCGCGGCGTCCATCGCGCCGGTCTGCATCGCGGCGTAGATTTCGTTCGACGGTAGCGAGATCACTGAGGCGCCGGCGTCCTTGAGCATCATGTCGACTTCGCGGCTGCCGCCACGCACCTTCATGCCCTTGGCGTCTTCGGGACTCACAAGCGGTTTGCTCCGGCTGGCGACGCCGCCGGCCTGCCAGATCCACGAGACGACGACGATGCCTTTCTCGTCGAGCAGTTGGCTCAGCAGGCGGCCGACCTCGGCGTTCTTCCACGCCGCGCCGACTTCGTACGAAGGCACCAGCGCCGGCATGAGGCCGATGTTGGTCTCGGGCACCTCGCCGCCGGCATACGACAGCGGCACCAGGCCGAGGTCGAGCGCACCCTTGCGCATGGCGCTGAACTGCGAGTTGACCTTCATCAGCGACGCGCCCGGATACACCTGCGCCTTGAGCGTGCCGCCGCTGCGCTTGTCCAGCTCGGCCGCAAAGCGCAGGCACAGCCGATCGCGAAAGTCGCCCTGGTCGATGGTGCCGCCCGGGAACTGATGCGAGATCTTCAGCGTCGTGGCCTCGGCCAGTGCCGGACGGCCGACCATGCCGAGCGAGGTGGCGGCAACGGCGCTTGCGAACTGTCGGCGGTTGAGGGTCATGTCGGTCTCCGTGGGTGGTTGTCGATGCAGAATTCGCGCGGCACGCGGGCGCGGCGGGTCTCGGCCCTGGGGCCGATGGTAGCCGCTGCCAGCCATCCCTTGTGCGCCATCGTTGCAGCCCCCCGCACGGGTGGTACCGGTAGGCGAAATGCGCGTCGGCTTCAAGCGGACTGAACCCAGAGTGCAGCGGATCTCAACTGCGGGATCGACGGCTCGCATTCCAATGCATCACTCCCGGGCTGTGCTCATGCCGGACCGGTCGGCGTCGGAATTCCTCGGCGCCGCGGGCGCGGCCAGTTCGGCTGCTTCAATACCGAACCATACCGATGCAATCCCTGCTCGACGATCCGATGGTCCAGACCGGCATTGCGCCGCTCTTGGTAGCGCTGCTCGTCGGCGCTGCGCTGCTGCGCACGCGCCTGGCCTGGTTCGCCGTCGCTGCCGCCTTTGCCACTGCGGTGGGCCTTTCCACCGGCATCGGGTTCACGCCGCTCACGGCGTCGCGCAAGGTGCTGCTGCTGGTGCTGCTGACGCCCTTCGTCGGTCTCGCGCTCGACCTTGTTCCCCGGCCGCCGCGCTGGGGTGTGGCCGCCGTCGCCGCGCTGTGCGGCCTGGCCTCGGTGTGGGTGTTCTGGAGCGTACTGTCGCAGCGCGAAATGGCACAACTGCTGCCGCTGGCCGCGGGCGTTGCCGTCTTCGTCGCCCTGCTGGTGCGGCTAACGCTCAGACTGCGCAGTGACGGCGTGGCAGGCGGTGCGGCCACGGTCGCGCTGGGCCTCGCGGTCGGCGCCGCGGCGCTGCTGTCGGCATCGATCGGCAACCTTGCCAACGGCGTCGCGGTCGCCGCCGGCGGCGGCGCGATGCTGCTGCTTCAGTTCGCGCTCGGCCGAGGCGTGGCGCCCGGCTTCGTCGGCACGCTCACGACCGGCCTTGGCGCCGCGCTGTTCACCGCGGCGACCTTCGTGCTCGCGCAGCTGCCCTGGTACGCGATGCCGCTCTTGCTGCTGGTGCCGCTGGCGGCCAGCCTCGACTTCGTGCCTGAGCGCTCACCGCGCGTGCGCATGGTGGTCGTGACCGCGGTCGCGCTCGCCGTCGCTTGCCTCACCGTCCTCGCCGCCTGGTTCGCCTCGCGCGCCGCGGCGGCCTGAATCGCTTTTCCCTCCCGCTTCATTCAACCTCAACAAGGAAGTCACACCGTGAAGAAACTGCTTGCCATCGCTCTGGTCGCCGCGTTCCCGCTGCTCGCATCGGCCGCGCCCGAGAACTACACGCTCGACCCGTACCACACCTACCCGGGCTTCGCCATCGAGCATTGGGGCCTGTCGCAAATGCACGGCCAGTTCGACAAGAGCTCGGGCAAGTTCAGCTTCGACCGCGCGGCCAAGACCGGCTCGGTCGAACTGACGATCGCCACCGCGTCGATCACGACCGGCGACGGCGTCAAGGGCAACCGCCCCACCGCGCGCGACGATCACCTGCGCTCGGGCGACTTCTTCAACGTCGCCGAGTTCCCGACCATGACCTTCAAGTCGACCAAGACCAACTTCAGCGGCGACCTGCCGTCGTCGGTCGAAGGCAACCTGACCTTGCTCGGCGTGACCAAGCCGATCACGCTGACCTTCGAGCGCTTCAAGTGCGGCCAGAACGCGTTCACGAAGAAGGACCGTTGCGGCGGCAACGCCGTCGGCAAGTTCAAGCGCTCCGACTTCGGCATGAAGTACGCCCTGCCCGCCGTCGGCGACGAGGTCGCGCTCAACATCGAGTTCGAAGGCGACAAAGACTGAGTGGGGGCGACATTTAGTACCTGCGCGCTGACTGTCGCCTCGCTGAAGACCGCTCGCCCGCCTGCAAGCGGGCAGACAGACAACGGCCGTAACCAAACACCCTCACCCCTGCCCTCTCCCGCCTGCGTGAGAGGGTGTCAATTGCGCGGGCTTGCCCCCTCTCCCGCCTGCGGGAGAGGGTTGGGGTGAGGGCGGCGCTCAGGCCGCCGCCGGATAGTCCGTGTAGCCCACTTCCCCGCCGCCGTAGATCGTCTCGCGGTTCACCTCCGCCAGCGGCAGGTCGTCGCGCAGTCGGCGCACGAGGTCGGGGTTGCTGATGAACGGGCGGCCAAAGGCCACCAGGTCGGCCGTGCCGCTGGCCACCGCGGTCAGCGCCATCTCGCGCGTGTAGCTGTTGTTGACCATCCAGGCCAGGCACGGGTGGGCGCGCCGGTAGCTGGCCTTGAGCGCCGCGTAGTCGAACGGCGGCGTGTCGCGCGCGCCGCCGGTGGCGCCCTCGATCACGTGCAGGTAAGCCAGGCCCAGCGGCGCGATCTGCCCGGCGACGTATTCGTGCAGCGCCTGCGGGTCGCTGTCCTGCCCGGCGCCGTTGCTCGGCGTCACCGGCGAGATACGCACCGCCGTGCGGTCGCCGCCGATCTCGCTCGCCACCGCGCGCATCACCTCCACCAGCAGGCGGGCCCGATTCGCGATCGAGCCGCCGTAGGCGTCGCTGCGATCGTTGATGCTGTCGCGCAGGAACTGGTCGAGCAGGTAACCGTTGGCGCCGTGCACCTCGACGCCGTCGAAGCCGGCGTCCATCGCACAGCGCGCGGCGTGGCGGTAGTCCTCGATGAGGCCGGGCAATTCGTCAGTGCGCAGCGCGCGCGGCGCCGAGACTTCGACCAGGCCTTCGCCGATGCGCGTCTTCGCGACCGCGGTGCGTGCGGTCGAAGACACCGGCGCCGCGCCGCCCGGCTGCAGCGTCACGTGCGAGATGCGGCCGACGTGCCAGAGCTGGATCACGACCTGCCCGCCCGCCGCGTGCACGGCGTCGGTGACGCGGCGCCAGGCCGCCACCTGCTCGCGGCTGTAGATGCCCGGCGTGTCGCCGTAGCCCTGGCCTGCCGGGCAGATCTGGCTCGCCTCGGTGACGATCAGCCCGGCGCTGGCGCGCTGGCGGTAGTACTCGGTCGTGAGCGCGGTCGGCACGAGGCCGGCGCGGGCACGCTGGCGCGTCAGCGGCGCCATCACGATGCGGTTGGCGAGTTGGAGTGCGCCTGCGTGCAGGGGGTCGAAAAGGGTCGTCATCGCGGGTCCGGACGGTGATGGAACAAGGCCTGCGAGCGTAACCGCTTCGGGCGGGCGCGCCTTGCCGCGCGTCAACGCATCCGGCGGTCTGCGCACAGGGGCGACGCGCGCAGGTCGTACATTGCAGCTTGCCACCGCTCTCGCAGCCCAACGATGCTCGCCTACCGACACGCGTTCCACGCCGGCAACCATGCCGACGTGCTCAAGCACCTGGTGCTGGTGCAGGTGCTGCGCTACATGGCACGGAAGGACAAGCCTTTCACGCTCGTCGACACCCACGCCGGCGCCGGCGGCTACTCGCTCGAAGGCCGCTACGCGCAGACCAAGGCCGAGTACGAGCAGGGCATCGCGCGCCTGTGGTCGCGGGGCGACCTGCCGCCCGCGCTGGCCGACTACGTCGCGCTCGTCAAGCAGTTCAACGGCGGCGATGGCTTGGAGCCACATGCGGTGCAAGTGGCGTTCGAGCAGTACCCCGGCTCGCCCGCGTTCGCCCACTTGTTGCTGCGACCGCAGGACCGGCTGCGTCTTTACGAGCTGCACTCGACCGACCACCGCATCCTCGCCGCCTATCTCGGCGCGCAGGCGAACACGCAGGTCACGCAGGGCGACGGCTTCGCTGCGCTCAAGGCCGAGCTGCCGCCGCCGTCGCGGCGCGGCGTGGTGCTGATCGACCCCAGCTACGAGATCAAGAGCGACTACGGCAAGGTCGTCGGTGCGCTGCGCGAAGCGCTCGAGCGCTTCGCAGAGGGCGTGGTGATGATCTGGTACCCGCAACTGGCGACGCTGGAATCGGCGCAACTGCCGCAGCGCCTGCAGGCCACCGCCGACGCGCAAGCGAAGAAGGGTTGGCTGCACGTTCGCCTGACGGTGTGCCAGCCCGATGCCCGCGGCTTCGGCCTGATCGGCAGCGGCCTCTTCATCGCCAACCCGCCGCACGTGTTGCACGATGCGCTGGCACCGCTGATGCAGTACCTCGTCGATGTGCTGGGCCAGTACGACGGGGCGCATTACCTCTTGGAGCAGCGCGCGGCATGAACGAGAGTGCCCCGTCGGCAGGCCCGCTCGCGGGCCTTAAGGTCGTCGAGCTCGGCCAGTTGATCGCCGGGCCGTTTGCAACGAAGACGCTGGCCGACTTCGGCGCCGAGGTGATCAAGATCGAGCCGCCGGGCGCGGGCGACCCGCTGCGCCAGTGGCGCCTGCTGCACAAGGGCACCAGCGTCTGGTGGCAGGTGCAAAGCCGCAACAAGCAGAGCGTCGTGCTCGACCTGCGCCAGGCTGACGACCGCTCTATCGTGCGCCGCCTGATCGACGAGGCCGACATCGTGGTCGAGAACTTCAAGCCCGGCACGTTGGAAGGCTGGGGCCTGTCGTACGAGGAACTGAGCGCGACCAACCCCGGCCTGCTGATGCTGCGTATCAGCGGCTACGGCCAGAGCGGGCCCTACCGCGACCGGCCGGGCTTCGGCGTCGTCGCCGAGGCGATGGGCGGGCTGCGCCACCTGACCGCCGAGCCGGGCCGGGTACCGGTGCGCGTGGGCGTCAGCATCGGCGACACGCTCGCTTCGCTGCACGGCGTGATCGGCCTTCTGATGGCGCTGCACCATCGCTCGCGGACCGTCAGCGACGAGGCGCCGAAAGGACGCGGCCAGGTCGTCGACGTGGCGCTGTACGAAGCGGTGTTCAACTGCATGGAAAGCCTGCTCCCCGAGTACAGCGCATTCGGCGTCGTGCGCGAGCCTGCAGGCTCTTCGCTGCCCGGCATCGCGCCGAGCAACGTCTATGCATGCCGTGACGGACACGTGCTCGTCGCCGGCAACGGCGACTCGATCTTTCGCCGCTTGATGACGGCCATCGGCCGCGACGACCTCGCGCAAGACCCGCAGCTCGCCGGCAACACCGGCCGCGTCGCGCGCGTCGCCGAGATCGACGCCGCGATCGGCGACTTCACGGCGCGCCGCAGCGTCGCCGAGGTGCTGGAGGCGCTGACCGCGGCGCAGGTGCCGGCCGGCCGCATCTACACCGCGAAGGACATCGCCGAAGACCCGCACTACCGGGCGCGCGGCATGATCGAGCGCGTGACGACCGCCGACGGCCTAACGCTGGAAGTCCCTGGCATCGTGCCCAGGCTCAGCCTGACGCCCGGCCGCATCGCAAGCGCGGCGCCCACGCTCGGCCAACACACGCAGGCGGTGCTGGCGGTGCTCGGGGTCAAGCGGGACGCCACGACATGAACTTTCCGCTCGGCCGCTCGGCGCTGGTGCGCATCGCGCCGTTCGGCGTCTTCATCGTTCTGCTGTCGGTGCGCGGCGCGCTGCCGCAGAGCGGCGCCTTCGATGCGCGCTGGGTTTATGGCCTGAGCGTGCTGCTGTGCGCTGCGCTCTTGCTCGCGTTCTGGCGCGAGTACGGCGAGTTCGCGCGCCAGAACCTGCCGACGCCCGGCGAAGCGGCGCTCGCCGCCGCCGTCGGCGTCGTCGTGTTCGTGCTCTGGATCGTTCTGGACGCGCCGTGGATGCAACTCGGCGACGCGACCGCGACCTTCACGCCGCTCGACGCCAATGGCCAGCCGATGTGGCCGCTGATCGCGGTGCGCTGGATCGGCGCCGCGCTCCTGGTGCCGCTGGTGGAGGAACTGTTCTGGCGTTCGTTCGTGATGCGCTGGATCGACAGCCCGGTCTTCGAGGCCGTCAACCCGCGGCGCGTGAGCCTGAAGGCGATCGTGCTCTCGACCTTCGTCTTCATGCTCGTGCACACGTTGTGGTTGGCCGCCGTCGTCGCCGGCCTGGCTTATGCGTGGCTGTACCGACGTACCGGCAAGCTGTGGGTCGCCGTGATCGCGCACGCGGTCACCAACGGCGCGCTCGGCGTGTGGGTCGTCGCGACCGGGAGCTGGGCGTTCTGGTAACCCTGCCGTTGCGCTCGCTGGCGCCGGGGCACGCAAGACCGGAGTTTTTAGCCGGGTATTATTGACGGGCCTGTTTTACCCGGGTAGTATGCCGACCTTTCCACCTTTCCTACAACGGTCGGTCACCGCATGAACTCCCCATCCCCAAGCTCACCCGCCTGGATTGCCTTCGCAGGCAAGAAGCGCATCGGCCGCGGCTCGCCTCGCGAAGTCATGTCGTCCGTCAAGGCCTTCGCCGATGCCCACCCCGACGCGCAGGTGCTGGTCTTCGATGCGCGGTCGAGCCAGCTTACGGACGTCGATCTGCGCGGCACGCTCGCCGCAGCGCTGCGCCGTCTGCCGCCGGAACCGCAGACGCAGCCGCCGGCCGTCGCCGCCGACGAAGGCCCGCCGTCGCGCGGGCCGGGTCGCCCGAAGCTGGGCGTCGTCGCCCGCGAGGTGACCTTGCTGCCGCGCCATTGGGACTGGCTCGCGACCCAGTCCGGCGGCGCATCGGTTGCCTTGCGCAAGCTCGTCGAGCACGCGCAGCGCGCGAGCAAGGCCTCGGACCAGGCGCGCGAGGCCCGGGACTCGGCGTATCGCTTCATGCACGCCGTGGCCGGCAACGAGCCGGGCTTCGAGGAAGCGTCGCGGGCCCTGTTCGGGAGCGACATCGGCAGCTTGCGCACGCAGGTTGCCAAGTGGCCGCGGGACATCCGCGAGCACGTGCTGGCGTTGGCGGGGCACGCCTTGCCCGAGCCGAACGGCGCCGAGGCCGACGCGGCGCGCTGACCCCGGCGTCGGCCGCGCGGCGTCGCGATCACACGCCGCGCGCGCGGTCGAGCGCGAACTGGCGCCGCAGCGCGGCAAAGCGCCCCTCGTCCAGCGCGGCGCGCACTTCGCGCATCAGGTTCACGTAGTAGTGCAGGTTATGGATGCTGGCCAGCATCGGCCCCAGCATCTCGCCGCAGCGGTCGAGGTGGTGCAGGTAGGCGCGGCTGAAGCCGCCCGAATCGCCGTGGCCGCGACACGTGTAGCAGGCACAGGTCTCATCCAGCGGGCGCTGGTCGGTCTTGTGGCGCGCGTTGCGGATCTTGAGGTCGCCAAAGCGCGTGAACAGGTGGCCGTTGCGCGCGTTGCGCGTGGGCATCACGCAGTCGAACATGTCGACGCCCTGGGCGACGCCCTCGACCAGGTCCTCCGGCGTGCCGACGCCCATCAGGTAGCGCGGCTTGGCGGCCGGCAGCCGCTGCGGCGTGTGGGCCATGATGCGCAGCATCTCCTCCTTGGGCTCGCCGACGCTGACGCCGCCGATCGCGTAGCCGGGCAGGTCGAGCTCGGCCAGGCGCGCCGCAGACTCTTCGCGCAGGGCCTCGTACATGCCGCCCTGCACGATGCCGAAGAGCGCATTCGGGTTGGCCAGGCGCGCGAATTCGTCGCGGCTGCGCACGGCCCAGCGCAGGCTGAGCTGCATCGACGCACGCGCGTCGTCCTCGCTCGTCGGCTGGCCGGCGCAAGCATAGGGCGTGCATTCGTCGAACTGCATCGCGATGTCCGAGTTCAGCACGGTCTGGATCTGCATGCTGATTTCGGGCGTTAGCAGCAGCTTGTCGCCGTTGACGGGCGAGGCGAACTTGACGCCCTCTTCGCTGATTCTCCGCATCTCGCCCAGCGACCAGACCTGAAAGCCCCCGCTGTCGGTCAGCATCGGCCGCTGCCAGCCCTCGAAGCGGTGCAGGCCGCCGAACGTGCGCAGCACGTCCAGCCCCGGCCTCAGCCAAAGGTGGAAGGTGTTGCCGAGGATGATCTGCGCGCCCATCTCTTCGAGCGAGCGCGGCGCGACGCCCTTGACCGTGCCGTAGGTGCCGACCGGCATGAAGACCGGCGTCTCGACGACGCCGTGGTTGAGCGTGAGGCGGCCGCGGCGGGCCAGGCCTTCAGTCGCGAGGAGTTCGAAGCTGAGCATGCCGGGATTGTCGCAGCGGCTCGGCGAGTCGGCGGCCGCGCTGCGTCGGCTTGCCGGCGGTTCGCCGCGGGTGCGACGACAAAAGGCACACGTGCTAGAGTGGCCCGATGAAGCCGTTCCAATGGAGCGCCGAAAGGAACGAGCGGCTCAAGCTCGAGCGCGGCATCGCGTTCGAGCACATCGCGGTGGCCGTCGAGGGCGGGGGCCTGCTGGACATCCTGGCACACCCCAACCCGGCGAAATACCCGAAGCAGCGGGTACTTGTGGTTGCCTGCGACGGCTACGCGTGCTTGGTGCCGTTCGTCGAGGAAGTCGATCATTACTTCTTGAAGACCGTCATCCCGAGCCGCAAGGCAACCCGAGACTATTTAAGACCAGGTGAACCAGATGCCAAAGACTGATTCCTACGAGGCCGAACTTCTCTCCGCGTTCGACAAGGGCGCGCTCAAGTCGGTCGCCACCCGGGGCGAGATCTTGAAGTTCAAGGCCGCCGCCCGCGCAACCGCCATCAAGGATCGCCGCGTGAACATTCGACTGTCTTCGGGCGACCTTCGAGACATCCAGGTCAGGGCTCTGGAAGAAGGCCTGCCGTACCAGACCCTGATCGCCAGCGTGCTCCACAAGTACGTCTCGGGTCGCCTGGCTGAGCGTCAGACTTCGGTCGGCCCGGACTTGAGCAAGGCAAGCGCGCCGCGTGGGCGTGCGAGCAAGGCTGGCGCATGATGAACCCAAGCTCGCTCGCCAGAGCCGCTGCACGCCAGCATTCGAGGCAGGCCCTGACAACCCTGGCCGCGCTGCTCTGCGCAGCCGGCTGCGCCGTGCAGCCCGCGCCCGAGCCGGCTGCGGTTGCGAAGGCGCAGCGCATCGGCCACGTCGTCGTGATCTACGCCGAGAACCACAGCTTCGACAACCTCTACGGCCTGTTCCCGGGCGCCGACGGTGTCGCCAACGCGACGCCCGAGCAGGCAACACAGCTCGACCACGACGGCCAGCCGCTGAAGGAACTCGTCACCTTCGGGCGCGATGGCAAGCCCGACCCGGCCTATCCGCGCATGCCCAACCGGCCGTTTCGCATCGACGCGCCGCCGGTCAGCCGCACGACGAGCGACATCGTGCCGAGCCCGATCCACGCCTTCTTCCACAACCGCGACCAGATCAACGGCGGCAAGAACAACCTGTTCGCGGCGATGTCGCAGGTCGGCGGCTGGACGATGGGTTACTACGACGGCTCGCAGCTCAAGCAGTGGCAGTGGGCGAAGGAGTTCGCGCTGGCCGACCGCTTCTTCATGGGCACCTTCGGCGGCTCTTACCTCAACCACCAGTACCTGATCTGCGCCTGCGCGCCGCTCGACCCCGACGCGCCGGAGTCGGCGCGCGCCAAGCTCGATGCCAACGGCCGCCTGGCGCTCAAGCCTGGCTCGCCGTCGGCCAATGTCGGCGCGGTGCAGGTCGTCAATGGTGGCCTGGTGACGGACGATGGTCTGTCGGTCAACACCGCGCAGCCGCCGTGGCAGCCGAGCGGCATCCCGCCAGCCGAAGGCGGCCCGGCGGACGACGCCGACCCCAAGGGCGCACCCGGTTTCGGCAAGCCGCTGCCGCAGCAGCGCATGCGCACCGTGGGCGACACGCTCAGCGCCAAGGGCGTTTCATGGGCCTGGTACGCGGGCGGCTGGAACGCCGCGCTGGCCGACGGCCGGCAGCCGCCTTCGGCCAGGCGCAGCGTGATCTACGCCCGTGACGACAGCAGCCCCATGTTCCAGCCGCACCACCAACCCTTCAACTACCACGCCCGCTTCGCGCCCGGCACTGCCGACCGCGCCGAACACCTGAAAGACGGCGAAGACTTCCTGCGCGATATCGCCGCCGGCACGCTGCCCGCGGTGAGCTTCTACAAGCCGGCCGGCCGCTTCACCCAGCACCCGTCGTACACCGACCTCAAGAGCGGCGACGAGCACATGGCCGACGTGCTCGCCCGCCTGCGCGCCAGCCCGCAGTGGCAGGACATGCTGATCGTCGTCACTTACGACGAGAACGGCGGCTACTGGGACCACGCGCCGCCTCCGAGCGGCCCCGGCTGGAGCGACCGCCTCGGCCCCGCGACGCGCATCCCGGCGCTCTTCATCGGCCCGAGCGTCAAGCGCGGCCACGTCGATCACACGACCTACGACACCGCGTCCATCCTCAAGTTCATCACACTGCGCTTCGGCCTCGATCCCCTGCCCGGCGTGCGCGCGAAGACCGGCGACCTCACGGCCGCGTTGCAGTGATGTTGTCAGCGCGCGCGAGCAGCATCGCGTCGCCATAGCTGAAGAAGCGGTAGCGCTCGGCGACCGCATGCGCGTACAAGCTCATCACCTGAGCGTGGCCGGTGAACGCGGCGACGAGCATCAAGAGCGTGCTGCGCGGCAGGTGAAAGTTGGTCAGCAACAGGTCGACGACGCGAAAGCGAAAGCCCGGCGTGATGAAGATGTCGGTCTCGCCGGCCGTGGCTTGCAACCGGCCCGCTTGCGCCGCCGATTCGAGCGCGCGCAGCGTCGTCGTGCCGACGGCGAGGATGCGCCCGCCGACGGCGCGCGTGGCCGCGATCGCTGCCACCGTCTCGGCGCCGACCTCGTAGCACTCGCTGTGCATGCGGTGCTCGGCAAGGGTCTCGCTGCGCACCGGCAGGAAGGTTCCTGCGCCGACGTGCAATGTGACCTTGGCCGTCGCCACGCCGCGCTCGCGCAGCGCGGCGAGCATGGCGTCGTCGAAGTGCAGCGACGCCGTCGGCGCCGCGACCGCGCCCGGCCTGGCCGCGAACACGCTCTGGTAGCGCGCCGCGTCGTCGGCATCGTCGGCGTGCGTGATGTAGGGCGGCAGCGGCACGTGGCCGTGGGCTTCGAGCAGCGCCAGCGGCGCACTCGGAAAGCGCAGTCGATAGAGGCCGCCGTCCGGCCCGCCGCGGCCCAGCACCTCGGCGTCGAAGGCCTCGGCGAGGCGCAACCTGCTTCCCTCGCGCGGCGCCTTGCTCGCCCGCACATGGGCAAAGACCTCGCATGGCGGCAGCACGCGCTCGACCAGCACCTCGACCGCGCCGCCGCTCTCCTTGCGCCCGAACAGGCGCGCCTTGATGACCTGGGTGTCGTTGAAGACGAGCAGGTCGCCATGCGCGAGCAGCGCGGGCAGGTCGCGAAACGTGCGGTCCACGGCCTGCGCGCCCATGCCGTCGAGCAGCCGCGACGCGCTGCGCTCGGGCGCGGGGTGCTGCGCGATCAACTCGGGCAGCAGTTCGTAATCGAAGTCGGCGAGGGTGAAGACCATTGGCATGCAGGCTTGACAGGCCTGAAGAGTGCGAGTGCGGGTGCGGGTGCGGTCAGAATTGTTCCATGAGCGCAGTCAAAGCCACCTCCGCCCCGCAGCGCGCGATGCACAAGCTCGGCCTGGTGCGCGACATCGACCTCGCGCTGCACCTGCCGCTGCGCTACGAGGACGAGACGCGCATCGTCGCCATCGCGTCGCTGCGCCACGGCAACACGGCGCAGGTCGAGGGCACGGTGCAGGATGCTCGCGTCGATTCGCGCTCGCGGCGCCAACTTGTCGTGCACATCGCCGACGACGGCGCCGAGCTCGTGCTGCGCTTCCTGCACTTCTACCCATCGCAGCAAAAGGCGCTCGCGCCCGCCCAGCGCGTGCGCGTTCGCGGCGAGGTGCGCGGGGGCTTTCTGGGGCGCGAGATGGTGCACCCGGCGTTCAAGGTCGTCGCCGAGGGCGCGCCGCTGCCGACGCAGCTCACGCCCGTCTACCCGACCAGCGCGCAGTTGCCGCAGGCCTATCTGCGCAAGGCGGTGGCCGCGGGGCTGGCACGCGCGCTGCTCGAAGAACTGCTGCCGCCCGCCGCGCTGCCGCCCGGTCTGCCGACGCTCAAGGAGGCGCTGCACACGCTGCACCATCCGCCGCCCAAGCTGGCACTGGCGGCGCTCGAAGACCGCAGCCACCCGGCCTGGCAGCGCCTGAAGTACGAAGAGCTGCTGGCGCAGCAGCTCGCGCAGGCCGAGGCGATGCGCGAGCGTGCGCTGTTGCGCGCGCCGCCTCTCGCCACGACCGGCGGGCGGGCGACTCTGCATGCGCGGCTTCTGGCCGCGCTGCCCTTCACGCTGACCGCCGCGCAGCGCCGCGTCTGCACCGAGATCGACGCCGAACTCGCGCGCGTGCAGCCGATGCACCGCCTGCTGCAAGGCGATGTGGGTTCGGGCAAGACGGTCGTCGCCGCGCTGGCCGCCTGCCGCGCCATCGACGCCGGCTGGCAGTGCGCGCTGATGGCGCCGACCGAGATCCTCGCCGAGCAGCATTTCGCCAAGCTCGTGCAATGGCTGGCGCCGCTGGGCGTGACCGTCGCCTGGCTGACCGGCAGCCGCCGTGGCAAGGGCCGCACGAAGATGCTGGCCCAGGTCGCCTCGGGCGAGGCGGCGCTGGTCGTCGGCACGCACGCGGTGATCCAGCGCGACGTGGTGTTTGCGCGCCTGGCCCTCGCGATCGTCGACGAGCAGCACCGCTTCGGCGTCGCGCAGCGCCTGGCGCTGCGCGAGAAGCTGGCCACGCAGGCGCTGGAGCCTCACCTCTTGATGATGAGTGCAACGCCCATTCCGCGCACGCTGGCCATGACCTACTTCGCCGACCTCGACGTCAGCACCATCGACGAGCTGCCGCCCGGGCGCACCGCGATCGTCACCAAGCTCTTCGCCGACACCCGGCGCGACGCGGTGATCGCGCGCATCCGCGACGAAGTGGCGCGTGGCAGGCAGGTGTATTGGGTGTGCCCGCTGATCGAGGAGTCTGAGACCCTCGATCTGCAGGATGCCACCGAAGCCCACCAGCAGTTGAGCGCCGCGCTGCCGGGCCGCAGCGTGGGCCTGGTCCACGGCCGCATGCCGGCGGCCGAGAAGGCCGCGGCGATGGCGCAATTCACGGCAGGAACGATGAGCGTGCTCGTTGCGACGACGGTGATCGAAGTCGGCGTCGACGTGCCCAACGCATCGCTGATGGTCGTCGAGCACGCCGAGCGCTTTGGCCTCTCGCAGTTGCATCAATTGCGCGGGCGCGTCGGCCGCGGCGCGGTGGCGAGTGCTTGCGTGCTGCTCTACAGCACGCCTCTTGGGGAGACGGCACGCGCGCGTCTGAAGGCGATGATCGAGACCAGCGACGGCTTCGAGATCGCACGACGCGACCTCGAGATCCGCGGCCCGGGCGAGTTCATGGGCTCGCGCCAATCGGGCGCCGCGCTGCTGCGCTTTGCGGACCTCAACGAAGACGGAGCGCTGCTCGAACGCGCACGCCGCGTCGCCCCGCGCCTGCTCGCCGAACAGCCCGACGCGGCGCGGGCGCAGGTGGCGCGGTGGTTGGGGACGCGGTCGGAATACCTGAATGCGTAGCGCCGGCCAGGCTGCCCCGGACCACGTGACCCCAGCGCCGCCGTGGTAATGTTCGTCAATGCGAATGGTTCTCATTTGTTGCTACACTGGGGCGACCGCAAACTCAACGGAGAACCTCATGTATCGCGCGATCCGCATGCCGGTCCTTGCCGCGCTGGCTGCCCTGAGCTTCGGCGCTGCCGCCCAGGTGGCCGAACTCAACCTCTACAGTGCCCGCCACTACCAGACCGACGAGGCTCTCTACGCCAATTTCACGAAGGCGACCGGCATCGCCGTCAAGCGCGTCGACGCCGACGACGCCGCGGTGCTGGCACGCCTGCAAAGCGAGGGCAGCGCGAGCCCGGCCGACGTGGTGTTGCTCGTGGATGCCGCCCGCCTGTGGCGGGCGGAGGTCGACGGCCTGTTCCAACCGGTGCGATCGAAGGCGCTGGATGCGCGGATTCCGACCACGCTGCGGGGCAAGGACGGCGGCGAGGGCCCGCAGTGGTTCGGTCTCTCGACCCGCGCCAGGATCATCGTCTACAACAAGGCCGGCGTGAAGAAGGAAGACGTCGACACCTACGCCGCACTGGCCGACCCGAAGAACAAGGGCAAGGTTTGCACGCGCTCGGGTTCCCACCCCTACAACCTGTCCCTCTTTGGCGCCCAGCTCGAACGCCTGGGCGAGGCCAAGACCGAGGCCTGGCTGCGCGGCATCGTCGCCAACATGGCCCGGCCGCCCAAAGGCGGCGACACCGACCAGATCAAGGCCGTGGCCAGCGGCGAATGCCTGATCGCGCTGACCAACAGCTACTACCTGGCGCGGCTGATGCGCTCCGAGCGGCCCGAGGACCGGGCCGTCGTCGAAAAGATCGGCATGGTGTTTCCGGACCAGGCCGGCTCCGGCACGCACGTCAACATCGCCGGCGGCGCGGTGGCCCGGCACGCGCCGCACCGCGCCGCCGCGGTGGCCTTCCTCGAGTACCTGGCCAGCGACGAGGCGCAAGCCTACTTCGCCAACGGCAACAACGAATGGCCGGCCGTCGCGGGCCTGAAGATCGCCAACCCGGCGCTCGACGCCATGGGGCCGTTCAAGGCCGAGACCCTTCCCATCGCCGTCGTCGGCATGAATCAGGTCAAGGTCCAGCGCCTGCTGGACAAAGCCGGCTACAAGTGAGGCCGGGCCTGCGCCGCGGCCTCGCGGGCGAAGGTGACGACGTGGTCGACCTCGGCGCGAATGCCGATCCACTCGCCGATTTCGTGGTCGTGGTGCGAAGGCACCTGCGCGAGCAGGCACTCGCCGCTGGCCAGGCGAAGCGCGTAGAGGAACTCGGCGCCACGAAAGGCCTTGCGCTCGATGCGCGCGCGCACGGGCGATGCGTCGTCGTGGACGATGTCGTCGGCGCGCAACAGCACGTCGCACAGCCCATCGGGATAAGCCCCGGGAAGCGGGCATTCGGCGACATCCACGAGATCGCCGACCGTCGTGCGCACCACCGGCCCGCCTGCCGACGCCACGATCCGGGCCGAGGCGAACACACCGCGGCCGATGAACCCGGCGACGAAACGGCAGGCCGGGCGGTGGTAGAGCGAGTAGGCGGTGTCCCACTGCAGCAGGCGGCCCTCGCGCATCACGCCGACGGTGTCGCCAACCGCAAAGGCTTCGATCTGGTCGTGGGTGACGAACAGCGCCGTCGTCGCGCTGGCCTTCAGGATCGCGCGAAGCTCCTGCGCCAAGCGCTCGCGCAGATCGACGTCCAGGCTCGAAAAGGGCTCGTCCAGCAGCAGCAGCCGCGGCCCAGGCGCCAGCGCCCGGGCCAGCGCGACGCGCTGCTGCTGCCCGCCCGAGAGCTGATGCGGCGCGCGCTGCGCGGCGTCAGCGAGACCGACCAGTTCCAGCACCTCGCTCACCCGCCGCTCGCGTGCGGCGCCGGGCAGGCCGGCAATGCCGAAGGCGACGTTGCGCGCCACGCTGAGGTGAGGGAACAGCGCGTAGTCCTGGAACACCATGCCGATGCGCCTTGCCTCGGGCGCCACGTGCACACCGCTTGCAGCATCGGCCAGCGTCTCGCCGTCGATCGCGAGGCAGCCGTGGGCCAGCCGCTCCAGCCCGGCAATCGCGCGCAGCAGCGAAGTCTTGCCGCTGCCCGAAGGTCCGATCAGGACGCCGATCTCGCCCGTGCGCATCGCCAGCGAAACCGAATCCGCGGCGGCGCGCTCCCCGGCGCCCGGATAGCGGACCGAAACCCGATCGAGTTGCAGGAACATGGGCCGTATCATACCGGCCAAAATACGAACTATTCTCATCTTTGATGCCACGCCCGCGTTGTGCGGCACGGCCTGTCCAAGCTCGCTTCATGCTGCGTGTCGTCACCTTTGCCTGCCTGCTGCTCGCCATACCGGTGCTCGGAGTGCTCGGTTCGTGGCTGGTGTTCGACGCCCAAAGCCTGGCGACGCTGCGCCACCAATGGCAGACCGTGCTGCCCGAGTACCTCGCCAACTCGGCGCTGCTCGCGCTGGGCGTGGGCGTCGGCGTCGCGCTGCTCGGGGGCGGGGCGGCGGCGGCGGTCAGCTTGTTCAGCTTTCCGCTGCGCCGCTTCTTCGAGTGGGCGCTGTTGCTGCCGATGGCGATGCCGGCCTACGTGCTGGCCTACGCCTACACCGACTTCCTGCAGTTCAGCGGCCCGCTGCAAACCCATCTGCGCGCGCTGACCGGCGCCCACGGAGCGCTGTGGCCCGACGTGCGCAGCCTGCCCGGGGCCGCCCTGCTGTTCGTGCTGTGCCTGTACCCCTACGTCTACCTGCTCACTCGCGCCGCGCTGGGCGAACGCGCAGTGCCCTTGATGGAGGCCGCGCGCCTGCTCGGCGCCGGCACCGCCCGCCGCGTGCGCGAGGTGGCGCTGCCGCTGGCGCGGCCGGCCCTGGCCGCCGGCGTCGCCCTGGCGCTGATGGAGACGCTGGCGGACTACGGCGTCGGCTCCTACTTCGGGCTGGCCACGGTGACGACCGGCATCTACAAGGCCTGGCTGGCGATGAACGACCGCATCGCAGCGGCCCAGCTTGCTTCGGCGCTGCTGGCGGGCGTTGCCCTGCTGCTGTGGCTGGAGCGGCGCGCCCAGGCCAGGCTGCGCTTTGCCGGCGGCCGCCGCGGCGCCGCGCATGGCGCCGAGGCCCGGCCGATGCCGCTGCGCGGCGGTGCCGCGGCGCTGGCGGTCGCGCTGTGCGGCCTACCGGTGCTGCTGGGTTTCGTGGTCCCGGTGGGTGTGCTGCTGCACCTGGCCGCCGAGCAGGCGCAGGCCTCCGCTGGGCTGCCCGAATCGCCCGCCTGGCGCTTCGCGCAATGGAGCTGGACCAGCCTGAGGCTGGCCACCCTCACCGCCGTGCTCGCGCTCGCGCTCGCACTGGCGCTGGGCTACGCGCGCCGGATGCAGGCCGGCGCGCTGCTGCGCGCGGCGGTGCAGGTGGTGTCACTGGGTTATGCCGTTCCCGGCGCGGTGATCGCGGTCGGCATCTTGCTGCCGCTGACCTGGCTGCAATCGGTGGCGCCCGGCGCCGGGCTCTCGGCCCTGGTCACGGCGACGACGCTGGGCCTGGTCTATGCGTACCTCGTTCGCTTCTCGGCCGTGGCGCTGCAATCGGTGGACGCCGGCTACGCACGCGTTGCCGCGAGCGTCGACGAAACCGCGCGCATGCTGGGCGTGTCTCGCGGCCGGCTGTTCTTCGATCTGCATGCGCCGCTGCTGCGCCGCTCGGCGCTGGCGGCGGCGCTGCTCGTCTTCGTCGACGTGATGAAGGAGCTGCCGGCGACGCTGCTGCTGAGGCCCTTCGACAGCGACACGCTGGCCGTGGTCGCCTACCAGCTTGCGCGCGACGAGCGCCTGGGCGAAGCGGCGCTGCCCTCGCTGGCGATCGTCGCCGTCGGCCTCATCCCGGTGCTGCTGCTGTCGCGCGCGATGCGCGAGGCCTGATCGAGGCCCGCCCGGGCGCGTCGGGCGCAGCACGGTGGCGAGCGGCAGCGTGCTGCTCTACAGCACGCCGCTGGGCGGGACCGCACGCGCCTGAAGACGATGATCGAGACCGGTGACGGCTTCGAGATCGCGCGCCGCGACCTCGAGATCCGCGGCCCGGGCGAGTTCATGGGCTCGCGCCAGTCGGGCGCCGCGCTGCTGCAACGCGCGCGCGAAGGTGGCGCGGTGGTTGGGGACGCGGTCGGAGTACCTGAACGCTTAGAAGGCTGACGGGTAGGAGATGGCGGTCAAAAGCAGGCCGTGGAGCGGCAACCGAATGGGAGCACCCGTTAGTTGACGCCCGCCGGACTCACAGTGCCAGCCAGCTTCTTCCCGTGGCTAAGTCCAGCTTAAGTGACTTCACGTTCGGCAATAGCAGTGGCCCTCACTCGTCTAAGCCTCAACAGTCGCCGCAAGAGCCGAGCTTCTATCTGGCCGGCCGCGACCACTTTACCGATAAGGCTATTCACGGCGACGACGCGCTCCTGCGGCTCGAAACTACCGAGTGCATGGATACTCCTCCAAAGATCGAATTCCCTGCTTGGGATAACTGCGATGCGCTCGCCGTCCAACAACACACCAGTCACAAGCTTTCTATCACCAGCGGCATAGCAGCGATCCTTGTGATATCCAAAGCCGTGTCGATGCACGACCTGCTTCGCCGCCCATAAGAACGCTGGCGTTGCCCGCAGACCAGACCAAGTCAAGTCATCCACGTAGCAGCTATCGCGCACGTCGGCATCTGCCGCCAAGGCGTGTAGTTCGTCGAACATGGGCTTGGCTGCATAGAACGCAAGCAACTGGCTGACGCAACTGCCCGTCGGAACATGATTCTCGAACGTGAATAGCCGTGTCAGAAGTGCGGCGACATCTGGACTACAGCACAAAGTGCCGGTGAAGAATCTTGAGACACGCGCACCATCGACCGAGGGATAGAACTTCTTGAGATCTAGCTTTGCGAGCGGGACGGTGCCGACGTGGGTCTTTGCATTCGATATGTACGAACGCCCTCGTACGCCAGAGTGCAGATAGTCAGGCTTCTCGATTCGCTCAAGCAAGTTGAAAAGGCGGCGATGGATTCGCTCAAGGACAACCTTCGGAACTTCGACCTGACGTTCCTTGTCTCCCTGCTTTATCCTGAAGACGCGGAAGTTACCCTCGTTGGCTGCGAGGCGTTCGAGAAACGCCAGGTCGACGTTGAAGACCTCTTGCGCCAGGCGCTTGCGGCTGGCGATCTTGTATAGAGGGCACTGGGTGAGCGCATAGGTCTTGCGGGTGGCCAAAACTACCCCTCAAACGGCGTCCTTGGCCGCCATCCAATCCAACATCTTGACGACTTTGCCCGCAATTGCGTTGCGAGCATTTTCGCGGGCGCCTCCCTCGACCTGCTCAGCGAAGAAGAGCAGGGAAGAAAGCGGCATACCGAATGTGTCTGCGTACCTCTGCAGCAATTCCAGCGTTGCCTGCTTCTTGCCGCTCTCGACTTCCGAGAGGTAAGACTTCGAAACCTGCAGTCGATCTGCCAAGGTATTCTGGTTCAGGTCGTGGAACACTCGAACCAAACGAAGCGCTTCATGCTGCATCTGCGTACCCAGTCGTCGGAACATAAAAAGGCCAGAGGTCATCTCGGAATCGGTGCCAGATGCTCCAGATGTACAGCAGGGCCTTACCAACCCCGATGACACTCGTTAGCACCACGCGATGGCGGGAACAACCACCCCCGCAGACTCTCCTTCTTCGATGCCAGCCGACGGCTTGAACGCTTCCAACCTTCAGGCATTTGATGCCTCCTTCTTCAAAACGACCCCGCGACATGCAGAGCCTCTCGTCAGTTCTGAAGAAAGTGAGAGAACGTCGACTGTTTGCACCCCTGGGCCCCTTAACCGGTCCCGGAACTCGTCCGGGACCGGCTTCGCCGCAACCACCCGGACCCCAGCGTGCTGGCGCCGCGTGACCGCAGAGAACATCAGAGCCTTTCAGCCCCACGAGATGCGTTGCCACATCCCCACGATTAACGAGTGCTCTCTTTAGCCCAAGCAAAACCAGTGTAGCGCGCAGCCACACGAAATGCAAGAACTTTGTTCGCCGTTGGCGAACTACGTTTGACGCCGTAGTTAAGGAGCGCGGCAGACGACTGGTGCCGCTGGTTTCAGCGCGTGTGACCAGCAATCTCGCACGCCAAGTGGGCGCTACTTGATGATCGCGCCGCACCGGCCATCTGGTCCGAAGGCAAGGACCGGTGCTCACGCGTCGACTGTGGCACCACGCGGCACAATCCCCCATATGACCCTGACCGAACTGCGCTACATCGTCGCGCTCGCTCGCGCGCGGCATTTCGGCCGCGCCGCCGAGGCGTGCTTCGTCTCGCAGCCGACGCTCTCCGTCGCGATCAAGAAGCTCGAGGAAGAGCTGGACGTGAAGCTCTTCGAGCGCGGCAGCACCGAGGTCGGCGTGACGCCGCTGGGCGAAGAGATCGTGCGCCAGGCGCAGGCGGTGATCGAGATGGCCGCCGCCATCAAGGAGACCGCCAAGCGCGGCAGGGACCCGCTGGCCGGGCCGCTGCGCCTCGGGCTGATCTACACCATCGGCCCCTACTTGCTGCCGGCGCTGGTGCGGCAGGCGATCAAGCGCGTGCCGCAGATGCCGCTCATGCTGCAGGAGAACTTCACCGCCCGGCTGCTCGACATGCTGCGCAGCGGCGAGCTCGATGGCGCGATCCTCGCCGAGCCCTTCCCCGACTCGGGCCTGGCCGTCGCCAAGCTCTACGACGAGCCGTTCATGATCGCCCTGCCGCGCACGCATGCGCTGGCCGCGCGCGCGAGCATCCCGGCCGAGGAGCTCAAGCGCGAGACGTTGCTGCTGCTGGGCACCGGGCATTGCTTTCGCGACCACGTGCTCGAGGTCTGCCCCGAGTACGCGCGCTTCGCCAGCGACGCCGAGGGCATACGCAAGAGCTTCGAGGGCTCGTCGCTCGAAACCATCAAGCACATGGTCGCCTCGGGCATGGGGGTGACGGTGGTGCCGCAGCTTTCGGTGCCGCGCGAGAAGCAGACCCACGTCGTCTACGTGCCCTTCAGCCCGCCGGTGCCGACGCGCCGCGTGGTGCTCGCCTGGCGGCGCAGTTTCCCGCGCTACGAGGCCATCGCCGCGCTGCGCAACGCGGTCTATGCGTGCAAGCTCGAAGGGGTGATGCGGTTGTCGTGAGCGGGCACGGTTGCTCAGCCCGAAGGGTGAGCGAACAGCATCGGGTCAGATCCCCCAGCGCAACGCAGCGGTGTTCACCGGCGCATCCCAGAGCGCGAGCTGCGCTGCGTCGGCGGCGGTGACGGTGATCGAGCAGCCGGCCATCTCGAGCGAAGTCACGTACGAGCCCGTGAGATGACGCACGACCTTCACACCGGCCCCGCCGAGTACCCTCAACGCGGCGTGGACCATGAGGTAGAGCTCCAGCGCAGGCGTGCCACCGAAGCCGTTGACGAGCAGGATCGCCTCTTGCCCCGGGCGCAGCGAGAGATCCTTCAACACCGCGCCGGCGAGCTCGGCGGCGATCTCGTCGGCGGTGGCGATCTTGACGCGCCGCCGGCCCGGCTCGCCGTGGATGCCCACGCCCATTTCCATCTCGTCGGCGCCGATCTGGAAGGTCGGCTTGCCGGCGGCCGGCACGGTGCAGGAGCTCAGCGCCACGCCCATCGACGCGGTCGCTTTGTTGACGGCGTCGCCCAGCACTTTCAGCGCGGCCAGGCCGTCGCCGCGCTCGGCCGCGGCGCCGACGATCTTCTCGACGATCAGCGTGCCGGCCACGCCGCGCCGGCCGGTGGTGTAGGTGGAGTTCTCGACGGCCACGTCGTCGTTGACGATGACGGTGGCGTTGTCGCGGTCCAGCATCTCGGCGGCCATCTGGAAGTTCATCATGTCGCCGGAGTAGTTCTTGACGATGAAGAGCACGCCGGCACCGGTGTCCACGCTTTCAGCCGCGGCCAACATCTGGTTCGGCGTCGGCGAGGTGAAGACCTGCCCCGGGCAGGCTGCATCCAGCATGCCGTGGCCGACGAAGCCGGCATGCAGCGGCTCGTGGCCCGAGCCGCCGCCGGAGATGAGCGCCACCTTGCCTGGCTTGGTGTGCAGCCGGCGAACGAACTCGCGCTGCGGCCCCAGGCTGACGATGTCGGCATGGGCGGCGGCAAAGCCATCCAGCGATTCTTCGAGCACGCTGTCGACGTGGTTGATGAGCTTCTTCATGGCGGTCTCTCGGCGATGGAGGGTGTGTGCTCAGGCGGCATGGCCCGGCGGCTGCGCGGCGCTTGAACCTAGGTGGAAAGGCTGTCACAGATCGAGCCGACGATCAATGCCATCGAACGCGAACCCGGGTCGACATGGCCGAGCGCCCGATCGCCCAGGAACGAGGCGCGGCCCTTGATGGCATCCATCTTCGCGGTGGCCTCGGCCGCGTCGAAGGCGCACTGGCGGGTGCGCTCGAGCAGGCCGGCCTCGCCCGCGGTGGCCTGCGCAAGCAGCCGCTGCAGCGGGTCCAGCACGTCGAGCAGGGTCTTTTGCCCCACCTCGGCCTTGCCCAGGCGCGTCAGCGCCGCGATGCCGGCGCGCAGCGCGCTGGACACATCGGCCGGCCCGGGTTCGGCCGGCAGCTCCTTGGCCAGCGTGACGAGCAAGGTGCCGAAGACTGGTCCTGACGAGCCGCCTATGGTCGACATGCAGACCAGGCCCATCGCCTTGAGCGTGTCGTTGAAGGGCTTGCCCCGCCACTCGGGGAGTTTGGCCTGGATGGCCAGCGCGCCGCGCTTCATGTTCAGGCCGTGGTCGCCATCGCCTATGGCCTGGTCGAGCGCGGTCAGCTCGTCGACGTGGTCGATCAGCGTCTGCGTGGCCACCTGGATCAACGGGCTCTGGGGCATGGCAATCTCCGGACGAGAAGGGGTCTTCAGACGCGGCGCCCTGCGGCGTCGAACCAAAGCGTGCGGCGCAGCTCCACGCCGACCTGCGCGCCCGGTTCCAGGTTGGCCTCGTTGAAGGCCGAGCTGACGGCACTGTGCCGGCCCTCGCCCCACGTCAGGTGCACCAGGCGCTGGTCGCTCAGGATCTCGATGCGGTGCACCTCGGCCCGCAGGTGTGGCGTCGGCGCGCTGCCGTCGGTGTGCAACTGCAGATGCTCGGCGCGCACGCCCACCGTGGCTGCATCGGCCGGCGCCGGCCACTCGCCCAGCGCCGCGCGTGGCAGCAGGTTGATGCGCGGCGACCCCAGGCGCGCGGCCACTACGCTGGTGAGCGGGTTCTCGTAGATGTCACGCGGGCTGCCCACCTGCACCAGGCGTCCGCGGTCCAGCACGCCGATGCGCGTGGCCAGCGTCAGCGCCTCGGTCTGGTCGTGGGTGACGTAGAGCATGGTCGCACCCAGATCCTGCTGGATGCGCTTCAACTCCAGGCGCAGGTCGTTGCGCAGCTTTGCGTCCAGCGAGGACAGCGGCTCGTCCATCAGCGTCACCGCCGGGTCGCGCACCAGCGCGCGGCCGATGGCCACGCGCTGCATCTGGCCGCCCGAGAGCTTGGTGGCCGGGCTGGCGAGCTTGTCGTCGATGCGCAGCAGTTTCGCGACCTCATTCACCTTGTCGCGCACCTGGCTCTCGCCGATCGGGCGCATCGGCGAGCGCAGCGGGAAGGCCAGGTTGTCGAACACGCTCAGATGCGGGTAAAGCGAGTACTGCTGAAACACGAAGGTCACGTCGCGCAGGGCGGGTGCATCCTCGCTGACGTCGCGCCCGGCGATGTGCACGCGGCCGGCATCGGGCTTCTCCAGCCCGGCGACCAGCCGCAGCGTGGTCGTCTTGCCGGCGCCGCTGGGGCCGAGCAGGACGATGAACTCGCCGCTGGCGATGTCTATCGACAGCTCGTGCACCGCCTGCACGCTGCCGAAGCGCTTGCCCACTCCGTCGAGCCGCAAATCAGCCATGAGCGACCCCGCGCACCGACCGGGGCTGGGTGCGATGCTGCAGCGCAAGGCCACTTTGTTTGTCGAACAGCGACACCGCCGCCGCGTCGAAGGCGAGGCCGACACGGTCGCCGCGCTGCGCCGACACCTCGATGCCGACCTTGGCGCGCAGCGTCGAGCCCACGGCGGTGTGCAGGGTGACGATCTGGCTGTGGCCCAGGTACTCGCTGCCCAGCACTTCGGCGCGCAGCCCGGAGGCGGGGTCGAAGCGCACATGCTCGGGCCGCACGCCGCAGAGCAGCTCGCGCTCGCTCAGGCTCTGTGCCAGCGGCGGCACGGCGATGCGCGCCTCGCCGATTTCGACCTCGCTGGCGCCGGCCGCATAGCCGCCGAAGAAGGGGATGAAATTCATCGGCGGCGCGCCGATGAAGTCGGCCACGAACACCGAAGCCGGACGGTCGTACACCTCCTGCGGCGACCCAAGCTGCTCGACCACGCCGCGGTTCATGATGGCGATGGTGTCGGCCATCGCCATTGCCTCCATCTGGTCGTGGGTGACGTAGACCGTGGTCGCCTTGAGCCGTTCATGCAGGCCGCGCAGCTCGCCGCACATCAGCTCGCGAAACTCGGAGTCGAGCGCGCCAAGCGGCTCGTCCATCAGGAAGGCCAGCGGCTGGCGCACGATGGCGCGGCCGAGGGCCACGCGCTGACGGTCGCCGCTGGACAGGCCCGACACCGATTTGTCGAGCAGCGGCGCGATGCGCAGGATGCGCGCCGCCTCTTCCACCTTGGCATCGATCTCGCGCCGCGGCATGCCTTGCGAGACCAGCGGAAAGGCGATGTTGCGGCGCACGTTCAGGTGCGGGTACAGCGCGAAGAGCTGGAACACGAAGGCGATGTCGCGGTGCGAGGCGCGCTTGAAGGTCACATCCTCATCGCCGAGGAAGATCTGGCCGCGCGTGGGCAGCTCCAGGCCGGCGATCATGCGCAAGGTGGTGGTCTTGCCGCAGCCCGAGGGCCCGAGCAGGCAGAAGAACTCGCCGTCGCGCACGGTGAAGCTCGAGTCCTGCACCGCCACGAAATCGGCGAAGGCCTTGTGCAGGTTCTGGACGCGGATCTCGGCCATGGTCTGGGCTTAGGCCGGGAACTTGGAGACGATGGTGAACATCGCCACGCCGCCCAGCGTCGTCGCGAACGAGTACGTGAACAGCACCAGCGCGAAGGGCTGCAGCATCATGAAGATGCCGAGCGCGATGACGACGCAGGCCGCCAACTCCATCGGCCCGCGGCGGGCCCACTTCGGCCAGCTCATTTGCGCACCGCGCCGAAGGTGATGCCGCGCAGCAGATGCTTGCGCAGCAGCACGGTGAAGATGAGGATAGGCAGCAGGAACAGCATCGTGCCGGCGGCCACCGCGGGCCAGTCCTGCCCGCCCTCGCCGATGATGATGGGGATGAAGGGTGGCGCGGTCTGCGCCTCGCCGCTCGTCAGCAGCACCGCGAAGGCGTACTCGTTCCACGCGAAGATCATGCAGAAGATGGCGGTGGCGACGATGCCCGTGGTGGCCTGCGGCAGCACCACCTTGCGGAAAGCCTGCAGCCGGGTATAGCCGTCGACCATCGCCGCCTCTTCGTACTCGCGCGGAATCTCGTCGATGAAGCCCTTGAGCAGCCACACCGCGAGCGACACGTTGACTGCCGAGTAGAGCAGGATCATGCCCATGCGCGTGTCCGACAGGCCAAGCTGGCGGTACATCAGGTAGATCGGTATCGCCACCGCGATCGGCGGCATCATGCGCGTGGAGAGGATGAAGAACAGCAGGTCGTCCTTGCCCGGCACCTTGAAGCGGCTGAAGGCGTAGGCCGCCATCACACCCAGCCCGACCGAAAGCACGGTGGAGCCGATGGCGATGATCAGCGAGTTGATGAAACGCGGCACATAGTTCGAGCGGCTGACCACGACCATGTTGTTCTCGCGCGCATTGCGCTCGCAGGCGTTGTCGGCCGGCGGCAGGCTGGCGATGTATTCGGGCGTCTGCCGCGAGCGCGTCGTGAACAGGTTGCAAAAGCCCACCGTCGACGGTGCGAAGAACAGCTTGGGCGGGTAACTGATCGAGTCGGTCGGGCTCTTGATGCTGGTCAGGCCGATCCACAAGAGCGGCACCAGCGTGATCAGCGCATACAGCGCCACCAGCGTGGCGGCGACGAACTTGGCGGTGTTCGTCGGCTCGACGACGCTGTGCGCGGTTCTGATGCCCTGGCTCATCGCCGGCTACCTGTTCTTCACGGCGTTCAACGCCTTGACGTAGATGTTGGCCAGGCCAAACACGGCGACGAACAGGATGATGGCCAGCGCCGACGAGTAGCCGGTGCGCCACTTCTCGAAGGCCTCGCGCTTGAGCGTGATCGACACCACCTCGGTGGTCGAGCCGGGGCCGCCGTTGGTCAGCAGGTTCACGAGGTCGAACATCTTGAAGTTCTCGATGCCGCGGAACAGCACCGCCAGCATGATGAAGGGCAGCACCATCGGCAGCGTGATGCCCCAGAACTGGCGCCAGCTCGAGGCCCGGTCGACCTCGGCCGCTTCGTAGATGTAGTCGGGGATGCTGCGCAGGCCGGCCAGGCAGATCAGCATGACGTAGGGTGTCCACATCCAGGTGTCGACGATCACGATCGCCCACGGCGCGAGCCGCACCGAACCGAGCATCTCGAAGCTCGACGGCGGGATGCCGGTGAAGAAGGAAACGACGTAGTTGAACAGGCCGATCTGCGGCTGGTAGATGAAGGCCCAGAAGTTGCCCACCACGGCCGGCGACAGCATCATCGGGATCAGGATCAGCGTGGTCCAGAAACCATGGCCGCGGAACTTGCGGTCGATCAGCCAGGCCAGGCCAAAGCCGATCAGCGTCTGCAGCGCGATGGTCCAGAACAGGAAGTGCGCGGTGGCCTGCATCGGCCCCCAGATGTCGGGGTCGTTGAGTATCGACACGTAGTGCTCGATGCCGACGCCGACGACCTCGGCATTCGGCCGATTGGCGCGGAAGTTGGTGAACGACAGCCGTATCGTCCAGATCAGCGGAAAGATGTTGATCGCCAGCAGCAGCAGCATCGTCGGCGCGATGAACAGCCAGGCGATTGCGCGGTCCGACAGGCCGCGCATGCGGCGCGCCAGGGGGGCCGGCGTGGCCTGAGCGGCTCGCGTCGCGATGGGAGACGAAGGCGACAGTGCCATGGGCTTGAGCAGACGCTGTGTATGGCTGGCTGGCCCTCAGCCCGCCTTCTCCCGCTGGCGGGAGAAGGTTGGCGTGAGGGCCGGTCGGCGATTACTTCAGCTTGCCGTCTTCCTTGAAGACCTTCTTCCAGTCGGCCACCAGGCCGTCCAGCGCTTCCTTGGCGGTGCCCTTGTCGGCTACCACGTAGTCGTGGATGCGCTTTTGCTCGGCGAGCAGCAACTGCGCGTAGCTCGGGTCGGCCCAGAAATCCACGACCTGGTCCATCGCGGTCAGGAACTCGCCCGCGAAGGGCGCACTCTTGGTGAAGCCCGGATCCTTCAGCACCGCGTTGTGGGCTGAATACCCACCGAGCGCCCACCACTTCTTCTGCACTTCAGGCTGCGCGAACCACTTGATGAATGACAGCGCTTCGGCGCGGTTCGGCGAGTACGAGACGACGGATATCCCCTGCCCGCCGAGCTGCGAGCCCTTGGTCTTGTCGCTCGGGTTGACGAAGAAGCCGATCTTGTCGCCACCGACGTTGGGGTCCTTGTAGAGCCCGGGGAAGAAGGCGAACCAGTTCATCATCATCGCCACCTGGCCCGACTTGAACGCGTCCAGACCTTCACCCATGTACGAGTTGGTCAAGCCCGGCGGCGTGCAGCACTTGTAGAGCGCCTTGTAGAACTCCAGCGCGCGCACTGCGTCGGGGCTGTTGACGAAGCCGTCCATCGCATACGGCTTCTTCGGGTCCTGGTACTTGAAGCCGAACGGGTAGAGCACGTTGCTCACGCCCATCGTGATGCCTTCGGACCCGCGCTCGGTAAAGAGGTAGGTGCCGTAGACCTTCTTGCCGTCGATCTGCTTGCCGGTGAAGAACTCGGCCACCTGCTTGAACTCGGTCCAGGTCTTGGGCGGGGCGAGATCGCGGTTGTATTTCTTCTTGAACTCGGCCTGGAATTCGGGCTTGGCGAACCAGTCCTTGCGATACGTCCAGCCGAGCGCGTCGCCCATCGCCGGCAGCGCCCAATAGTTCGGCGTGCCCTTGGGCCACTCGGCGTAGCCGAGCACGGTGGCGGGCGCGAAGTCGCTGATCTTGATGCCTTCCTTGGCGAAGAATTCGTTCAGCTTGACGTAGTGGCCGCTCTCGGCCGCGCCGCCTATCCACTGGCTGTCGCCAATGATCAGATCGCACAGCTTGCCCTTGGAGTTGAGCTCGTTGAGCATGCGGTCGGCGAAGTTGGGCCAGGGCACGAACTCGAACTTCATCTTGATGCCGGTCTTGGCGGTGAAGTCCTTGCTAAGCTCGACCAGCGCGTTGGCCGGGTCCCAGGCGGCCCAGCATAGCGTAATGGTCTTGTCCTGCGCGAGGGCGGGGGTGCTGCCCAGGCTCAGGAGGGTGGCGACGGCCAGGGTGGCGACACCCGGCACTTTGGTCAACATGCGCTTGATCACGTTTGTCTCCTGCTTTGGGGATTGAAGGGGTTCACACACATCCGACCGCCGTTCAGTGAAGGTTCTCGGCCGTCAGGATCTCGATGCGTGGCTGCACCACGTTGAGGGCGCCTCGCAGGTTCTCGCACAGGGCCCGCAGCACGCGCGCCGCCGTCATCACGCAGTAGTGGATGTCCTGGTGAAGCAGATAAGACAAGGCGCCGCCCGCGAGCAGCGCGCGGTGGTTGTCGGTGAGGTCGTGCGCGACCATGCCGACCCTGCTCGCCAGCCCCGCGGATTCGATCGCGCGTACCAGCCCGGCGCTGCCCGAGCCGACGTTGTAGATCCCCGCGATCGCGCTCGGGTCGACGCCCTTCTTCAGAAAGCGGGAGAGCGCGCGCGCCGCGCCGGCATCGTCGGCCGGGATGTCCGGCAGGCGCAGCAGCTTCAGCCCGGGGAAGCGTTCCTCGACCACCTGCGCGAAGCCGATGCGCCGTTCGATTTCGGCCGACAGGCGCGTGGCCTGCGAAGCCAGTAGCAGCGTGTCGCGTCCGGGCGCCGCCATCCGGCCGAGCAACAGGCCGGCGGTGCGGCCGGCGGCGCGAGCGTCGGCACCGATGTGGGCCTCGCGCATCGAGCCGCCGACGTCGGTGAACAGCGTCACGACGTGCACGCCGGAACGCACGAGCTCGTTGATGGCCAGCTTGACCGGCGGCAGATCGGGCGCCATCAGTGCGATGCCCTCGCAGTCGGCCAGATCGGACAGGCTGTCGGCGAGGCGCGTTGCATCGGCAATGTCGAACCGGTGCGTGACCTCGGTAATGTGCTGGTGCCGGAAGTCCCCCGCCGCGAGCGCGATCTGCCGGTCGATCAGGCCGACGAACGGCAGCTCGGCCGCTGGCAGCACGTAGGCGAAGCGGAAGTTCTCGTCCCGCCGCGGGCGGCCGCGCGGCGGTGGGCCGCCGACTTCGGCCACCACCTGCAACACGCGTCGCACGGTCTCGGTATGGACGCCGGGCCGGTTGTTCAGCACCCGGTCGACGGTGGCCGTTCCCACCCCCGCGCGGGCGGCGATGTCGGCGACGGTGGCGGCGGGTTGCACGGCTTGGCGGATGGGTAGCAGGGTGCCATCATCAAGCCATCATCAAATAAATCAATCAGGGTTTCAACCGATGCCGGCGGCCGCCGGCAGATGAACCCAGCGCCCTCCACGCCGCGCGGATTCGACCACGGCCTCGATGAACTGCACGCCCTTCAAGCCGTCGACGACGGTCGGGAACTGCACGCCGCGGCCCGCCTTGGGCCCACGCGCGCGTGCCGCGCGAATCGCGTGCGCGATCTCGCTGTACAAGGTCGCGAAGCCTTCGAGGTAACCCTCGGGGTGGCCCGACGGAATGCGCGTGACCCTGGCCGCTGCCGCATTGGCAGCCGCCGTGCCGCGGGCGACGATCTGCACCGGCTGGCCCAGCGCGGCCCAGTGCAACTGGTTGGGGTGCTCCTGCCGCCACTCGATGCCGCCCTGGCTGCCGAAGATGCGAATGCGCAGCCCGTTCTCGTTGCCCGGTGCCACCTGGCTGGCCCAGAGCATGCCGCGCGCACCGTTCGCATAGCGCAGCAGCACCTGCGCGTTGTCGTCCAGGCGCCGCCCTTGGACAAAGGTCGAGAGCTCGGCGCACAGCTCGGTGACGGCTATGCCCGCGATGTAGTCGGCCAGCTGGTAGGCGTGCGTTCCGATGTCGCCGATGCAGCCACCCGCGCCGCTGCGCGCAGGGTCGGTGCGCCACGCGGCCTGCTTCTGGCCCGTGGCTTCAAGTGGCCCGCTGAGCCAGTCCTGCGGGTATTCGACCTGCACGATGCGGATCTCGCCCAGCTTGCCCTCGGCCACCATCTGCCTTGCGTGGCGCACCATCGGGTAGCCGGTGTAGTTGTAGGTCACAGCGAAGATGCGGCCGTGTTTCGCGGCCAGCGCGGCGAGGCGCTTGGCGTCGCGGGCGGTGGTGGTGACCGGCTTGTCGCAGATCACATGGATGCCGGCCTTCAGGAAAGCCTCGGCCACCGGGGCGTGCAGGTGGTTGGGCGTGACGATGGCCACCGCCTCGATGCCGTCGGCGCGCGCCGCTTCGGCGCGGGCCATCGTCAGATAGTCCGGGTAGTTGCGATCGGAGGCCAGAGCGAGCTTCTCGCCCGAGCGCAGCGCCCTCTCGGGAGTCGACGCCAGCGCCCCGGCGACGAATTCGTAGTGGTCATCCAGCCGCGCCGCGATGCGGTGCACCGCGCCGATGAACGCACCCTCGCCGCCACCGACCATGCCGAGGCGGATCTTTGCCGGCGCGCTCATCGAACGGCCCTCTGCCCTTCGCGCTCCGCGATGAGCGCATGGGATCGGCCCGGCCCGCTCATAGCCCGAGCATCCGGTGGATCTTGCCCTGGTCGGTGCCGCCGCCAGCGAAATCGTCGAAGGCTTTCTCGGTGACCCGGATGATGTGGTCGCGGATGAAGCGCGCGCCTTCGGCGGCGCCCTGCTCGGGGTGCTTCAGGCAGCACTCCCACTCAAGCACGGCCCAGCTCGAATAGCCGAACTGCGCCATCTTCGAGAAGATGGCGCTGAAATCGATCTGCCCGTCGCCGAGCGAGCGAAAGCGCCCGGCGCGCGCTATCCACGGGGCGTAACCGCTGTACACGCCCTGTCGCCCGGTGGGCCGAAACTCGGCGTCCTTGATGTGCAGAGAGGAGATGCGCTGGTGGTAGATGTCGATGAATTCCAGGTAGTCGAGTTGCTGCAGCACGAAGTGCGAAGGGTCGTAGTTGATGCAGCAGCGCGGGTGGTTGCCCACGCGCTCAAGCAGCATCTCGAAGGTCGTGCCGTCGAACAAATCCTCGCCCGGGTGCAGCTCGAAGGCCACCGCGCAGCCGGCCTCGTCGAAGGCATCGAAGATCGGCCGCCAGCGCTTGGCCAATTCGTCGAACGCGGCCTCGATCAAGCCCGGCGGCCGCTGCGGCCAGGGGTAAAGATAGGGCCACGCCAGCGCGCCGGGAAAGCTCACGTTGCTGGTCAGGCCAAGGTGCTTGGACGCCCGCGCCGAGAGCAGCATCTGCTCCACCGCCCAGCGCTGGCGCTCCTTGGGGTGGCCCCTCACCGCGTCCGGCGCAAAGGCATCGAAGGCCTCGTCGTAGGCCGGGTGCACGGCGACAAGCTGGCCCTGCAGATGGGTGCCGAGCTCGGTGATCTCGACGCCGTTGGCGCGTGCGATGCCCGCGATCTCGTCGCAATAGGTCTTGGACTCGGCGGCACGCGCGAGGTCGAACAGGCGCCCGTCCCAGGACGGGATCTGCACCCCCTTGAAGCCATGCCCGGCGGCCCATTTCGTGATCGCGTCCCAGCTCGAGAACGGCGCGCTGTCGCCGGCGAATTGCGCGAGGTAAATGCCGGGGCCTTTGATGTTGGTGGCCATGGTACTTGTCTCCTAGTTCAAAGGTAGTTGTTGAGCAGCGCTTCGAGGTGCTCCTGCCGGCCCGAACGCGGTGGCGGATCGAGCTTATCGCGATCGACGCGCGCGGCAAGGTCGGCCAGCGTTTGCTTGCCGCTCAGGATCGCGCGGCCGAGCTTGCCGTCCCAGCCCGAGTAGCGCGCACGCAGTTGCTTGGCGAGCTCGCCGTCGTCGATCATTGTTTCAGCCACCAGCAAGGCCCGCGCGCACAGGTCCATCGCGTGGGCATGGCCGACGATCAGGTCGTCGGGGTCGATCGACTGACGGCGCAGCTTGGCGTCGAAGTTGAGGCCACCCGTGCCCAGGCCGCCACCGCGCAGCACGTGGTACAGCGCCAGCGCCACCTGCGGCAGGTTGTTCGGGAACTGGTCGGTATCCCAGCCGAGCAGCTCGTCGCCGCGGTTCATGTCGATCGAGCCGAACACACCCAGCGCCTGCGCGAGCGCGATTTCGTGCTCGAAGGTGTGGCCGGCGAGCAGGGCGTGGTTCTGCTCGATGTTGACCTTGATCTCCTTCTCCAGGCCATAGCTGCGCAGAAAGCCGTAGACCGTGGCGACGTCGAAATCGTACTGGTGCTTGGTGGGCTCGCCGGGCTTGGGCTCGATCAGGATCGTGCCCGCGAAGCCGATCTTGTGCTTGTGCTCGACCACCAGGCTCATGAAGCGACCGAGCTGGTCCAGCTCGCGTTTCAGGTCGGTGTTGAGCAGCGTTTCATAGCCCTCGCGGCCGCCCCAAAGCACGTAGTTTGCTCCGCTGAGATCGTTCGTTAGCTCGAGCGCGTTCTTCACCTGCGCCGCCGCGTAGGCGAAGACCTCGGGGTCGGGGTTGGTCGCGGCGCCCGCCATGTAGCGACGGTGCGAAAACAAGTTGGCGGTGCCCCACAGCAATCTCACCCCCGAGGCTTGCATCTTCTTCGCGAAATGCTCGCCGACGCACCTGACATTGGCGTTGCTCTCGGCTAGCGTGCGGCCCTCGGGTGCGATGTCGCGGTCGTGGAAGGTAAAGTAGGGCGTGCGCAGCAGTCGGAACAGATCGAAGGCGACGTCGGCCTTGTGCAGCGCCTGCGCCATCGGGTCGCCGCCCGGTGCGTGCCAAGGGCGCTCGAAGGTATCGCCGCCGAAGGGGTCGCTGCCCGGCCAGACGAAGCTGTGCCAGTAGCAGACGGCGAAGCGAAGCTGGTCTTCCATGCGTTGGCCGAGCACCTTGCGGTCGGCGTCGTACCAGCGGTAGCCAAGCGGGCGCTTCGCGGACGGCTTCCACTTCTGGCCCTCGAAGCGCAGCGGTTCGCGCAGGCTGAAGAACGGTTTGGATCTGCTGGACACGGCTTCCTTTCGTTGCTGTTCAACGCGGCGGCGGCAGCGCGGCGAGTGCAGGGTAGAGGGCGCGCCATTGGGCGTGGCGCGCCGCCTGGCGTGCCGCCTCGGCGGCGCGCGGCTCGAAGCTGCGCAGCCGCTCCGGCTTGCCCACCACGGCCTGGCCTTCGCCGGCCGCCATCCGCGCCAGCCGCGCCGCGCCGAGCGCGCAGCCGATGTCGCTGTGCGCCACCTGGTGCAGCGGCAGATCGAGGATGTCGGCCAGCGTCTGCCCCCACAGCGCCGAGCGCGCGCCGCCGCCGATCAGATCGGCGCCGGCGAGCAGCGTGCCGGCGGCAGCGAGGGAGTCCTTGGCATCGCGCAGCGCGTAGCCCACGCCTTCGAACACCGCACGCGTCATGTCGGCCCGCCCGGTGCCGGCGTCGATGCCGGTGAAACCGGCACGCACGGCCGTGTCGTTGTGCGGCGTGCGCTCGCCGCTCAGGTAGGGCGCGAACCAGCACGGCGACGATGGTGGCGTGGCCTCGGCCTCGGCGAGCAGCGTGGCTTCATCGGTGCCCGTCACCCGCGCCCACCAAGCCAGGCTGGCCGCCGCGGACAGCACCACACCCATCTGGTGCCAGGTCTCGGGCAAGGCGTGGCAGAACGCGTGCACCGCGTGATCGGGGTTGGGGCGAAAGCGCGCCGTCGTGGCCCAGAGCACGCCCGACGTGCCCAGCGAGACGAAGGCATCGCCCGCGTGCACCGCGCCGAGTGCCACCGCACCCGCGGCATTGTCGCCCGCCCCGCCGGCCACCAGCGGCGACCTTGCAAAGCCCCAGCGCCGCACCCACTCGCCGCCCACCTGGCCGGCGACCGCGTTGCCTTCGACGAGGCGCGGCATCTGCTCGACGGACATGCCGCAGGCGGCCAGCGCGTCTGCCGACCAGCGCCGCGCGCCAACGTCCAGCCACAGCGTGCCCGAGGCATCGCTCATCTCCTCGATCGCCTCGCCGGTCAAGCGCCAGCGCAGCCAAGCCTTGGGCAGCAGCACCCTTGCCGTGCGCGCGAAAATCGTGGGTTCGTGCTGGCGCACCCAGAGCAGCTTGGGGGCGGTGAACCCGGCCATCGCCGGGTTGCCGGTGACCGCGCGCAGCGCCGGCCAGCGCGATTCGAGTTCGGCGCACTGCGCCTGGCTGCGGCCGTCGTTCCACAAGATGCAGGGCCTGAGCACGTCGCCCCTGGCGCCGAGCAGCGTCGCGCCGTGCATCTGCCCGGCCAGGCCGATCGCGCGGGTCTCCGAGAGGGCCGCGGGCTCGCGCGAACGAAGCTCGTCCAGGCAGGCGACGAAGGCGCTCCACCAGTCCTCGGGGTCCTGCTCGCTCCAGTCGGCCTGCGGCCGTTGCACCGTGAGCGGCCGGATGGCGACCGCAATCGGTTCGTCATCGTCGAGCAGCGCAGCCTTCAGCGCCGAGGTGCCCAAGTCGATGCCGAGACAGATCATGGCGGCATGCCCTCAATGGAGCACGGCCGGCGCGAGGCCGGTTCGACGAAGAAGCGCTTGACGGTGGACCTGCCCGCGCGCCGGTGCAGGCCAACATGCCCACGGAGCGCTCGGCCAGTGGCATCCGGGCTTATCCCGGCCTCGCGTGCGACGTCAACCAGGCTGGGGGCACTCTGCATCTCGGCATCGATCCGACGAATCGGACGTAATGCTAGCTCCAAAAGGTGGCGAGGCGAGACCCAAACGGCGAGACCTGGGGAATCCGATAGGAGCGCCGACACTCCAGCCGCGGGGCGGCCTCGAAGAAGCACCGAATGGCCGCGCCGCGAATGTGCGCAGACCGTCGTTCCCGACCCTTGACCGACACCTCCGCAGCGCGGGTCGATTGCACTTGTGGGCAATGTGCTTCGAATCCGCTGAGGCAGCGCGTCACGGTGCCGGCGGCTCTCACATGGCGAGTGCTCAGCCGCGTTGATGCAGCTCGATGACGTTTCCATCGGGATCGCGAACGAAGATGCCCTGCGCTGCCGGTCCGAAGCGAACCGGGCCGCCACTGAGTGAAATGCCGGCCGCCGCGAGATGCTCCTTGGCCGCGATGACGTCGGGGCACAAGAGGGCGAAGTGCGTGATCCCGGGGTGCTTCTCGGGCACGTCCATCAGGACGTTCGGCTCGCGCGCGCTCGGCGCGTTGAGCACAAGGTTGATCTCCAGCCCCGAAGGGTGCTCGAGGATCGCGACCGGCTCTGGGCCGATGGGGCCGGCGGTCTTGGCGAAGCCGAGCAGTGCGTAGAAGCGAACCGAGCGCTCGAGCTCATGCACGCGCACACCGATGTGTGCAAGCCCCGAGACCTGGATGAGGGGTGTGTTCATCGGCTGGATTGTGCGGCTGTCAGCGCCTCGTCCAGCACTTCCACCCAGTGCCGCACCGGCGTTGCGGTGCCGGTCTGCAGATGCTGGATGCAGCCGATGTTGGCCGAGACGATGACCTCGCCTGCGGTCGGCGCCAGGTTGCCGAGCTTGCGGTCGCGCAGCGCGGTGGCGAGCCCCGGCTGCAGCACCGAGTAGGTGCCGGCCGAGCCGCAGCAGAAGTGGCTCTCGCGGGCCGCCAGCCTAACGTCGAAACCGAGTTGTGTGAGGCAGCTCTCGACGCCGCCGCGCAAGCGCTGGCCGTGCTGCAAGGTGCACGGCGGGTGAAAGACGAGTCGCGCGGCGGGGCGCTTCGCCGCCAGCAACGGGCGCAGGCGCTCGATCAGATCCGGCAGCAGCTCGCTCACGTCGCGCGTGAGTGCGGCGACGCGCGCGGCCTTGTCGGCGTAGGCGGCGTCGTGCGCCAGCGCGTGGCCGTATTCCTTCACCGCCAGGCCGCAGGCCGATGCGTTCATCACGATCGACTCGACCTCGCCCGCGGCTACTTGCGGCCACCAGGCGTCGATGTTGCGCCGCGCGTCGGCCAGCCCGCCGGCCTGGTCGCCAAGGTGGGCGCGCAGCGCGCCGCAGCAACCGGCGCCGTCGGCGACCAGGGTCTGGATGCCGGCGGCGTCGAGCACGCGCGCCGTCGCGCTGTTGATGCCCGGCAGCATCGCCGGCTGCACGCAGCCCAGCAGCAGCAGCACCTTGCGCGGGTGCGTGCGCCGCGGCCACAGGCGCGATCGCGCCGCGGACGCTTGCGGCACCTTGTCCTTCAGCGCTGCCGGCAGCAGCGGGCGAAAGAGTTGCCCGAGCTTCATCGCGGGGCCGAACAGCGGCGACGTGAGGCCGGCCTTGAGCGCCGTGCGAATCGCCTTCTCGCCGCCGGGCCGCTCGACCTTGCGATCGACGATGCGCCGGCCGATGTCGACCAGGTGCCCGTACTGCACGCCCGACGGGCAGGTGGTCTCGCAGTTCAGGCACGTGAGGCAGCGGTCCAGGTGCAGTTGCGTGCTGCGCGTGACCGGCGCGCCTTCGAGCACCTCCTTCATCAGGTAGATGCGCCCGCGCGGCCCGTCGAGCTCGTCGCCGAGCAACTGGTAAGTCGGGCAGGTCGCGGTGCAGAAGCCGCAATGCACGCACTTGCGCAGGATGGCCTCGGCCGCCTCGCCGTCGCGCGTGCCTTTGAATTCGGGGGCGAGGTGGGTCTGCATCAGGCCAGGTCGTAGGAGAGCACCCAGTAGTGCGTGTACCCGGTCCACTTTGGGTCCCGCGCCCGCGGGCCGAGCGCGGCGAAGACCTGCTCCGGGCTCGGGAAGTTCTTCAGCACTTCGTGCGTCGCGCCGTCGTCCAGGCTGCGCAGTTGGTAGGTGTTGCCGTCGGCGTCGGTGCGCGAGATCGGCGTGTTGCTGACCTGCACGAAGCTGTTGTCGAGCATCACCACCCGCGCGCCCGGCGTCAGGCGCGAATGAAGCGTCGCCAGCCACGCCGCCAAGCGCGCCAGCGGCACGTGCGACCACCAGCAGCCGGCGAAGGCGGCGTCGAACGGCGCAGCGTCATCCAGCCCGGCCAGCGTGTAGGCGTCGACGGCGCGGAAATCGACCTTGCCGGCCGGCAGCGGCTTGGCGCGCGCGACGGTCATCGTCTCGGGGCTGAGGTCGGTCGCCAGCCACGACTTGGCGAGCCGCGCGCCGTGCGGCGTCCACCAACCGGTGCCGCAGGCGATCTCGAGCACGCGCCGATGCGCGAACTGCGCGGCCAGCGAGGTCTCGATGGCGCGCAGATCACTCTGACGCTCGGGCTTGTGATAGACGCGCTCGTAGTACGCCGCGCGGCGCGCGTAGTACGCGGCCATGCTGTGTTCGATCGCCACGGTGTCAGGCAGCGCCATCGTCGCTCCTGCTTACTGCGGCTGGCGGCGCGGCCATCAGGCGGCCGGTCGCGAAGACCTGGTCGGGGTCGAAGGCCAGTGCGAGCTGGTGCTGGATGCGTGCCAGCGTCGGCGTCAACGGCGTGAACGCGCCGACCGACTTGTCGCCGCGAAACACCGTCGCGTGGCCGCCCGCGCGCGCCGCAGCCTGCCGAACCTCGGCTGCCGGCGCGCTGCTGACGAGCCAGCGCTGCGCGCCGCCCCACTCGATGAGCTGATCGCCCATCAGCGCGAGCGGCGGCGCCGTCTGCGGCAGCGAGAGGCGCCACAGGCGCGCCTCGGCGTCGGACTCGATCGCACGCAGCGCGGCGACGAAATACTCGTCGGTCTGCTCGCGCAGGCCGTTCCAGAACGCGGCTGCGTGCTCGTCGGCAATGCGCTCGCCGCCGAGCGCGGCGACGGCCGCATCGACCGCCGCCGCGGCGCCGCGCAGGCGCAGCACCAGCGTGCCCTCCCACCACGCGCTGGCGTTGATCGGCAGCGGCTTGCCGGCCCAGGCGTTGAGCTGCGCGAGGGCCGCGGCTTGTGCAAGGTCGAAGCGCAACGTCGCCGTCGCGCGGGCAGCAGGCACCACCTTCAGCGAGACCTCGCAGATCACGCCCAGCATGCCGAGCGAGCCCGCGAGCAGGCGCGACACGTCGTAGCCGGCGACGTTCTTGATCACCTGCCCACCGAAGCTCAGCACCTCGCCGCGGCCGCTGAGCAGCGTCGCGCCGAGCACGTAGTCGCGCACGGCGCCGACGCTGGCGCGCGCCGGGCCGGAAAGCCCCGTCGCGACCATCCCACCCACCGTGGCACCAGGCCCGAAGTGCGGCGGCTCGAAGGGCAGGCATTGGCCTCGCTCGGCGAGCGCCGCTTCAAGCTCGGCCAGCGTCGTGCCGCAACGTGCGCTGACGACGAGCTCGGTCGGTTCGTAGCTCGAGATGCCGGCGAGCGCCGTCGCGTCCAGCGCCTCGCCGCGCGCGGCCTCGCCGTAGAAGGCCTTGCTGCCGCTGCCGCGGATGTCCAGCACGCCGCGCTGCGCGCGTGCGCTCAGCACCTGATCGACGAGTTGCGCGAGCGCCGCGTCCATCTCAGTGGCGCCCGGCCGTCCGAAGCCACTGAGCGCCCCCTCGGGGGGCAGCGAGCGAATGCGAGCTTGGGGGCGTCATTTCAGAAGCGCTCCAGTTCGGGGAATGGCAGCAAGCCCTTCTTCACGTGCATCTTGCCGCCCTCGGCGCAACGCTGCAGCGTCGGGATCACCTTGCCCGGGTTGAGCAGCGACTGCGGGTCGAACGCGCGCTTGACGGCGGCCATCTGTTCGAGCTCGGCGGGCGTGAACTGCACGCACATCGAGCCCAGCTTCTCGACGCCGACGCCGTGCTCGCCGGTGACGGTGCCGCCCATGCGAACGCTGGTCTCGAGGATGTCGGCGCCGAAGAGCTCGCAGCGGCGCAACTCGTCGGCGACCTTGCCATCGAAGAGGATCAGCGGATGCAGGTTGCCGTCGCCGGCGTGAAAGACGTTGACGCAGCGCAGACCGTACTTGATCTCCATCTCGGCGATCGCGAGCAGCATGTCGGCCAGGCGCCGACGCGGGATCGTCGAGTCCATGCACATGTAGTCGGGGCTCAGGCGCCCGCTCGCCGGAAAGGCGTTCTTGCGCCCGCTCCAGAACTTCAGGCGCTGCGCCTCGTCGCGGCTCACCTCGACGCGCGTCGCGCCGGCGCCGCTCAGCACGCCCAGCATGCGGTTGATCTCTTCGTGCACTTCCTCCGGCGTGCCGTCGCTCTCGCAGAGCAGGATGGCCTTGGCGCCCAGGTCGTAGCCGGCGTGGACGAAGTCCTCGACGGCCGCCGTCATCGGCTGGTCCATCATCTCCAGGCCCGCCGGAAGAATGCCAGCGGCGATGATGCCAGCCACCGCGTCGCCCGCTAGGCGGATGTCGTCGAAGCTGGCGACGATGCAGCGCGCCAGCAGCGGCTTGGGAACGAGCTTGACGGTGACCTCGGTCACCACCGCGAGCATGCCTTCGCTGCCGATCACGAGCGGCAGCAAGTCCAGGCCCGGCACATCGAGCGCCTCGCCGCCGAACACGATTTCATCGCCTTCGGCCGTATAGCCCTTCACGCGCAGCACGTTGTGCAGTGTCAGGCCGTACTTCAGGCAATGCACGCCGCCCGCGTTCTCGGCCACGTTGCCGCCGATGGTGCAGGCGATCTGGCTGCTCGGGTCGGGCGCGTAGTAGAGGCCATGCGCCGCGGCGGCCTCGCTGATGGCGAGGTTGCGCACACCGCATTGCACGGTCGCCGTGCGCGCGGCGGCGTCTACTTTGAGGATGCGGTTGAACTTGGCGAGGCTGAGCGTGACGCCCATGCGGTGCGGCGTCGCCCCGCCCGAGAGGCCCGTCCCCGCGCCGCGCGCGACCACCGGCACGCCAAGCGCCTGGCAGGCGCGCAGCAGCGCGGCGACCTGCGCCTCGGTCTCGGGCAGCGCGACGACGAGCGGATGCGCGCGATAGGCGGTGAGGCCGTCGCACTCGTAGGGCGCGACGTCCTCGGCCTGCCAGAGCAGGCAGCGCGCGGGCAGCAGCGCCGCGAGGGCGGCTACGACCTCGGCCTGGCGCGCGGCGCGCTCGCCGGGCGTGGCAGCGTCGGCGCCGAGTGCGGGGGATGATGCAGCTTGCAGGGCGGGTCTCCGTTCAACGCGAATGGTGACTGTACCGCCGAGAAGCGCATCTCCGCCTGCGCATCGCCGGCAGAAGCGAAGGGCTTCACAGGGCGGCGACCATGCCCGCCTTGAAAGCCCGGTAACGCCTGGCCGCGCCGAGCACATTCCAGCCCAGCCATGCGAACGACGCGGCCACGGCAATGCCGGCCGGCCGCGCGAGCAGGGGTTGCAGCGTGGCAAGCAGCAACAGCGCGAGAGCCGCCACGTGCAGGCGGAACTGGCCCATCATGGCCGCGGCGGGAATCATCTTCTTCATGTTCGGCACCGCGGACATCGGCGCGCCCAGGCGCTGCAGATGAAGCCAGTTCAGAAACGGCAGGATCTTGTACATCATCCCCGTGATCGCCGACACGAAGACGCCGACCAGGGCCAGCACGCCCAGCCACACCGCGGCGCGCGGGTCACCGGCCAGCGCCGGCAGCATCAGCACCGCGACGCCCGACACGACGAAGGCCAGCAGCGAGAGCATCGCGACGCGAAAGTACAGCGATGTCGCATCGACCGTCTTCCGGAGCCGGGTGTGCTGCAGCCATAGCGTCAGCACGGCATAGACCGAGCCGACGGCGAGCAGCGCGAGCGCGACCGACAGCGGCCACGCGGCGGCATCGATGAGAAGCTGCGCCGACCACGCGAGCAGCAGCGTCAGCAGCAGCGGCCCGAAAGCGCGCGTGAACCACAGCGGATACGGCTTGGTGAGCTGGAACATCGGCACCACGTGATAGGACACCGCGGCGAGCAGCATCAGCGCCCAGCCGCACAGGCCCCAGGCCAGGTGGATGTCGGTCAGCAGCAGGAAAGGCACGACCAGGCCCCGCGCCAGCGCCTCTGCGAGCAGGCTGCCCAGCAGCACGGTCGCGACCAGACCGGAAATCGCGAGCCGCATCGTCCACAGCGTCATGCCGGTGGCCGGCGTCTGCCAGAGTGCGAACCCCGCCGCCACCGCCAGAACCCCTATCGCCATCAGGAATATCGGCACCGCGACGGCAAACGCGGTGCCGCCTGCGCCGAGCCAGCCGGCGACGAGCAGCAGCGTGCCGACGAGCAGCAGCGGCTGCACGACCCACGCGACGAGCCGCGGCCGCCAGACGTTGCCGCCCACCGCCACCGGGATGAACTGAAGCAGTGCGCCGCACATGGCCTGGAGCATGAAGCCGAGCGCGATCAGGTGCGTCAGCGCCAGCGCCTGCGCCGTCCAGCGCGAGGCCAGCGCATCGCCGCCCGACCACGCGAGCAGCAGCCCAGCCAGCACGCCGAAGCACGGCGCGGCGAGGAAAAAACGGTAGGGCACCGACAGCGGCGGTGCCTGCTCGAAGGACAGACCGGTAGCCACCGCTTGAGGCGTCAGCGCGCCTGCTGAATCCGGATCTCGCGCGTGCCGTCGGCGCGCAGCGTGTCGGTCCAGGTGCAGCCGCGCTCCTTCAGCGCAGCGAACAGCGGCTGCGGCTGGCAGTACAGCAGCATCAGCACGTCGTCGCCCATGGCGAGTTCGTCCAGCGCCTGCAGCGCGAGTTGCAGCGGCTCGGGTGGCTCCATGCCGCGGCCGTCGATGACAGTCGTCACCCCAGGCGCGCCTGCAGGTCGGCGCCGATGCCCGTCCCGCCGAGCACGTTGTCGCACATCGGGTAGAGGATGTTCTCCTCCTTCACGTTGTGCTGCTGCATCAGGATCAGCAATGTCTCGGCGGAGCCGCCGAAGGCATCGTCGTCCTGGGCGGCCAGCGCGCCGGCCATCTGCTCGAGCAGCTCGCGCATCTGGGCGTGCTCGCCGCGCATCACCTCGGTCGGGCCCGAGGCCATTCCGGTCGCGTCCTCGAAGGCCGGGAACAGCAGTTCCTCCTCGCTCACGAAGTGAGCTTCGAGCTGCTCACGTAGGCGCGCGAAGGAACGTGCGCCCTGCGCCCAGTCGCCCTTGGCGCAGGCCTCCTCGGCGCCGGCGAACAGCTCGTCGCAGAGCTTGTGATGCTTTTGGAGCGGGGCGGTGGTGGACATGGCGGAAGCCTCCTTGAGCATTTGGGATGACGGGCTCATCCGGTTCACCCACGGATCGCAACCCGGACGCGAGCAGCGCGAGTCTGAGGACTGCGCTCACCGGTGCCGTTTGATCCAACGCAATCCGCGATGGCAAAACCGGCCCGGTAGTTCTTCGGAACGATGCGTCGGTGCTGCGCCATCGTTCGTCTGCCGCGCGGGCACCGACCAGCAGACGGATATTCGCCCCCACTTTTAAGCACGACAGTCTGGCCATCCCCCGACGAGTGTGCTTTATGACCCCCACTGCAACCCCGATCCCGCGCCAAGCCTGGTCGGTGCTGATCGTCAGCACGTTGGCCTTTACGGTCTGCTTCATGGTTTGGATGATGTTCGGCGTTGTCGGCATCCCGCTCAAGAAGACCTTGGGCCTGAACGCCACCGAGTTCGGACTGCTCACGGCCACGCCGGTGCTCACCGGTTCGCTGATCCGTGTGCCGCTGGGCATCTGGACCGACAAGTACGGCGGCCGCATCGTCATGGCGGTATTGATGGCCGTGACTGTTCCCGCGATCTGGCTGATGTCCTATGCCACCGCCTTCTGGCACTTTCTGGTCATCGGCCTGTTCGTCGGCCTGGCCGGCGGCTCGTTTTCGGTTGGTACGCCCTACGTCGCGCGCTGGTTCCCGAAGAGCCGCCAGGGCATGGCGATGGGCGTCTACGGGGCCGGCAACTCGGGCTCGGCCGTCAACAAGTTCGCGGCGCCGGCACTGCTGCTGGCCGGCGGCTGGACGCTGGTGCCACAGGTATATGCGGCGGTGATGCTGGGCACCGTGATCGTGTTCTGGCTCGGCAGCAGCAGCGACCCAAGACACCTGGTGCCGCCGCACACCAAGTTCAGTGACCAGCTCACGATGCTGAAGGACCCCAAGGTGCTCAAGTACTGCCAGTACTACAGCATCGTCTTCGGCGGCTACGTGGCCTTGTCGTTGTGGATGGTCCAGTACTACGTCGGCGAGTTCGGTCTCTCGATCCAGACGGCGGCGCTGCTGGCGGCCTGCTTCTCGCTGCCGGGCGGCGTGCTGCGCGCGGTGGGCGGCGTCCTGTCCGACAAGTTCGGCGCCCACAGCGTCACCTGGTGGGTGATGTGGGTGAGCTGGATCTGCCTGTTTCTGCTCAGCTACCCGCAGACGGACATGACGGTGATGACGACTGAAGGCGCCAGGACTTTTCATGTCGGCCTGAACATCTACTTCTTCACGGCGTTGATGTTCTTGCTCGGCATCGCCTGGGCCTTCGGCAAGGCCAGCGTCTTCAAGTACATCAGCGACGACTACCCGGACAACATCGGAACCGTCAGCGGCATCGTCGGCTTGGCCGGCGGCATGGGCGGGTTCGTGCTGCCGATCCTGTTCGGCGGCCTGATGGACCTCACCGGTGTGCGCTCCAGCGCGTTCATGCTGATGTATGGCGTGGTCTGGGTCTCGCTCATCTGGATGTACTGGACCGAGGTGCGCAAGTCCGAGCTCATGGGAGCCAAGGCCACCGGCTTCAGCCTGAACGGTTGAACCCGAATTCACAAAGGAAAGACCAGCATGAACGTCAACCGTGCCACTGCACGCACGCCTCCTGAAATCAGCGGCGCCGACATCGCCGATTGGCAACCGGAGGACCAAGCCTTCTGGGAGTCCACCGGCAAGAAGGTCGCCTACCGCAACCTCTGGATCTCCGTGCCAGCGCTGCTTTGCGGCTTCGCGGTCTGGGGCATGTGGGGGATCATCACGGTGCAGATGCTCAACCTGGGCTTCCCCTTCACCCAGGCCGAGTTGTTCACGCTGACCGCGATCGCCGGCATCGCCGGGGCCACGATGCGCATCCCGGCATCGTTCCTGGTCAGGCTGGCCGGCGGGCGCAACACCATCTTCCTGACCACCGCGATGCTGCTGGCCCCGGCCATCGGCACCGGCGTGGCGCTGCAGCACAAGGACTGGCCGCTTTGGGTGTTCCAGCTGATGGCGCTGTGGTCAGGCGTCGGTGGCGGCAACTTCGCGAGTTCGATGTCCAACATCAGCACCTTCTTCCCGAAGCGGCTGCAGGGCACCGCACTGGGCATCAATGCCGGCATCGGCAACTTCGGCGTGACCACGATGCAGGTCGTGATTCCGCTCGTGATGACGGTCAGCCTGTTCGGAGCCTTCGGCGGCGAGCCGATGACGCTGCTCAAGGACAGCGGCTGGATCCTCGGCAAGATCAAGGCCGGCACGCCGACCTGGATCCAGAACGCCGGCTTTGCCTGGGTGCTGTCGCTGGTGCCGCTGTCGATCCTGTGCTGGTTCGGCATGAACAACCTGAAGACGGTCACGCCGGACAGCGGCAACCCGCTCGTCGCCTTCGCCAAGATCACCTGGCTCTACACGCTGGCCTTCGTGCCTTCGATCCTCGGGCTGTACCTGTACCTGCCCGCTCCCACCGGCCTGGGGTGGATCAGTATGTGGGTGGCGATCCCGCTCGACGTGATCACCGCGCTGCTGATCATGAAGCTCGCGGCCTTCGGCCCGATGAAGGAAAACGTCGCCAAACAGTTCGCCATCTTCAAGGACAAGCACACCTGGTCGATGACGGCGTTGTACATCGTGACATTCGGCTCTTTCATCGGCTTCTCGATGGCTCTGCCCTTGTCGATCACGGTGATCTTCGGCATCAGCCATGTGCCAGACGCAGCCGGCGTGCTGCAGCACACGCTGAAGAACCCGAACGCGCCCTCGGCCTTCACCTACGCCTGGATCGGCCCCTTCGTCGGCGCCGCGGTGCGCCCGATCGGCGGCTGGATCTCCGACAAGGTGGGCGGCTCGATCGTCACCCAGGTCATCTCGGTGGTGATGGTGCTGGCGTCGGTGGCCGTGGGCTACGTGATGATGCAGGCTTACGGCTCGGCCACGCCAGAGCAGTACTTCCCGATGTTCCTCGGGCTGTTCATCGTGCTGTTCTTTGCCAGCGGCGTCGGCAATGGCTCGACCTTCCGCACCATCGGCGTGATCTTTGACCGCCAACAGGCTGGCCCGGTGCTGGGTTGGACCTCGGCCATCGCCGCCTACGGCGCCTTCGTCGCCCCGATCGTGATCGGCAACCAGATCAAGGCCGGCACGCCGCAGGTCGCGATGTACGGTTTCGCCATCTTCTACGCGCTGTGCCTGGTTCTGAACTGGTGGTTCTATCTGCGCCGCGGCGCCTACGTCAAGAACCCGTGAACGCAGCGCCGAGCCGCATCGGCGAAGCACCTAACGGCTGATCTAACCCCATGATCCTGCGCGCCAGCGGTTGCCGCAACGCAACCCAGCGCCGCTGAAGCCCTCTCCAAGGACGACCGCACCATGAGCCACTTTCTCGACCGCCTGACGCACTTCTCGCTGCCCAAGGAGGCCTTCTCCGGCGACCACGGAGTGACCACCGGCGAGGACCGGACCTGGGAAGACGCCTATCGCAACCGCTGGGCGCACGACAAGGTCGTGCGCAGCACGCATGGCGTCAACTGCACCGGCTCCTGCTCGTGGAAGATCTACGTCAAGGGCGGCATCGTGACCTGGGAAACCCAGCAGACCGACTACCCGCGCACGCGCTGGGACATGCCCAACCACGAGCCGCGCGGCTGCGCCCGCGGCGCCAGCTACAGCTGGTACCTCTACAGCGCCAACCGCGTGAAGTACCCGATGGTGCGCGGCCGCCTGCTGGAGCGCTGGCGCGCCGCGCTGAAGGTCGCCAAGACGCCGGTCGACGCCTGGGCCACGATCGCCCGGAACGAGGACGCCCGGCGCGACTACCAGAAGGTGCGCGGCATGGGCGGCTTCGTGCGCAGTTCCTGGGACGAGGTCAACCAGCTCATCGCGGCGGCCAATGTCTACACGATCAAGACCCACGGCCCCGATCGCGTGATCGGCTTCTCGCCGATCCCGGCGATGAGCATGGTCAGCTATGCCGCCGGCAGCCGTTATCTGAGTCTGATCGGCGGCGTCTGCATGAGCTTCTACGACTGGTACTGCGACTTGCCGCCTGCCAGTCCGCAGGTCTGGGGCGAGCAGACCGACGTGCCCGAATCGGCCGACTGGTACAACAGCACCTACATCATCGCCTGGGGCAGTAACGTGCCGCAGACGCGCACGCCCGACGCGCACTTCTTCACCGAGGTGCGCTACAAGGGCGCGAAGACGGTGGCGGTGACGCCCGACTACAGCGAGGTGGCCAAGCTGGCCGACCTGTGGCTGCACCCCAAGCAGGGCACCGACGCCGCGCTGGCGATGGCGATGGGCCACGTGGCGCTCAGCGAGTTTTACTTCAAGCAGCGCAGTGTCTACTTCGACAACTACGCGCGCCGCTACACCGACCTGCCGCTGCTGGTGATGCTCAAGGAGCATGAGCTGCAGGACGGCAGCAAGACACTGGTGCCCGACCGCTACCTGCGCGCGAGCGACTTCAACGGGCGGCTCGGGCAGGACAACAATCCCGAGTGGAAGACGGTCGCCTTCGACACCGCCGGCCGCGCCGTGCTGCCCAACGGCAGCATCGGCTTTCGCTGGGGCGGCGAAGGCCGCAGCGACACCGGCAAGTGGAACCTGGAGGACAAGGAAGCCCGCCACGGCGGCAGCGTCAAGCTCAAGCTCTCGGTGATCGAGGACGGCGCGCAGGCGCACGAGATCGTCGGCGTCGGCCTGCCGTACTTCGGCGGCATCACCACCCCGCACTTCAAGGCCAACGCCCAGCAGGGCGAAGTGAACCATGTCAAGGTGCCGGCGGTGCGCTTGCGCCTCGGAAAGGAGGGCGACTCCCGCGAGGCGCTGGTGGCCACCGTGTTCGACCTGCAGGCGGCGCAGTACGGCATCGACCGCGGCCTGGGCAGCGGCGCGAAGAGCTACGACGACGACGCCGCCTACACGCCCGCCTGGGCCGAAAGCATCACCGGCGTGCCGCGTGCACAGATCACCGCCGTGGCGCGCCAGTTCGCTGAGAACGCCGACAAGACGCACGGCAAGTCGATGGTGATCATCGGTGCGGCGATGAACCACTGGTACCACGCCGACATGAATTACCGCGGCGTCATCAACCTCCTCATGATGTGCGGCTGCGTCGGCCAAAGCGGCGGCGGCTGGGCGCACTACGTGGGCCAGGAAAAGCTGCGCCCGCAGACCGGTTGGACGGCGCTGGCCTTCGCGCTCGACTGGATCCGCCCGCCGCGGCAGATGAACAGCACCAGTTTCTTTTATGCCCACACCGACCAGTGGCGCTATGAGAAGCTCGGCATGGAGGAAATCGTCTCGCCGCTGGCCGACAAGGCGCTGTATGGCGGCGCGATGATCGACTACAACGTGCGCGCCGAACGCATGGGCTGGCTGCCCAGCGCGCCGCAGCTCAAGACCAACCCGTTGCAGGTGGTGAAGGACGCCGCCGCGGCCGGAGTCGACGCCAAGGACTACGTCGTGCGCGGTCTCAAGGACGGCACGCTGGCGATGAGCTGCGAAGACCCCGACGCGCCGCAGAACTGGCCGCGCAACATGTTCATCTGGCGCTCCAACTTGCTCGGCAGCAGCGGCAAGGGCCACGAGTATTTCTGCAAGCACCTGCTGGGCACCGAGAACGGCGTGCAGGGCAAGGATCTCGGCAAGGACGACGCCAAGCCGGCCGAGGTGGTCTGGCACGAGCAGGCGCCGCAAGGCAAGCTCGACCTCTTGGTGACGCTCGACTTCCGCATGAGCACGACCTGCCTGTACAGCGACATCGTGCTGCCCACCGCGAGCTGGTACGAGAAGAACGACCTCAACACCAGCGACATGCACCCGTTCATCCACCCGCTCAGCGCCGCGGTGGACCCGGTGTGGCAGTCACGCAGCGACTGGGAGATCTACAAGGGTTTCGCCAAGGCCTTCAGCGAGGTCTGCGTGGGCCATCTCGGCGTCGAGAAGGAAGTCGTGCTGACGCCGATCATGCACGACACTGCGGGCGAGCTGGCGCAGCCCTTCGACGTGAAGGAGTGGCGCAAAGGTCAGTGCGAGCTGATCCCGGGCAAGACCGCGCCGCAGATCGCGGTCGTCGAGCGCGACTACCCGAACGTCTTCAAGCGCTTCATCGCGCTCGGGCCCTTGATGAGCAAGGTGGGCAATGGCGGCAAGGGCATCGCCTGGAAGACCGAGACCGAGGTCACCCAGCTCGGACAGCTCAACGGCCTCACGGCGACCGATGGCCAGACGCAGGGCATGCCCAGGATCGTGAGCGACATCGACGCCTGCGAAGTGATCCTGCAATTGGCGCCCGAGACCAACGGCCACGTGGCGGTCAAGGCCTGGCAAGCGCTGGGCAAGCAGACCGGCCGCGACCACACGCACCTGGCGCTGTACCGCGAGGACGAAAAGATCCGCTTCCGTGACATCCAGGCGCAGCCGCGCAAGATCATCAGCTCGCCGACCTGGAGCGGCATCGAAAGCGAGACCGTCAGCTACAACGCCGGCTACACCAACGTGCATGAACTGATCCCGTGGCGCACGCTCACCGGGCGCCAGCAGTTCTACCTCGATCACCCTTGGATGATCGCCTTCGGCGAGGCCCTCAGCAGCTACCGCCCGCCGGTGGACCTGAAGACCACGGCCGGCATCCACAACGTCAAGGGCAACGGCAACCCCGAGATCCTGCTCAACTTCATCACCCCGCACCAGAAGTGGGGCATCCACAGCACCTACAGCGACAACCTGATGATGCTGACGCTCAACCGCGGCGGCCCCGTCGTCTGGCTGAGCGAGGACGACGCGAAGAAGGCGGGGATCGAAGACAACGACTGGGTGGAGGTCTTCAACATCAACGGCGCCATCGCGGCGCGGGCGGTGGTGAGCCAGCGCGTCAACCCCGGCATGCTGATGATGTACCACGCGCAGGAGAAGATCATCAACACCCCGGGGTCGCAGATCACCGGCGTGCGCGGCGGCATCCACAACAGCGTGACCCGCATCGTGCTCAAGCCGACGCACATGATCGGCGGCTACGCGCAGTTCAGCTACGGCTTCAACTACTACGGAACCATTGGCACCAACCGCGACGAGTTCGTGGTGGTGCGCAAGATGGACAAGGTCGACTGGCTCGACACGCCGCGCGACGACGATCGTGCCGCGCTGGTGCAAGCCCAAGGAGAAGGCGCATGAAGGTCCGCGCACAGATCGGCATGGTCCTGAACCTGGACAAGTGCATTGGTTGCCACACCTGCAGCGTGACCTGCAAGAACGTCTGGACCAGCCGCCCCGGCGTCGAGTACGCGTGGTTCAACAACGTCGAGACCAAGCCGGGTATCGGCTACCCCAAGGAATGGGAGAACCAGGACAAGTGGAACGGGGGCTGGATTCGCAACGCCGACGGTTCGATCCAGCCGCGGCAAGGCGGCAAGTGGAAGCTGCTGATGCGCATCTTCGCCAACCCGAACCTGCCGCAGATCGACGACTACTACGAGCCATTCACCTTCGACTACGACCACCTGCAGTCGGCGCCGGAGATGAAGCACGCGCCCACGGCGCGGCCGCGTTCGCTGATCACCGGCAAGCGCATGGAGAAGATCGTCTGGGGGCCGAACTGGGAGGAAATCCTCGGCGGCGAATTCAGCAAGCGCAGCAAGGACACGAACTTCGACGACATCCAGAAGGACATCTACGGCCAGTTCGAGAACACCTTCATGATGTACCTGCCGCGCCTGTGCGAGCACTGCCTGAACCCGGCGTGCGTGGCGTCGTGCCCGTCCGGCTCGATCTACAAGCGCGAGGAAGACGGCATCGTGCTCATCGATCAGGACAAGTGCCGCGGCTGGCGCATGTGCGTCAGCGGCTGCCCCTACAAGAAGATCTACTACAACTGGAAGAGCGGCAAGGCCGAAAAGTGCATCTTCTGCTACCCGCGCATCGAGGCCGGCCAGCCCACCGTGTGCAGCGAGACCTGCGTCGGCCGCATCCGCTACCTCGGTGTGTTGCTGTATGACGCCGACCGCATTGAGGAGGCCGCCAGCGTCGAGAAGGACAAAGACCTCTACCAGGCGCAACTGGACATCTTCCTCGACCCGAACGATCCCCAGGTGATCGAGCAGGCGCGCCGGGACGGCATCCCCGAGAACTGGCTCGAGTCCGCGCGCACGAGCCCCGTCTACAAGATGGCGGTGGACTGGAAGGTCGCGCTGCCGCTGCACCCCGAATACCGCACGCTGCCGATGGTCTGGTACGTGCCGCCGCTCTCGCCCATCACCGCCGCAGCCAACGCCGGGCAGATGGGCACAAACGGCGAGATCCCCGACGTGAGCCAGTTGCGCATTCCCGTCAAGTACCTGGCTAATCTGTTGACGGCGGGCGATACCGCGCCGGTGGTGCGCGCGCTGGAGCGCCTGCTGGCGATGCGCGCCTACCAGCGCAGCAAGCACGTGGAGGGCGTGGCGAACCGGGCCGCGATCGACCAGGTCGGCGTCAGCGTGGCGACGGTCGAAGACATGTACCGGGTGATGGCGATCGCCAACTACGAGGACCGTTTCGTGATCCCGACCACGCACCGCGAGTACGCCGAGAACGCATTCAACGTGCGCGGCGGGTGCGGCTTCAGCTTCGGCAACGGCTGCTCCGAAGGCGTGAGCGAGACCAGCCTGTTCGGCAGCGAGAAGAAACGCACCATCCCCATCAAGGCGGGGGTCTAGAAATGAACAACCCCCACGCTCACTTTCGTTCGCTGCCCCCCGAGGGGGCGCATGCTTCCCTTGGGGCGGCCCGGCAGGAGGCATGATGAACCTCTTCACCTCATCGAACGCCCCGATATCGGTCACGCTGCGGGTGCTGTCGCACCTGCTGAGCTACCCAGATGTCGATCTGCGCGCCCATCTGAGCGAGATGCACGAAGCACTGCATGCCGAGCGTGCGCTGAGCCCGGACCGCCTGACCGAGATCGATGCCTTGATCGACCGCCTGCGTGTCGCCAACCCGTTCGAGACCGAAGCCGCCTACGTCGAGATCTTCGATCGCGGCCGCGGCACGGCGCTGCACCTCTTCGAGCATGTGCATGGCGACTCGCGTGATCGCGGGCCGGCGATGGTCGACCTCGTGCGGACCTACGAGCAGGCCGGTCTCTATCTCGCCCCTGGCGAGCTGCCCGACCATCTGACCGTGGTACTCGAATACGCCTCCACGCAGCCGCCGGCGCAGGCGCGCAAATTCCTGCGTGAGATCGCCCACATTCTGCAGTCCATCTTCAGCGCACTGCTGCGGCGCGAGAGTCCCTACGCCAGCCTGGTGGCCGCGCTGCTGGAGCTCTGCGGCGAAAGGGCGCAGGCCGTCACGCTGCCGGCGGACGAGGCGCTGGACGCGAGCTGGGAAGAACCCATCGCCTTCGGCGGCTGTTCGAGCGAAGGCCAGGCCCGTCCCGGCCAGCCGCAGCCGATTCGAATCGTCCGCGGGCCGCTGCCCGGTCAGCCCGCCACAGGAGTGCCCGCATGAACACAACCCTGAACAACCTGCTCTTCAACGTCTATCCCTACATCTGCCTGGCAGTGTTCTTCATGGGCAGCCTGGCGCGCTTCGACCGCGACCAGTACACGTGGAAAAGCGACTCTTCGCAACTGCTGCGTGCTGGGCAACTGCGCTGGGGCAGCAACCTGTTCCACGCCGGCATCCTGTTCCTCTTCTTCGGCCACCTGTTCGGGCAGCTCACGCCGCACGCGATCTACTCGCTGTTCATCACGCCGCCGCAGAAGCAGCTGGTGGCCATCGTCACCGGCGGCATCGCCGGGCTGGCGTGCTTCGTCGGCCTGACGCTGCTGCTGCACCGGCGCATCTTCGATCCGCGCATCCGCCTCACCAGCCATCGCACGGACCTCGCGATCCTCGTCATCCTGTGGGTGCAACTCTGCCTGGGGCTGCTGACGCTGCCGCTTTCGTTCGAGCACCGGCAGGACGCGCACGCAATGCTGGTGCTGGCGCACTACTTGCAGGGCATCGCCACGCTGCAACCCGACGCCAGCGTGCTGGCCGCTATCGACTGGCCGTTCAAGTTGCACATGCTGCTCGGCATGACGATCTTCCTGCTGTTCCCGTTCAGCCGCCTCGTGCACGTATGGAGCGGGCTGGCCTCGGTGGCCTACGTCTTTCGTCCGTACCAGATCGTTCGCTCGCGCCGCTTGAATGTTCCGGCCGGCCACAACCAGCCACGCCGCGCGGCTTGACGCCCACGGCCAAGACCATGCAAGAAGCCCTGACCCTGGCCGCCGTCAACGACGTGCCGTTGCATCGCACCGACGAAACGACGGATGCGGACACGTTGCGTCAACGCGCCTGCACCGAGTTGCTGCGACAGGCGGCGATAGCCGCCGGCCTGCTCGGCGCGGACGACCCGCCGCCGCACGAGGGTGCCACCAGCGCCGCGGCAACGGCAGCGATCGAGATGCTGCTGGAGCGCGATCTGCAGCTTCCAGAGCCTTCGGAGGAGGCTTGCCGCCGCCACTACGCTGCGCACACGACACGCTACGCGGTCGGCGAACGCGTGCTGGCGCGGCATGTGCTGTTCGCCGTCACGCCGGGTGTGAACGTGGTGGCGCTGCGCCAGCGTGCCGAGGCCTGCCTTCTCGACCTGCGTTGCCAGGCACCGGGCGAGGGCGAGCGCTTCGCCGATGTCGCGGCGCAAACGTCCAACTGTCCCAGCGGCGCCGACGGCGGCGCGCTCGGCTGGCTGAGCGCCGCCGACTGCGCGCCCGAGTTCGCACGCGAACTGTTCGGCCTGAGCGAGGTCGGCGTACTGCCGCGTCTCGTCCACAGCCGCTTCGGTCTGCACGTGGTCGAGGTTCTTGCGCGCGAGCCGGGCCGGGTGCCGGACTTCGAGACCGTACGTGCGGCAGTGGGTTTGGCGCTGCGGCAGCAGGCCTTCGTCACCGCGCTGCGACAGTACCTGCAGTTACTGGCCGGGCAGGCGTGCATCGAAGGCGTCGAGCTCGACACCGCCTCGACGCCGCTGGTCCAGTAGCCCACATTGCAGGATCAGTCGATGGCCCAGGCGCATGCGCAGTCCGGTGGGGCCTTGAGCGTGTTGCCGTTCGGGGCCACGCTGCGCAGGCAGCGCACTCACGTGCTCGAGCACGCCTCGCTGATGCTCACGCGGCGCCTTGAGTGCGCGCGATGACGCTGGCCCAGTTCTATCCCTCGTTGAAGCAGGCGCACGTGACGCTGGTCGCAGCCAGCGGCGCACTGTTCGCGGTGCGCGGCGCGGCGGTGCTGGCCAGGCAGCCCTGGGCGATGCAGCCGGGCTGGCGCCGCCTGAGCTATGTCATCGACACCCTGCTGCTTGCCGCCGGCACCACCTTGTGGTTCCTGCTGGCGCTGAACCCGCGGCGCGATGTCTGGTTCGGCACGAAGCTGGCGCTGCTGCTGGTGTACATCGTGCTCGGTTCGCTGGCGCTCAAGCGTGGCCGCACGCCCGCGGTGCGCGCGGTCAGCTACGTGGCTGCGCTTTCCGTCTTCGGGTTCACGGTCGGCGTTGCGCTCAGGCACCGGGCCCTCGGCTTTCTGGCCGCATCGCCATGACATCAAGACTCAGCTTGCACGCCACGCCGGCATCCAGCTTCGACGAGCCCTTCGAGATGCTGCTCGAATGCCACCAGCGTGTCGAGCACATGCTCACGCTGCTCGCGCGGCTGGGTGCGCACCTTCCCGTGCACGGCGCCGACGAGCAGGCCCGCCAGGCCGCGTGCGACGTCATGCGCTACTTCGACCAAGCCGGCCCGGCGCACCATGAAGACGAAGAACGGCACCTGCTGCCGGTGCTCGCGCAGTCGGGCGAGCCGGAGCTGAGAGCACTCGCAACACGCCTGCACGACGAGCACGAGACGATGCTTGGCCAGTGGTTCTCGCTGCGCAACGATCTGCAGGCGATCGCCGACGGTCGGGTCGACCAAGCCCTTGCAGCCGCGGCCGCTGCGCGTCGCGACACCTTCGCCGCGCTCTATCGCAACCATATCGAGGTCGAGGAATCGGCGGCCTACCCGGCCGCGCGCTCGCGTCTGGACGCCGGGTCGCAAGCGGCGATGGGCCGTGAAATGGCCGGGCGCCGCGGCGTGCACTGAGAGGATGAACCCGTACAGTTCGGGAATGCGCCGTTCCTGGTCTCTTTCGCACAAGCTCGGCGCCATTGGCGGCGCGCTGCTGCTGACGGCGCTGCTGTCCATCGGCCTGACTTTGTGGGTGACCTGGCAGCTCGAAGGCGGCGCCGCCGCGGTCAACGAGGCCGGCCGCATGCGCATGCAGACCTGGCGTCTGGCGCAGACGCTGGCCGGTGGCGACCGCCAGCGCATCGAAGCGCTGCTGGCCCAGTTCGATCAGAGCGTCAGCCTGTTGCGCAGCGGCGACCCTCTGCGGCCCCTGTTCGTACCACGTGACGAGCGCTCGCAGGCCGCCTTTGCGGACGTTCAGCGCGGCTGGCAGGAACTGCGCACGGCGTGGGCGGCAACTCCCGCGCCGATCGCGCCGCAGGCCGCGAAACACGCCGAGGCCTTCGTCGAGCGCATCGACGGATTCGTCTCGGCGATCGAGATGCAACTGGCGCGGCTCACCGCCGCCCTCAACGCATTCCAGTTCGTGATGTTCGCGCTCGCCATCGGCAGCGCGGTCGCGCTCCTTTACTCGGCCTACCTGTTCGTCTTCAACCCGCTGGCACGGCTGCAGTCCGGGCTCGCCAGCGTCGGCGGGGGGGATTTGGCGGCGCGGGTGGAGGTGGCTTCGGACGACGAGTTCGGAGCGCTTTCGGCCGGCTTCAACCGCATGGCCGAGACGCTGCAGGATCTCTACCAGAGCCTGGAAGCCAGGGTGCGGGAAAAGACGCTCGGGCTGGAACAGCAGCACGCGCGACTCGCCGCACTGTACGAGGCGGCCGCGTTCGTGGCCCGAGTCGGCACGCTGGAGGAACTGGCCCAGGGTTTCGCCGCACAGTTGCGCCGCGTGGCGCGTGCCGACGCCGCGGCGGTGCGTTGGTCGGACGAGTCGAATCAGCGCTACCTGCTGTTGGCCGCCGACGGGCTGCCGCCGGAACTGGTAGACCAGGAGCAGTGCCTGCCCACCAACGACTGCTTCTGCGGCCAGCCACGCGGGCGGGCGCAGACGCGTGTGATCCACATCCAGCCCGACACCTCGCGCGAGCTGCTCGGTCACTGCGAGCGCGCCGGCTTTCGTACCGTGATCGGGGTGCCGGTGCGGCTGCAGGAGCGCATGGTGGGCGAACTGAACCTGTTCTACCGCAGCGCCGCGTCGCTGGCCGACGATGACCGCGCCCTGCTCGAAACCCTGGCCAGCCACCTCGCCGGTGCGATCGAGGGCCTGCGCGCCGGTGCGCTGGAGCGCGAGTCCGCGGTGGCCGAGGAGCGCGGCCTGCTGGCGCGCGAGTTGCACGACTCGATCGCGCAGAGCCTGGCCTTCCTGAAGATCCAGGCCGGCCTGCTGCGCGGCGCGGTCAAGCGGCAGGACGCGGCTCAGGTCGAACGCGCATTGAGTGAACTCGATGCCGGTGTGAGCGAGAGTCTGGGCGATGTGCGCGAGCTGTTGATGCACTTTCGCACCCGCACCAACACCGAGAACATCATGCCTGCGCTGCAGACCACGTTGCAGAAATTCGAGCACCAGACCGGCCTTGCAACTCATTTGCACGTCGAGGGCCATGGCCTGCCGCTGGCGGCCGACGTGCAAGTGCAGGTTCTACACGTGGTGCAGGAAGCGCTGTCCAATGTGCGCAAGCATGCCCAGGCGCGCGAGGTTTGGGTCGACGTGCAGCAGGCGCCCCAGTGGCGCGTTGAAGTGCGCGACGACGGCTGCGGGTTTGCGGCCGACGGCGAGCCGACCGACCAGACGCATGTTGGCCTGCGCATCATGCGTGAGCGGGCGCAGCGGATCGGCGCAGCGGTCGAGGTCGTGTCGGTCCCTGGCTCGGGCACCTGCGTCGTGCTCACGCTGCCCGAGCGGCAGGGGCTGGCGGCATGAACACCGCCGCACGCGTGCGCGTGCTGGTCGTCGACGACCACACTCTGTTCCGGCGCGGACTGATCTCGCTGCTCGCGGGCGACGCGCGTTTCGAGGTCGTCGCCGAGGCAGGCGACGCCGGCGAGGCGCAACGCCGCGCCGCCGAAACACAACCGGACGTGATCCTGCTCGACAACCACCTGCCTGGCGTTAACGGAGTGGACGCACTGGCAGGACTCAGGGAAGTGGCGCCGCAGGCCCGCGTGCTGATGCTCACCGTCAGCGAGGACGAGCGCGACTTGGCCGCGGCGCTGCGGGGAGGCGCGCGCGGCTACCTGCTCAAGACCATGGACAGTGACATGTTGGCGGCGTCCATATTGCGCGCGGTGGCTGGCGAGTCCGTGGTCAGCCCGGAGATGACCAGCAAGCTTGTCAATGCCTTCCAGATGCTGCAATCCGATGGTCGACCCGCGCCACCGGCCGCCGACCCCGATCCGATCCACAGCCTGTCGCCGCGCGAGCAGCAGATCCTGGCACACATCGCGCGCGGCGCGAGCAACAAGGAAATCGCCCGCGCGCTCGACATCGCCGAGACCACGGTCAAGATCCACGTGCAGCACATCCTGCGCAAGCTCAACCTCAGCTCCCGCGTACAGGCAGCGGTCTATGCGACGGGCCGTGCTTCGGGATCCCATTGACGAAGGTCCCCGTGCACATTCTGCTCACCGGCGCGACCGGGCTCATCGGCCGCGAACTGGGCAAGGCCCTCGTGGCGCGCGGCGACACGCTCGTGTGCCTCGTGCGCGACGCGGCGGCGGCGCGGCGCCGGCTGCCCTTCCCGGCGCTCTGCCACGCGTGGGACCACACGCGAGCGGTGCCCGCGGCGGCGTTGCAGGGCGTCGATGCGGTCATCAACCTGGCCGGCGAGCCTGTGGCGCAGGCTCGCTGGACGCCAGCCAGGAAGGCGCTGATCCGCGATTCGCGCGTGCTCGGCACGCGGCAACTGGTGCGCGCGGTGCTGGACCATGACCGGGCCGTCAGCGCGTTCGTGCAGGGCTCGGCCAGCGGTTACTACGGCGAACGTGGCGACGAGGTGCTGGACGCGCACAGTGCCAAGGGTCGCGGCTTTCTGGCCGACGTGGTGCAGGCGTGGGAAGCCGAAGTCGGGCCTTTGACCGAGGGCCGGCCGCAGATGCGCGTGCCCATCGTTCGCACCGGCGTCGTGCTCGCGCGCGAAGGCGGCGCGCTGGCCGAGATGCTGCCGATATTCCGCCTGTCTGCCGCGGGCAGGCTCGGCGGCGGCGGACAGTGGATGAGCTGGATTCACCTCGACGATATCGTCCGCCTGTTCGTTCATGCGCTCGACTCGGCGCGCACGGGCGTGCTCGAGGGCGTGGCACCGCAGCCGGCAACGAACCGGCAGTTCACGAGTGTGCTGTGCCGCGCGCTGGGCGTGATCGAGAACCTTCCCGTACCTACGCTGGCGATCAACGCGCTGTTCGGCGAGAAGGCCACCATCGTGCTCGGTAGCACGCGCATAGCGCCGCGCGCGACGCGAGCGTCGGGCTTCGAGTTCCGGTTCGAAAGCCTCGACACGGCGCTGCACGACCTGCTCACGCCGCTGCGCGGCGGCGTGCGCGAACGCACCTGGGAGCAGTGGTTCCCGCACGATGCGGCAACGCTGTGGCCATTCTTCTGCGACGCGAAGAACCTGGAGGCGATCACGCCACCCTTCCTCGGCTTTCGGGTGCTCGGCATGTCGACACCGAAGATCGGCGTCGGCACGCTGATCGACTATCGGCTCAGGCTCAATGGCGTGCCGCTCGGCTGGCGCACGCGCATCGACGCCTGGGATGAGTTGCGCCGCTTCGTCGACGTGCAGGTGAAGGGGCCGTACACGCGGTGGGAACACGCGCACGACTTCATCCCGCTCGGCAACGGCACCCTGATGCGCGACACCGTGCGCTACCAGTTGCCCGCGGGCTGGCTGGGCGCCGCGGCCGGCGGCTGGAAGGTGGACCGCGACGTCGGGCGCATCTTCGACTACCGCTCGCGCAAGATCGACGAACGCTTCGGGGCTTGAAGGTTGCGGGTCGATAAGATCGCCACTCGCCATCGACGAGAACCTCATGAACTGGGACCATCCGCGACCGTTCACCTTGCCCGTCACGCCGCACGAGGGCGACATCGACGGCCTCTCCCACACCAACAACGCAGTCTACGTGCAGTGGTGCGAGAAGGTCGCCTGGGCGCACTCCGAAACGCTGGGCCTTTCCCTCGCCGACTACCTGCGCCTGGACCGCGCGATGGCGATCCGCCGCGGCGAGTACGACTACCTGCTGCCGACGTTCGCGGGCGAGGCGCTAACGCTCGCCACCTGGCTGCTCGCCAGCGACGGCAAGCTGACGATGGAGCGCGGCTTTCAGTTGATCCGCGACCGTGACGGCGCAACCGTGCTGCGCGGCCGCTGGCATCTGGTGTGCATCGAAGTGAGCAGCGGGCGCGGGCGCCGCATGCCGCCCGAGTTCTGCGCCAGCTATCTCGCGGCGATGGTCGAGCCGGGTCGAACCGGGTCCTTCTCGTCAGGCCGGCGCTCGCCGCACGACACTGAGCGTACCTGGGTCACTCGGGTTGCTTTCGAAGAACGGGCGACCTCTCGGGAGATCGAAGCATGACTGGCAACTCCGCGCTCGGCGCGCGGGAAGACCTTGCGCCAACGTCGCCACAACCTGCCACGGCGAATACCTTCGTCCCCGCCGCTGAGCGCAACGCGGGGATCGATGCCCTGCGTGCTGCGCTGACGCTGCTCGTCGTGCTGCATCACACCGCTATCACCTACGGCGCCATCGGCGGCTGGTACTACCGTGAAGTGCCGACCGACAGGTCAATTCCTTCGACGCTGCTGGTGTTCTTCTGCACCGTCAACCAGGCCTACTTCATGGGCGCGCTCTTTCTTCTGGCAGGCTATTTCACGCCGGGGGCGATTCGTCGCAAGGGGCCTCGCCTCTACCTGGCGGACCGGCTCGTTCGCCTCGGGTTGCCGCTGTTGTTCTTCGGCTTGGTGATCGGGCCGGCCACGATTGCGCTTGCGCAGACGGCTCGTGGCCGCCCTTTCGCTCCGACCTTGTGGCGCCTATGGAGCGAAGGCACATTCGAGAGTGGGCCGCTGTGGTTTGCGCAAGCGCTACTGCTCTTCGCATTCGGTGCAGTGTTGTGGATGCGGGTGTTCTCGCGTCAAGCTGCCGCGCTCGCCGACGATGCCGTCGCGCGTCCGTGGCCGTCCAATCGGGCTCTGGCCACCGCCGCCCTCGTGACCGGATCGGCCGCGCTCGCCTTGCGCTCTGTTTGGCCCGTGGGGGTCAATGTCTGGGGCTTGCAACTCGGCTACTTCGCCAGTTACGTCGTGCTGTTCTGCTTTGGCTGCATCGCATCGCGCCCGCGATGGCTGGAACGCCTAACGGCCGAACAAATGCGATTGTGGTGGCATGTATGTGTCGTCGCATTGCCGATCCTGCCGGTCGCGTATTTCGCGAGCCGCGCGTTGCCGGCACTGCCCGGCCAAGCGCTCGCGGTCGTCTACGCGTACTGGGAGCCCTTCGTCGCCTGGGGCGCGATCATGATGCTGGTCTATCGATTCCAGCGTCGATTCGCGACGCTCGGCCCGTGGTGGAAATCGCTTTCCCGGCGCGCCTACACGATCTACATCGTGCACCCGCCGGTGCTGGTCGCCGTTGCGTTGGCGTGGCGTGACGTGCCCGCGAACGCGCTGGTGAAGTTCGCCGTGACCGGCACCGTCAGTTGCCTGCTTTGCTATGTGCTTGCGGGATGGGTGCTTCGCGTGCCGGCTCTGCGCCGCGCGCTTTGAGCCGGGCGTCGAGCCAGCCGACGGCGCGCGTCAGTGCGCGTTGCCGGACGCATCGCCCAACCGCTGCACCGCGGCCACTGCTGCGGCGCGGCCGGCGGGCGAAAGCGTCAGCGCGATATGCCCGGTAGCGGGAACGAGCGTGACCGGGATGTCGGTGCGGCCCGCCTCGTCGAAGACCTGGCGGAACTTGTCCGCGTGGAAAATTTCGTCGTCCCGGCCCGCGATCACCGCGGCCGGGCGCGTGATTGCGCGCAGGCCTGCGCGGTAATCGTCCCGCGGCTGGAAGTTGGCGGCCAAGGCATACGAATACGACGACGTCAGTTGCGCCTGCGGGTTCGGGTTGACGGCAAAGTCGACGACTTCGAGATCGTTCAAGGCCGTTACGCCAGCCGCGTTCAGCATCACGAGCGCCACCATGCGCGGCATGCCGACCGAGGCCCAGCCGGCAGCGTCGCCCGACCGCGCCGTGGCGGCCTTGTAGTGAACGTAGGGCGACATGAACAGGTAGTTGTCGAACAGGCCTTGCCGCGAACCACCGGCGACGCGAAGCGCGAAACCCCCGCCCGACGAGAAGCCGACCAGCGTCTTCGGCCCGGGGCCTGGCGGCACGCTGCGCATGAAGTCTTCGAGGTCGTCTTCGAGCTGACCGATGTAGCCGATGTGTCCGCGTCTTCCGGACTCGCCGTGGCCGCGGATATCGAACGCATAGACCGCAAAGCCGGCTTCGGCAAAGCTCCTGGCCAGCGGGTCGACGCTGCGGCTGTTGGCCGACGAGCCGTGGACCAGCATGACGCTGCCGCGCGCGGGTTGGCCTTCGGCAGGCGGGTAGGCGCGATACGCGAGCGCCGCGCCGTCGCGCGCGGTGAAACGGCTGAGCGCCGGCATGCCCCGGAAATCTACGCCGACGAACGGGTCGGCGACGCTGTGCTTCGTCGGCAGCGGCGTCGGCCCACCGAGCGCGAGAGCAAGCGCCAACGCGAGCACGATGGCGAGCACAAGTCCCGCACCACCCCAAGCGAGAATGCTCAGGGATCGGCGACTCTTGGGTGAGGTCGCAGGCATCAGCGGCGGCTCTTGGCGACTGCTCGTGCCGCGCGCTTGCGTGGCGCCTTGGCGCTGCCTGCGGTCGACGACGCAGTAGGAGCGCCGGCGATGTTCTTCGCCACACCCGCCGCGCTGTCCTTCAACGCCGCTGCCGCCAATTCGGTGAACTGCTTGGTCAGCGCGCCCCACCATTGCGTCGGGTCCACCCCGGCCGGCGGCGAAGGCCGCGCGGCCTCGGCCGGTGCGGGCTCGGGCTCGGCCGCAGGCGGCGCCGCGGCCGGCGCAGAGGGTGGCACCGGGATCAGCAGCGACTCGCGCAGGTCGTTCATCTGCACGTTCATCGTCTTCAGCGTCGACAGCGTCATGCGCTGCACTTCCAGCGCCTGGATCGTCGCGCCCAGCATGCGCGCGTTCTGCTCCAGCCAGTACTGCACGGTGCGCAGCTCCTGGATGCGCTTGTCGAGCTCCTCGGGGTTCAGCGTCGGCGCGACCCACTGGCCGATGCCGGGCATCGCGGCGCCGGCATTCTTGACCAGCCCTTCGAGGAAATCGAAACCGGGGACGAGCTTGGCGAATGCGGATGCGTCGGCCATGGCGGCTCCTTCGTTGCGTGGATCGGCGCATTGTGCCCCGACGCTCAAGGTGACCCGGCTTCGCCGGGCAGCTTGAACCCCCGCGGGGGGCGAGCCGGGCGCAGCCCGGCCCCGGGGGGACTCAACGCCGGAGATCGACCCGCTGCACCGAATAGCCGCGCTCGGCCATCAACCTGGGCAGCCCGAGCGGGCCGATCATGTGCAGCGCGCCCACGGCGGCGAACACGCGCTGGCCGGAGCGGTGAAGGGCGTCGATGCGTTCGGCCAGCGGGCCATTGCGGTCGTCCAGCATACGCGTCAGTTCGGTGCGTTCGGCGTCGGTGTCGGCGCACCCGCACCACTTTTCATAACGCTCGAGTTCATCCTCTTTGCCATCGGCCCAGACCTGTGCGATGCGCACCAGCATCGGCCGCATCTGCCCTTGCTCGAGCTGCTGCAGGCCGTGATCGAGCTCCTGCTCGGCCGTCTTCGGGTCGCCCTTGAGGAGCGCGATCTGCATCTCGGGCGATTCAAGCGAGACGACGGTCTTGCCGAGCCCGCGCCCGAAGCCGGCGAGGAAGGAATCGATGGCGTAGGACGGGTCGAGCCCGTCCCAGCGCGCCGCGAGCGTCGTCAGCGCGGCCAGTTGCAAGGCCGGGGCCAGCGCGGCCATCTCGTCCGCCGGCAGGCACGCCGCGCGCACCTGCGCGCGCAGGCGCTCGGCGAGCGCCTCGGGCAGGTGCTCGGACGGGTCGGCCCGCATGCCCTCGGCCAGGCGGCGCTGGATATCGGGGTCGAGCATATCGAGTTCGAGCGCGACGGTGTCGCTCGCCTTCACGGCCCCGACCAGCTCCGGACCGGGGAACAGCCACTGCCGCCGCGCGACGTGCACGGTGCCGTAGAGGTAGGACACACGCCCGTCGCGCGCGATGCGCCACAGGAAGCCGTGGTCGCGCGCTTCGCGCAGGCCGGCCTGGGCCAGCTCGGCGGTCATGGGCTGCGCCGTCGGCGGGCAGGCGCCGGGCGCAGCCGGCTGTGCGCCCGCGGCAGTGCACCCCAGCCACAGCAGCAGCGCGAGAAGCCGCGCGATCACTGGAAACCCTTCGTGCTGCGCACTCCGGTATTCGCCCTTGGGGCGGCCCGGCGGGCTCACGACGGCGGCAGCGCCTGCAGTCGCAAGACGCCCTCGCTCTGGGTCAGGCGCAGGCGCGAGAGCATGTCCATGCCGAGCAGCGGCGAGGCCAGATCGGGCAGCACGGCGACGCGCAGGCGCTGCGCGCTCACGCCGCCGTCGAGCGTGATGTCGGCGCGCGCCTGCACGCCGTGCACGGTGCCGCCGGCGGTGTCAGAGGTGATGCGTCCTTCGGCCGTCAGGCCGGCGCGCTCGGCGAGCGCCTGCGGCAGCGCCGTCGTGGTGGCCCCGGTGTCGACCATGAACTCCGCGGCGACGCCGTTGACGCGGCCCGGCCAGTGGTAGTGGCCGTCGGCCGCGCGCCGCAGCTCGATCACCCCGCCGACGGCGCTGAACAGCATGCGCTGCTGCCGCGCCTGCCAGGCCTGGAACGCAAGAAAGATCGCCGCGCCGAGCACGAGCCAGACGGTGGCGATCTTGAGCGTGTGCGGGAACTCCTTCATCGCCCCGCGCCGGCCGCTACCCGCTGCGCGATCGCGCCGAACACGCTCGCGCCATCGCTGCCCTTCATCTCGATGCGTATGGTGTCGCCGAACTTCATGTACTCGGTCTTGGCCGCGCCATCTTCGATGGTCTCGATGGCGCGCTTCTCGGCGATGCACGAATAGCCGCGCGTCCAGTCCTGGTTGCTGACGGTGCCGCTGCCGACGATGCTGCCGGCGCGCACCCGGCGCGTCTTGCACAGGTGGGCGATGAGCTGGCCGAAGTGAAAGCTCATCTCCGGCCCGGCGTCGCACAGGCCGACTCTTCTGCCGTTCCACACGCTCTCGAGGTTCAGGTGCACGCGCCCGCCCTGCCAGGCGGCGCCGAGTTCGTCCGGGGTCACGGCGACCGGGCTGAACGCGGTCGCCGGCTTGCTCTGCACGAAGCCGAAGCCCTTGGCGAGTTCGGCCGGGATCAGGTTGCGCAGCGAGACGTCGTTGGCGAGCATCAGCAGGCGAATGCCGTCCAGCGCGGCGTCGGGTGCGGTGCCCATCGCGAGGTCGCCGGTCACGACCGCGACTTCGGCTTCGAAGTCGATGCCCCAGTCCTCGCTGGCGCAGACGATGTCGTCGCAGGGGCCGAGCAGGTCGTCGCTGCCGCCCTGGACCATCAGCGGGTCGGTGTAGAAGCTTTGCGGCACCTCGGCGCCGCGTGCCTTGCGAACGAGTTGGACGTGGTTGAGGTAGGCCGAGCCGTCCGCCCACTGGTAGGCGCGCGGCAGCGGCGCCATGCACAGCGCCGGGTCGAAGGAGAACGCGTCGCGCGCCCGGCCGTGGTTGAGCGCGGTGTAGAGATCTTCGAGCTGCGGCGACAGGAAACCCCAGTCGTCGAGCACGTGCTGCATGCGGGTCGCGACCTCGGTCGCATAATGGGCCGTGCGGAGGTCGCGCGCGACGACCACCAGTTGGCCGTCGCGCGAACCGTCCTTGTAGCTTGCAAGTTTCATGGTGGGGGGCGGGCGCCATGTCGTTGCCGCAGCGCCGAGTCGATTGCACGAGGCCGCTATTGTGGGCGCAGTACCGGCCTGGAGGCGGCGCTCCGACCTTGCGCCGCGCGCTGACCGCACGCCGCCTGGGCCTGATCGTGCTCGGCGTGCTGGTGCTGCACGCGCTGCTGCTCAATGGCCTTCGCGATGCCATCACCGCTTTGACACGCGCTGGGCAGAGCATGCCGGCTGCCGCGCTGACGGTGCGTGCGGTAGCCCTGGAAGGCCAGCCGCGCGCGCTGCCGGTCGCCGCCATCGAGGCGCTGCCGGCAACCGCGCCGGCACCTCCCGTGCGGCGCGCTGTCAAGGTCCTTGCCCAGCGCTCGCTCGACATCGAACCTGCGCGCTCGGCCGACGACGATGCGGCACCCGCACCGTCGTCGCAGGCGCGTGCCGAGCCAGCGCCGCTTGCGGCCGGCGACTCCGCGGCGGCCGCAAGCGCTGCAGGCGATCTGCCGGTCTATTCGACCCGCATGCCACCGGCCTTCGTCTTCGATTACGAACTTCAGCGTGGCGCGACGCGCGGCAGCGCCCGGCTTGAGTGGCAGCCTCAGGGGGCGCGCTATGAAGCACGGCTCGCGGCGACGAGCGGCGGCGCACCGCTGCTGAGCTGGAACAGCAGCGGCGGCTTCGACGACGCGGGCATCGCCCCCGACCGCTACACCGCTCGCGGCCGGCACGGCAGCACGCTGGCGGCGAACTTCCGCCGCGACGCGGGCAAGGTCACGTACTCAGGGCCGGCGGTCGAACACGCCTTGGCGCCGGGCGCGCAGGACCATCTGAGCTGGATGCTTCAGCTCGCCGCCATCGCCGCCGCCGACCCGTCGCGCATCGGACCTGAACGCAAGGTGTCGTTGCTGGTGGTCGGCGCGCGCGGCGACGCCGACGTGTGGACCTTCACCCACGTCGGCGACGAAACGCTGGTGCTGGCGGAAGGCGGCACACCGACCGTCCACCTGCGGCGCGAGCCCGCCCGCGCCTACGACACCCGGGCTGACGTCTGGCTTGCTCCGGCGCTGCACTTCCTGCCGCTGCGCGCGCGCCTGGCCAACGCGGCCGACAGCGACGCCCTGCAGCTGACGCTGCGGGAGCTGCCGCCAGCGCCCTGACGGCAACCGCGCACGCCTTGAAGACGGCCGCGGCACCCTCAGCTACTGGCTCGGGAGGACATTCGATGAACATGCTCTACAACTCGGACAGCTTCGCGGTCGTTCAGTTCGAGGTGCCGGTCGACGCCGACCACGCTGGTGCGGGCGCACTCACGCGCGGCGGCTACGAGATCGTCGACAAGTTCGCGCGCAAGGAGATCTTCATTGAGGGCGCGCTCGCCGAGAGCTTCAAGCTCGGCGCGCAGGCGCTGATCCAGACTTCACCGTCGGTGGAGGAACTCGACGAGTACATTGAGCGGTTTTCTGCACTGATGCAGCAGCCCCTGGTGGCGCACTGACGACGGCGATCGTGCCGCCTCCATATCGTGAACTGATACACCGAAGTAACGCGTTCGGCTGCTCCACATCACTCAAGACGCAGCTCCGGTGTCCGATACTGGGGGCATGATGACTCCCTGGGGCGATGGATGAGTCCGCCCTTCCTCGTCTGGGGCCTGCGCGCGGAGCTGCTGACAGGCGCCGTCTGCGTCGGCGTGCTGGGGGCCTATGTGGCGTTGCGTCTGATGCGCGGCCTGGTCACAGTGGGGATCGGTGCACGCTGGCGACGCATGGCCTGCGCCGGCTTGGCGCTGGCGGTCGGGGGCGGGTCGGCACACGTCCTTGTCATATCCGGCGAATCCCTCCCCGGTGTCTCGGGGCACGACGCCGCAATGCTCGGCGCCGCGTTCGTGGCGACGCTGGTCGGCGCGCTGGCAGCCCAGATCCTGCTCGTTGGCGGCGTGCGTTCGCCTGCGCGCCTGATCGCGGCCGCACTGGCACTGGGGACCGGGCTGAGCGCTTCGCCCTGGCTCGCGCTGCTGGCGCTGGGCGGCGAACCCGGGATCGCCTGGCGCGGCACCGGGCTGGCCGCTGCGTGGATGCTGGCTTGCGTGGGCGCCGGTGCGGCGCTGTTGCTGGTGCCGGTGTCCTCGCGCATGCAGGGCAGCGGAGGTCGCAAGCAACTGGTGCAAGCGGCCATTTTGCTGGGCGTGACGCTCGCCGGGACCGATCTGGCGGTGATCATCTCGGCGCGTGTGCCGGTGGCATTGGGCGCCGGCCCGGCAACTCCGGGCGGCAGCGACTGGCTGACCCTGCTCACCCTGTTCGGCGGGCCCGCCTTGCTCGCGCTGCTGCTGTTGGTGGCGATGCTCGAAGACCGCTTTCGCGACTTGGTCGCCAACGCGCGTGACGAGTTGCAACGCGCCACCTACACCGATACGCTGACCAGCCTACCGAACCGGCTGCTGTTCGAGGAACGCCTCAAACGCGCGGCACATCGCGCCGACCGCGGGCAAAGGCGCCTCGCGCTGCTGTTCGTGAACGTGGATGGCCTCAAGGGCGTCAACGAGCTGTTCGGACAGAACACCGGCGACGCCCTGCTGCGGGCGATCGGCCAGCGGCTGCAGGCGCTGTGCGTGCGCGAGCTGGTGGCGCGCGTCGGTGGCGACGAGTTCCTGCTCCTGCTCGAGGACAACCCCACCGTGGCCGAGGTGTCGCAGCGCGCCGCGCAGTTGCTCGAAGCGATCGCACGACCGTGCAGCATCAACCGCCGCGACGTCGTCGTGTCGGCCTCGATCGGGATCTCCGTCTACCCGGAACACGGCTCGCTGGCGCGCCTGGTTCCGCACGCGGCCGCCGCGCTTCATGCCGCCAAGGACATGGGAGGCGCGACCTACTGCTTCTTCGAAGCCAGCATGGTCACCGGCAAGCGCGAGGAGATCGAGTTGCTGCGCGATCTGCGCAGCGCACTCGAGAACAACGAGTTCGAGCTCTACTACCAGCCCAAGATCCACGCTCCCAGCGGCCAGATCACCGGCGCCGAGGCGCTGCTGAGATGGCACCACCCGCGGCGCGGGATGATCAGCCCGCTGGTGTTCATACCGTTGGCCGAGCAGAACGGCCTGATCAACGCCATGGGCAACTGGGTGATCGAGGATGCCTGTCGGCAGATCCGGGCCTGGCGCATGCAGGGCCTGCGCATGCGGGTGGCGATCAACCTGTCGATGCACCAGTTGCGCCAGCCTGATCTGGCGGCGCGCATCGTCGCCGCATTGAAGCGCAACCGGCTCGAGCCGCGGGTGCTGACGTGCGAGATCACGGAGTCGATCGCGATGGACGACAACCAGGGCACGCTGACGGTCATCAAGCAACTCGCCGCGCTCAACCTCCACCTTTCGATCGACGACTTCGGCACCGGCTACTCGAACCTGAGCTGCCTGCGCAAGCTGCCGGCCACGGAGATCAAGATCGACCGCGGCTTCGTGCTCGACCTCGAGACCAGCGGCGACGCGCGCGCGATCGTCGACGCCGTCGTCAAGCTCGCGCAGGCCCTGGGGCTCAAGGTCGTCGCCGAGGGCGTGGAGACCGAGCGCCAGCAACACTTGCTCAGCCAGTTCGGCTGCGAAGAACTGCAGGGCTACCTGTTCGCCAGGCCGATGTCGGCCCAGGCGCTGGCCCATTGGGCGATGAACCACGAGGGACCGCGCTCGCTCGCGTTCCGGCCGTCGCTGTTCGGCGAGACGAAGACGTTCGATGTGACCTGACCCGGCCCGGCAGGCCGGCGTTTCCTACAATGGCGGCATGACTGCCCCGACCTACACCCGCGCCAGCGCGTTGCCGCAGATTCTTGCCCGCCGCATCGTCGTCCTCGACGGCGCGATGGGCACGATGATCCAGCGCCGCAAGCTCGGCGAGGCCGAGTACCGCGGCACGCGCTTCGCCGACCATCCGAAGGACCTCAAGGGCAACAACGAACTGCTTCAGCTCACGCGGCCCGACGTGATCCTTGATATTCACGAGCAATACCTGCGCGCGGGCAGCGACATCATCGAGACCAACACCTTCGGCGCCACCTCGGTTGCGCAGGAGGACTACGGCCTGGCGCATCTGGCACCAGAGATGAACCTGGCCGCGGCGCGCCTGGCGCGCCAGGCCTGCAACGCCTTCGGGACGCCGGACAAGCCACGCTTCGTCGCCGGCGCGCTCGGGCCCACGCCGCGCACGGCAAGCATCAGCCCGGACGTGAACGACCCGGCGGCGCGCAACGTGAGCTTCGACGAACTTCGCGACGCCTATCGCGAGCAGGCCGAGGCGCTGCTCGAGGGCGGCTGCGACCTCTTCCTCGTCGAGACCATTTTCGACACCCTCAACGCCAAGGCTGCGATTTTCGCCCTCGACGAGCTGATGGAAGCGACCGGCGAGCGCCTGCCGGTGATCGTCTCCGGCACCGTCACCGACGCGTCCGGGCGCATCCTGTCGGGGCAGACGGTGGGCGCGTTCTGGCATTCGGTGCGCCATGCGCGGCCGCTCGCGGTGGGACTGAACTGCGCCCTCGGCGCGACCTTGATGCGGCCCTACATCGAGGAGCTTGCCAAGGTCGCCGGCGACACGTTCATCAGTTGCTACCCGAACGCCGGCCTCCCCAACCCGATGAGCGAGACCGGCTTCGACGAGACGCCCGAGGTCACCGCCGGCCTGATGGAGGAATTCGCGCGCGCCGGGTTCCTGAACATCGCTGGCGGCTGCTGCGGCACGACGCCGGAGCACATTGCCCAGATCGCGCAGCGCGTGGGCCGCTACGCCCCGCGCTGCCAGCACGCGACGGGGCTTCTCACGCAGCTCGAGGCAGCCTAGGAGCCTGGCGGGCAACCGGCGCGAGCCGGCTACATCAGCTCCAGCAACCTCTCGAGGTTCAGGCGCAGCCGGACGTGGTGCGGCGCGATGCCGGCCGACACGGCAAAGCGAGGATCGTGCGTATCGCGCAGCGACGGCGGGTCCTTCGGCGCGCCGCTGCGGGTGAGCACGCTCGCCACCAACGGTTCATTCGCGCGCGTGCGGCGCCGCAACACGACGGCCGCCTCGCCGCTCGCCAGGCGCACATAGCTGCCCGGGGGGTAGATGCCGGCGGCCTTGATGATGGCCATACCTGCCTCGTCGGCCTGAGCCCGCTCGTTCAGGTAGGCAGCCTTGGTCGCCGCGGCGCCCGAATGGGCACCGCGACTGCGGCGCGTCCCCATTAGCGCGGCGAAGATGTCGACTCGCTGGACCAGGCGAGCGAGCTTCATTCCCGCGGACAGATCGGCCAGAGGCCCGGGCGCCACGTCGTGGTGGTGCAGAACGGCCTCGATCCATAGGTCCGAGTTCACTCCCGCCACGGTCAGGCTCTTCGCCGCACGCTCGGCGTGGCTGCGAATTTGCGCCCGCTGGTCCGGGCTTGGCGGCGTGTCCTGCAGCGCGAGCGTGTCCTGCAACGCGGTCATCGCGATGTTCATCGTCAGCGCCGCGCTGCGCAGCGGGTCGCGCCACTCGGCCGGCCATCCCGGCAATTGGTTCGCTGCCAGATCGCACACGACGGCGACGAGCATTGCATGCGTGACGCTGTAGTGGCGCGTATCGCTCGCGGTGGCGTCGATCAGCACCAGGAGGGCGGTGTCGGCGTCGTCGTCGACCAGGCTGAAGAGCTTGCTCTGCAGCTTGCTCAGGCGGGATGCAAAGTCGGCCTGCGGCGTCTGGCGCAGCAACTGCCCCAGATGCAGCTGCAGTTCGCCGAACGCCGCCACCGGGTCCGCGACCTGGCGCGCGTGGCTCGGCGCTTCGGCCGTGACCAACGCGTCGGGCTTGGCGTCGGCGATCCGGCCCAGCGACTCGTTCTGGCGCACCATCGAATCGACCTTGCCGGCCAGTGCGCGGGTATCGGCGTCTGTGTCTTCCTCGTCGATGTACACGCCGCGATCGAGCAGCATCTGGCGCTGCGCGGCCGACTCGACCAGCGTGCCACGGGCCATCAGCAGGGCGCCACGGGCGTCGAGCAGACTGCAGTGCGTCAGACGGCCGACTCGCAACTGGTCGGCGGGCAATGGGTAGACTGGCATCTTTGGGAATGGCGAAGTGGGGCCGCCATCGAGGCGGTTTCCAGCACTTTCGACGCCTGGCCGTGCAACTTGAGGGTAGGGGCATCGGTGCTATCGAAACACCCGATACGTGCACCGCCGACCTTGGGCCAAAATCCACGTGAACTGGAGACCCCCATGGAAAAGACTTGGCTCAAGCATTACCCGGCCGGCGTGCCCGCCGAAATCGACGTCGCGCAGTACCGATCGCTGGTCGAATTGATACAGGAGAGCTTCAAGAAGCACCGCGACGCGGTGGCCTACCGCTTCATGGGCCGGGCCGTCACCTTCGGTCAGGTCGACGACGCATCACGCGCCTTCGCCGCCTACCTGCAGAGCCAGGGCCTGGCTCGCGGCGACCGCGTCGCGATCATGATGCCCAACGTGCCGCAGTATCCGGTGGCGGTGGCCGGCATCCTGCGCGCCGGGATGGTGGTCGTCAACGTCAACCCGCTGTACACCCCGCGCGAGCTCGAACACCAGTTGAAGGACTCGGGCGCGAAAGCGATCGTGATCGTCGAGAACTTCGCCGCCACGCTTCAAAAGGTGTTCGCCAACGTGCCGACGAAGACCGTGATCTTGACCGCCCTCGGCGACATGCTCGGCTTTCCGAAGTCGCTGATCGTCAACTACGTCGTTCGCAAGGTAAAGAAGATGGTGCCGCCGTTCGAGCTGCCCGGCGCGGTGAGCTTCAACGCCGCCCTCGCGCAAGGCCGCGGCAAGAGCCTGCGCGCGGAGCAGTTGGGGCCCGACGACATCGCCGTGCTGCAGTACACCGGCGGCACGACGGGCGTCAGCAAGGGCGCGGTGCTGCTGCACCGCAACCTGGTCGCCAACATCCTGCAGGCCGAGGCCTGGTACCAACCAGCGCTCAAGAAGATTCCCGCCGACGAGCAGATCGTCACCATCTGCGCGCTGCCGCTCTATCACATCTTCGGCTTCAACACGAACATGATGCTGTCGATGCGCATGGGCGGCTGCAACATCCTGATCGCCAACCCGCGCGACCTGCCCGCGGTGTTCAAGGAGCTTGCGGGGCAGAAGTTCCACAGCTTCCCGGCCGTCAACACGCTCTTCGGTGCGATGGCGCACCACCCGGAGTTCGGCAGCGTCGACTGGCATTCGCTCGTGATCTCGGTCGGCGGCGGCATGGCCGTGCAAAGCGGCACCGCCAAGCTGTGGCTCGAGAAGACCGGCTGCCCGATCGTCGAGGGCTACGGCCTGTCCGAGACCTCGCCGTCGGCGACCTGCAACCCGGTCGACAGCACGGCCTATAGCGGCAACATCGGGCTGCCGATGCCCAACACCGAGATCACGCTGCTCGACGACGAGGGCAACGAGGTGCCGCTGGGCACACCGGGCGAAATCGCGATCCGCGGCCCGCAGGTGATGGCCGGCTACTGGCAGCGCCCCGACGAGACGGCCAAGGTGATGACGGCCGACGGGTTCTTCCGCACCGGCGACATCGGCACCGTGGACGAGCGCGGCTACTTCAAGGTCGTCGATCGCAAGAAGGACATGATTCTGGTCAGCGGCTTCAACGTCTACCCGAACGAGGTCGAGGACGTGGTCTCGCAGATGGACGGCGTGCTCGAATGCGCCGCCGTCGGCGTGCCCGACGCCAAGGCCGGCGAGGCGGTCAAGCTGATCCTCGTGCGCAGCGACCCTGCCCTCACCGAGGCCCAGGTGCGTGCCTATTGCGAGGCCAACCTGACCGGCTACAAGCGGCCCAAGATCGTCGAATTCCGCACCGACCTGCCGAAGACGCCAGTCGGCAAGATCCTGCGCCGCGAGCTGCGTGACAAAGCCTGACCGCCTGAGGCGGTCGGGCTTTGCGGCGTAGGGTCATGTTGCGTAGCAACGTGAGCCGTAGCCACAAAACTCCAGAGGCCGAGAGCGCTCAGGCTTTGCGGCGAAGGCTCACGTTGCGCAGCAACGTGAGCCGTAGCTACAAGACCTGAAGGGCCGAAAGGCCGTCAGCTTTAAAACAGGTTCTGGAACACGAGCCTGAGGAAGAAAGCGCCGCGGCCGTCGTTGTAGGTCGGCCCGGAGACGGTGCGCATGTAGCCAACCTCGAAGCGCGCGGTGACGACCGTGACTGCCAGGCCGACACCCAGCCCCAGCCAGCGCGCGGGCGCCACGCCCTCGCCGCCGGACAGGCCCGCCGCATCCAGCATCAGCAGCGGGCGCACCGAATAGAGGTTGGCGTCGTCGATGATGAAGTGAACCGCGGGGCGGATCTCGGCCATCGCCGAATCGGCTTCGTGGGTTGCCTCTTGCGCGGGGAGGCCCTGGGCTTTGAGCGCTTCGGCGAGCAGCGCCGGCCCGCTCACGTCGACCTGCCTGCGCAGCACCTGCTTGAGCGACACCGGCTGGCCCTGTGCGTCTTCCAGGTCCGTCAGCTGGTTCGGGATCAGCGGCCGCGACCAGCGGGCCACTGGCAACGCAAGGTTCAAGTTCAGGTGCGTAAAGCGCTTGCCGCCGACCAGCGTGCCGCCCGCGGCACTCAGCGCGGCTTGGCCCTGGCCCATGCTGCGCAACAGAGGCCCGCCGGGCATCGCGAGCATCGCCGACGACGACGGGGCGTCGTTGAAGAACTGGGTCGGCGAGTTGCCGCCATAGAACAGCGCGTAGGCGGGCGCCGCGCCGGACAGCGTGCCGGCGCCGGCCTGCACTTCCAGGCCCACGGTCTGGTTGGGTGAGAGTGCGATCTCCTTCGCGTAGCCGATGCGACCGACGAGGCGCTTGTACGACGCACCGCCATCGGTCAGCTCGGAGCGCCCGCCCCACACTGCCGCGCGCAGGAAGCCGTAGACCGGCGGTGGCAGCGAGTCGAGCAGCAGCCGGCTGCTGATTTCACGTGCGTTGCTGGCCTGGCCGCCGCCCGCGCCCACGGGGCGCAGGCTGTCGCTCGTGTCCTGCACGCCCGCGTCCACGAACAGCCGGGTCGTCGGTGCGAGCGAAAACGCCGCGCCAGCGGAGAGCGCATTGACCCGCCGCCAATGCTCATTCGCACCCTGCGGTTCGAGCACCGCCGCGCCGTCCCAGCGCAGGCTGGCCTCGCGCAGCCAGGACGGCGTCGGCCGAAAGCTGTAGCGTAGCCCGCCGTCTGCGCGGTAGTAGGGTCCGTCAACGGCCTTCACGCCCGCCGCGTGCAGGTTGAGCGACTGCGCGGTCGAGGCCGGGGCAACGCCGCGCGCGGCCTGGGCGATGCCGATCAGGTCGGCGTCGACGGCGCCCCCGAGCGCGGCGCCGAACGCGCGGTCGTACGACGCGCCAAAACGCGGGTTCAGCGCAAGCAGCGGCGGCGGCACGTTGTCGTAGAAGGTGGGCAGGGCCGAGCGCGGCACCGGGATCACGTTGTCGCCGATGCGCTCGAGCGAGACGCTGACCTGGATCGGATGGAAGACGACGCCCACCGTCGGCGCTGCGGCAGCACCATCCGCACCCGGCGGGTTGCAGTCGAACTCGACGTCGATCGTCACGACGCCGATCTCGCCGCGCGAGCGCAGGCCGAGGGCGAGCGTGTTGTTGGCGTCGATCGCGGCGAGGAGCGCCTCCATCGCGGCGGAGAGCTTCTCGGTCGTCAGCAGGTCGCCGGGCGCGAGCGGGAGCGCGACCTTGCCTGGCCAGCGGCCCAGCACCTTGACGTACTCGACCCGGCGACCGGTGGGAATGCACGCCTGGGCCGGCACGGATGCCGAGGCCCTCGGCGCCGCGCCGACGTCGAGCGCGGTCACGCCTTCGGCGAAGCAGGGCGCTGCGAGCAGCCAGCCCAGGCAGGCCAAGGCCCGGGCATGCAGGCCATACACGCGAGCGCTGCCGGTGCGGTGCGGCCTGGGAGCCTGCCCGGCTAGACGTCCGCGCTCGAGACCACGGCCTTGGCCATGCTGTCGTGCAGGCGCTGCTTCTGCTTCTTGGTCGGCGTCTTCACGCCTTCGATGTCCTTGGCCGCCGGGTGCACCTCGTTGATCAGCACCGCCGCCTGGCCCGCCTTCACGCCCTCGCTGGCCATCAGCTGCACGCCCTGCTGCTCGACCGGCGAGCCCGCCGTGAAGGAGACGTGCACGACCTGGGTTTCCTGGCCGGCCGCGATCTTGTAGAGGTCGAACACGAGCTTCCAAACCGCATCGGCATCGCTCGTGCACGAGCGCTCGACGATGACCTTGAACTTGTAGCCGCTCTCGGGGCTGAAGACCATCACCTCGACGAGGAACGGTCTGCACACCTTCGCCCCGGTAGGCACCACGCTGATCGAAGACGCCGCCATGCCGACCCCCTGTGTGTGAATGGAGCGCGCACGATAGCACTTCGCGCGCCGCATGTCAACCGCGCAGCGAGGGACCGCGCAGCGAGGGATCGTTGCCGTGCTTCAGTCTTCGCTGCTCGCCGCGTTGGCTGCCCGCGGAGGCGCGAAATGCTCCGTCGGTTTCTCGGCGCGCTCGTACAGAGGCGTTACCTTCGCGAGGTTGGACTCGATCTCCTTGATGCGCGAGCCGCCGCTCGGATGGGTGGATATCCACTCCGGCGGTGTGCCCTTGTTCGCCGCGCTCATCTTCTGCCACAGCGTGATGCCGGCCCGCGGGTCGTAGCCGGCGCGGGCGGCGAGCTCCATGCCCACGAGGTCGGCCTCGGTCTCGTCGTCACGACTGAATTTTAGCGTTAGCAGTTGGTTGCCCATGTCGGCGAGGTAGCGTCCGCCACTCCCCAGACCAAGCAGCGCCGCGCCGATGCCGAGCACGGTGCCGGTGACCGCCGACTTGCCCATCTGAGCGCGCGCGTGTTCGCGCAAGGCATGCGCGACCTCGTGGCCCATCACCAGCGCCACCTCGTCGTCGCTCAGCTGCAGCCGATCGAGCAGCCCATAGTAGAAGGCGATCTTTCCGCCGGGCATGCAGAACGCATTGATCTGCCTGCTGCCGATCAGGTTGACCTCCCACTCCCACTCGCGCGCGCGATCGTTCCACTCGTAGCTGTAAGGGATGATGCGCTCGGCGATGACGCGCAGGCGCACAAGTTGCGGGAAGTCGTCAGGAGCCAGGGCGTCCTTGCGCGCGGCCAGCTCGCGCAGTTGCAAGTACTGCTGCTGCGCCGCCTGCTCGACGCGTTCGGCCGGCACCAGCCCGGCGAAGCTCGACTTCTTGCCGACGTCCACGCCCTCGCGGGCTGGCGTCGACGGCGCCGGCTCGGGCGCCTGGGCGCGGGCAGGCAGCGCGAGCGTCGCGCCGAGCAACAACACAATGCAAAGGCGCCACGGCGGTGGCATTGCCGACGCGCAGGTGCTGGAAGTGGCGTGCGGATTGGGCTTCATGCGTGGTCGAAGTGTGAGTCCGTGGGCGAGCTTCAAAGCGTCTCGGCTGCACCCAGCATTCGCCGCACTTGCGGCAACAGGAGAAAGGCCGGGAAGCTGAGCCAGAACGTAAGAAGAAAGTATGCCGCATAGCCCATTTCCTGAGCACCGATACCGCCCGCCCAGCCGGCCACCGCGCGGCTGAAGGCGAAGATGCTGGAGAGGATGGCGTACTCGGTCGTGGCCCGCTCGCGGCTCGTGATCGCCATCAGGAAGGCGAGGAAGGCGCCAGTTCCCAGGCCCCCGGTGAAGCTCTCGAGCGCGCTCGCCGAATAGACCATCGCCTGGTGCGCCAGCGCCACCTCGCCGCCCTGCGCGGCGTGCGGCACGACCCACGCAGCGCCGGCATAACCAAGGTTGGACAGCGCCTGCCACAGGCCGAGCACCCACAGCCCGCGAAAGATGCCGACCTTGTCGACATACCAGCCGCCGAGCAGGCCGCCGGCGATCGAGAACGCGAGGCCGAGTTGCACGCTCACGAGGCCGATCTGCTGGTTGGTGAACCCAGAGTCGACCCAGAACGGCTTGACCATGAAGCCCATCGACGAGTCGCCAAGCTTGAAGAGCAGGATGAAGAGCAGTATCGCGATCATCCCCGGCCGCGCGAGCAGCTCGACCCAGGCCCCGAACACCGGCCCCTCGCGCATCAGCGCCGCGCGCGGGCCGCGAGCCGCGTTCACCATCAGCGCTGCGCCGCACAGCATGAGCCCAACCGGCAACGCGCCCTTGAACCACCAGGTGGCGCTCGCATCAACCACCGCGCGCCAGTCGAGCGCGCGCGCCAGCGGCGCCAGCGCCGGCCAGAGCAGGCCGCCGATCACGAGCGCGAGCGCGGCTACCCATTGCGGCTGGTCGCGCAGCAGGCGCAGCTCGCTCGCCACCGTTCCCGGCGCCCTGGTGCGCGGCTGCTCGCGCGGCGCCGCCAGCACCATCAGCGCGTTGCAGGCGAACACCGCGGCGCCGAGCGCATACGCCCACGGCCAGCCGTACCAGCCGGAGATCATCAGCACCACGCCGGCGAACAACATGCCGACGCGATAAAAGCCGATCCGCACGCCGTTGGCGAGGCCGTACTCGCGCTTGTCGAGCAGCTCGATGGTGTAGCCGTCGGTGGCGATGTCGTTCGTCGCCGAGAGGAAGGTGAAGACGCCGATGGCGACCCACAGCCACGGCCCGGCAACGGCGACCGCGCCCGTGTTCAGCGCAAAGAACGCCATCACGCAGGCCATGCCCAGGTTGGCACCGGCCATCCACATGCGGTGGCGGCGCGCCCAGTCGACGAGCGGCGCCCAGAGGAACTTCACCGTCCACGCGAGGCCGAGCAGGCTCAGGAGGCCGATGTCGGCCAGGTTCACGCCCTGCTGGCGGAAGTAGACCGGGAAGATGTCGTAGAAGACGCCGAGCGGCAGCCCCTCGCTGAAGTACAGCAGCGCGACCCAGAACAACTTGCGTTTGTAGGCGGGCGGCGCGGGGTCGGTCATTGGTAGATTCTAGGCAGCAGCCGAAAACTGGCCAAACCTCGCCTCGGTTCGAAGCTTGCCCTGCGAAAAGTCACGTTTCCCGCCGCCTATAGACAGGCCCGTGTGGTGTGCTCTAATACTGTGCATGCATCCAGTTTCGCCACCTAAGCTCGTCGATTTGTTCGCCGGTGCAGGTGGCATTTCGGAAGGGTTCCGGCAGGCAGGGTTCGATCCCATCGTGGGCACGGACATCGACCCGGATGCCTGCGCAACTTTCCGTCTGAACTTTCCCTCGGCGGTCGTCATTCACGGCGATGTTCGTTCCAAAGCCATCGCTTCGGAGTTGCTCGAACGCAGTCTTGGAGCCGATGTCGTGGTCGGGGGACCGCCTTGCCAGGCGTTCTCGCAGGTTCGCAATCACATGCGCCTGATCGATGATCCCCGGAATTCGCTGTACAAGGAATTCGTGAGCCTTGTGTCGAAGGTGCTGCCGTCGGCGTTCTTGATGGAGAACGTTACCGGGATCGATCAAATGGGCTTTCGCGAGCAGATCGCGTCCGACCTCGCTCTAGACGGCGAATACGCGGTGACGCCGCAGATCATCGACGCCGCCGACGTTGGCGTGCCGCAGACGCGCAAGCGCCTGATTTTCCTTGGCGTGCGACGCGCGCTGCGAATCGCGCCGCCGATCGTTCATCGGTCGGATGCGACGACCCAGCTTGCGTTAGCACGGCTGATGCACGCAGGACACTTTCGATACGAACTCAAGGCGGTTGACGATCTGTTCGCGTCGCGACTCCTCGGAGCGCTCGCCGATCCCGAGGACCTGTCGGCGGTGACTGCCGCACAGGCGATTTCCGACCTTTGCACGATTCGTCCCGGCAACCGCGACGACGCGCTCGACTATGCCTGCCTGCAACCTGCGCAGTCCGCCTATCAGCGGACCATGAGAGAACTGAACGGGTCCGAGCTTCACAATGTTCAGGTGCCGAGGCTCAGGCAAGATACCGGGATGCGCTTGCAGGCGATTCCCCCCGGCGGCAATCACCGCGACCTGCCCGAAGCACTAATGCAGCGCAACCTCTGCGGCGAGAAGTGGGGTCATGAGAACGGGTCCGGGCTGTTGTCCCGGCGGCACTATTACGCCTACAGGCGCCTGCATCCCGACATCTGGTCGTGGACGCTGAACACGAAGGCCGATTCCGTTTACCACTATCGCGAATTGCGCTCACTTTCGGTACGTGAGTTCGCGCGCCTGCATTCCTTTCCAGATCGCTTCGTGTTCACGACCGACTCGCGCTCTGGCGCACTTCTTGGAAGGCATGACGGTGGACCCGCGCACTCGCGCTACCGGCAGGTGGGCAATGCGGTGCCTCCCTTGCTCGCCAAGGCTTGCGCATCGGCGCTGCGTGACGCGCTCTTCTCGGGCCGCTTCGCGAAACAACTTCGCGCAGCCTGAGGTGGCGATGGTCAGCGCGCGATCGCAGCCCGCTCGCGTGACTGCTCCGTTCGGCGAGGTCAATCGAACCCGTCTGATTGCGCGGTTCCTGTCGGAGTACAGCGAAGAACCGTGGAAAGCCGTGTATCAACTGCTTCTATGGACCGACAAGACCACCGGCCTAGCTCATTGCTACGAGAGCGACAAGTGCCAGCCGGGCAAGAACTGGCACCAGCGAAACTTGCGTTTCCATGATTGGCTGGCTGCGTCGCTCGGCCAAACACCGGGCAGTGTCGGCGAGAGCATCGACTGGCTGTTTAGGCGGGTTGCCGAGGATCATGCTCACTTCATGGTCGATGAGTATCAAAGGCTTGTTCGCCGTGCGCGTCAACAACGGGCGCCATTCATCGATCGCGGTTTCCCTGAGCCGGGCGAGGACCCGGACATCGTCGCGATCATTCAGGATGTGCTTGGCGCGGGATTGTTGCAGGAGCCGACGCAGGATCAATGGCGTGAGGTCACGCGCCGAATTCGCGCGTTGATCGCTGTCGAGAACAAGCGAAAGAACATTGTCGGCGAAGGCTTCGAAGATGTGCTCTCGGCCGTCATCCGTCGCGCCGACGCCCGAGCGAATCTCGACATTCGACCACGCTGCCTGTTGCCCGACATTCCCGGCTTTGCCAACACGCGGCAGGGCGACAAGCGCAACAAGGTGGACCTGGCGATCATTCATACAGCGGACGAGCGACGCATGCTCGTCACGGCAAAGTGGAGCATTCGCGCGGACCGCGAGAAGCAGTTCCCCGCGGAGTTCACGAGCTACGTCAATGCCGAGTCTTCGAACCGCAGGTTCGACTATGTGTTGCTGACAAACGAGTTCGACCCCGCGCGTCTTGCCAGAGCCTGCGAGATGAACGCCGCGAACAATCTGATGATCACGACTGTCGTTCACATCAGCCCTGCGGCCATTCGCGCGGTCTACGGCGATCAGCCTGAGCCCACGATGCAGAAAGTGCTGGGCTACATCGCGAATGGGCGCATCCGTGGGTTGGACGATTGGCTGGCGGCAATCGTGCGCTGACTCCACGCTGCGCCGCGTCGCCGTTTGCCAGCAACCCAACTCGTTGGCGAACGGCCCACTGCCGAAGAGGCCAACGCCCGTTCGCACCGCCGACACGCGGAACCCTCCTGCACAATCCGCGCATGACCCTGCCGCGCCCGGCTCGCCCGCCGAGCTTCACCTCCGCCGACTTTCGCCACGCGCTCGGCATGTTCGCCACCGGCGTCACCATCGTCACCGCGCGCGACGCCGGCGGGCGGCCGGTCGGGCTGACGGCGAACTCGTTCAACTCGGTCTCGCTCGCGCCGCCGCTGGTGCTCTGGAGCCTGTCGCGGCAGGCGAGCTCGCTGGCCGCGTTTAGCACCGGCTCGCACTACGCGATCAACATCCTCGCCGCCGACCAGCGCGCGCTTGCCGAGCGCTTCGCCGGCCCGCGCGCCGACCGCTTCGCGGGCCTAGCGCTGCGCGAAGGCGCCGGCGGCGCGCCCATCATCAAGGGCGCGGCGGCGGTGTTCGAGTGCGCCAACCGCAGCCGCTACGAAGAGGGCGACCACATCATCTTCGTCGGCGAGGTCGAGCGCTGCGAACGCCGCGAAGGCGCGTCGCCGCTGCTCTTCCACGGCGGGCACTTCTACACCGAGCTGCCGCTGTCACGCCGTCGGCAGCGCCATTGGCGACGAAGATCTTGACGCCTGCCGAGCTACTCACGTGGAG